>CACZQL010000045.1 GCA_902783365.1 uncultured Bacteroidia bacterium | reverse complement strand
TATTAGTCAGGAAACAATTAGGAATGAAAAAATTGTTGTGCCTCCATTTGACGAACAAAAACGCATAACAGATTACATAGATAACATACGAATACCTATAGATACTGCAATAGAAACAGCAAACAATCAAATCTCCCTTCTTCAGGAGCGGAAGCAGATTATCATCAATGAAGTGGTGACGGGAAAGGTGAGGGTGCGCTAAATGAAATTAGACAATAACAAATAACAATAGTATTTAAAGATATGGATTTGACGAACTCAAATTATTTGGTAGGGTATAATGATCCCATCCAAATGCCTGTCAGCGAGCTGTTGACAGGGACTTACCATTTTACGATCCCATCATACCAAAGAGGGTATCGATGGGAGTCGGGCGATGGGAACAATGCCAATGAAGAGACCAAACAAGTGGATGATTTGCTTAATGACTTGACAAATTTTGTCATAGCCCATCCCACAGGCAAGGCTAACTATTATCTTCAGCCTCTCATGGTGAAGCCTCGATATAATGGCATAGATTGGGAATGGGAGGTTCTTGATGGACAACAGCGACTCACTACAATGCTACTAATTCTTAAGTGTCTCAAAGAAAAGTTGAAGCAAAATAACCCTTTGTTCACCATCCGATATGATAGCCGTAAACAACTTGATTTCGGAAGAATCACCTACGAAAAATCGTCTTCCGATTATGACTATCCTGTGCCCAACGACAACCAAGACTGCTATTATGTCAGAAAAGCTAAAGACAGGATTGAAAAATGGTATGATGACGTAGTCGACAATAATAATGGTCAACTACAGGATAAGTTGAAGGAAGCCTTGCTTAATCCCGATGCGTCAAGAGGCGCAAATCCTTTCCCTCTTTTGAGGGCAGTTTTCATTTGGTATAATGTTGAGCCGGCAAGTTCGAACGGTCCTGTTGCCGCCAATCGAATACACGATATCGAAGTGTTCAACAGACTTAATCGAGGCAAGATTGGCTTAACCGCTTCGGAACTTATCAAGGCATTGTTCATATTATTCTTGAAGAAGCTCGGTGCGCCTCTTGGTTCGTCACTAACCATCGAAACTCTCGTAAGGAAATGGGATGATATGGGGAGAAAACTCCAGGATGATAGCCTTTGGAAGATGATTTCCCCAAGAAACAAGGAGTATCAAAATCGACTGGACCTATTGTTTGACTTTATTAGGGAGAGCGATGTCAGTTCCAAGGAAAAGCAATCCTATCTTTATTACTACAAAAAAATGAACTCGCCTACCTTCACTGCATCGGATTTGGAAACGCTCTGGGACGGCATCAAGCGTCATTTCGACAAGCTTTGCAAATGGCATGAAGATGCCCATATTCATAACTATGTAGGCTATCTAGTGGAATGTGGCAAAAGCATTTCAGGGATTAATCGTGAAATAGGAACCGGGGCTACCGTTACTGTTCTTAATAATATGGCAAAACAGGTCCTCACGGCGAAAGGGATTTCGTTCGATTCGTCGGGCGAACCTGATTTGGGTTATTTGAATTATAAGGAACACTCTGATGCTGTTAGAAAAGTATTGCTGCTTTTTAATGTCGTGTCATGTGACAAATATGGACTCAAATTCCCGTTTGACAGCTATAGAGACGGCTCCTATGACATAGAACATGTCAACTCGCAGACCGACAATCCTATTGAAAAGATTGAGGAGAAGATAGAATGGGTCAAGAGCCAAGCTTTTCCATGTCTTTGGGAAGACAGACTTGAAAAGGACAAAGCAACGAACAAATGGACGCATGCTGCATCCATTGCAAGAGATCTGATCATTGAGGGCGTCCACTTGTTAAAGAAATTTTCAAAGACGGGCAAGGATACTAGGGATGAATTCAAATCGTATCGAAGAAAGGTTGTGTCTTATTATGCCTATGGTAATCCTAATGTCTCAGATGCGACTATCTCGGCCGACAGTGATTCCATTGGCAATCTTACATTGTTGAATAGTACGATCAACCGAGAATATAAAAATGCGCTTTACCCCAATAAACTTAAGACTTTGAAACGTTGTGACCAGGAAGGCGTATATATCCCATTATGCACCAAGTATTTGTTTCTTAAATACTACACCAGGACTACAAATGCATCTTCAGCTTTCAATATGATGAGATGGAGAAAAGAGGATCAGGACGATTACCTCAAAGCGATTCAATTCACAATAAAAAATGCACTGCTATGACAAAAATTAGTTTGAACGGACTTTTACATAAAAGTTTACCCTATAGAATAGAACTGCCCGATGATACTGTTAGTACTGGAGTGAAGCAATGTGAGATACCCGTTCGTATTCCAAAAATCCAGCGCGATTATGCTGAAGGCAGGGACACAGAAAACGTCAAAAGGAAAAGACGATTTTTGCTTACCGACATGATGCAAGTCTTATTTGGTCAAAGAGGAGACCTGTCTTTCGATTTCGTTTATGGGTATATGATGAGAAAGGGAACCATTTGCTCTATCAAGAATTTTAACGATTTCAAACAGAACCCTGGGGTTGTGTTTGATCCTCTTGATGGGCAGCAGAGGGTGACCACCTTGTTCCTGTTTTACTGGTTTTATGGAAGAGCCAACGCTTTGATAGACAAAGATGGGAAACATTCTTTGTTTATTTATGAAACCCGTCCTACAAGTGAAGAATTCTGCAATTGGTTGGTCACGAAAGACGCCAAATTGATTATTGATTCGTGGAGGAAAATTGTTGATGAAACGAAGAAAAGCAACGAGGAAAACAAGACCAAATGGGAGACGGAAAAAGATGACGATGGAAAGATAGACCCAATGCTCAATCGACTTAGATACCCTGAAAAAGAAGTCCCAAATCTAATGGATTATATTACCACGTTAGAAGACTTTAAATGGGATTGGCATGACGATCCCAACATCTGCTCCATGATTGTGGTGATCGAAAGCATATACAACTTGATGACAGAAATGGGACTGAAATATGAAGATGGTATCATGAATAGAGGGAACCTTGATAATATTACTTTTCAACTTTTAGACAATTTGGAATGCGATGGGGATGAATTGTTTGAAAAGATGAATGCCAGAGGAAAAGCGTTGACTCATTTTGAGGAAATCAAATCTACACTTGAAGAGGAAATGGAAATCCAAGGATTACCCCATACTAACGCCTCCTTGGTGATAGATTGGCAAGATAAAATCGATGGGAAATGGGCTGATTATTGTTGGAACACCCTAATTGTATCATCCGACCCGTCCTTAAAAGACATTAAAAGTGTGGAGGAGAAACTCGAAAGGTTGATTCTCAGGATGATAGCAAAATCGTTTTTCAATGTAGACATCAAGCATACCGCACCGACGATGAAGGATGCACTGGATTATGGGATTATCCTTGAAAACAGCGTTACCAACGACATGGACAAGGTGGTTGACAACTATGTTGATTATGCACAACATGAAAGGAGTCTAAAGATACCCAATGGAATATCGACAATCGATTTTGCAGCCGTGCTCACCGACATCGACAATATGCTGTATGATGATAATGGAAAATGGAATGATGTGTTTCAATTAATCCGTTCCAAAGGTTTCCGTTTTTATAGTGATAATAACTATACCCTTCTGGATAACTTCCTTTCGAATAGTACAACACATAATGTCAGGGTGATGTTCTATGCAATGATGGCCTATCTTAAAAAACGTCCCGCTTCAACGATAGCATCAGATCCTGTCGAACAGTCAAATTTCATAGAATGGATGCGGTTTATCCGCAATGTGTTTTTGCCCGAGAATAAGACAGCTGGTTTGAATAATGTCGGAGATGCCAATAAGTCCATCAATGCCATTGATCTTTGGCTGAAAGCGTATTTTAATCCATCATCAATGTATGCAAATATGTTGGTTTTTGTTAGAGATTATATAAAGTCTAATCCATACGGGCAAGAGCAAGCACGTCTTGACGAAGAGGCTATAAAAGCCGACCTTCGTCTTGATAATACATATGGAATGTCAGCGAAATGGGACAGGTTTATCATTGCTGCAGAGGAACATTCTTATCTTTGGGGACAAATAATAGCACCTTTATCATGGTCAAAAATGTCTACAGGACAATATGATCATTCTGCATTTGAACGCTATATGGAAAAGTTGAATTCGTTTGTGTGGAATGACTCTGGGCTAATAAGCGTGAAACTTGTCCAGGCCTTGTTGTGTGTTCGAGACCATCGTACAACGACTAACACCTCGGGACTTGGTAGTTTGAGACGCTTCGATTACCATCGTGATTATAGCTGGAAACGATACCTTCGTGATGATAATGGATCGGGGATATATGGGGTATTATTCCAACAGCTAATAGGTGAGTGGATTAAAATGTATCCATCTTATAACTTTGAAAGTTTTCTAGATACGTATATAAACAATCATAAATCAGCAGTGACTCAATCGGATTGGCGGTATTTTGTCATAAATGCATCCCCACAAAGACTATTTGAATTTTGGCGTGACATAGTAAGGACAAATTCAAGGTTTGTCTACATTTCCGGTGATGACGACCATGTGTATTATTTCCGTTCTGAGACTATGCGAACAGCCATACGCTATGAATTAGTGACCTCTTATCTCTATATGAAACTTGGAAGTGCCAAAATCGATCATTTAAAGGGTAATTATGGAGCCTATGTGGAGTTCGCCTGCGGTACTGATACCATTAGGGTTTCCTCAGTTTACGGAGGTCTGTATGACATTTCCAAAAATGGGACAACCTATATTCCAGGAGCTGGCATTCCAACGTTGGAATCTGAACTAATAAAGTTAGGTGTAATAACTAGTTTATAAGTATGATATTAAGCAAAACCAACGAACAAGCCTTCGAGGCGCTCATAGAGAAAGCCCTGGTGGGCAGCACCCACGAGGAACGTACGGCGAGCGGGCAGAACGACGAGGAAGCCCAGTCGCCCAACGCGCAACAATACTATTGGGGCCTGCCCAAGGACATGGACAAGAAACTGGCCATCGACCTGCGGCGGCTGTGGGCTTTCCTGGAGAGCACGCATCAAAACGTGCTGGATGAATATAAAGGCAAGGACCTGAAAACCGAACTGCCTAAGCGCATCTCGAAGGACATCGAGACCTTCGGCGTCATCAAGGTACTGCGCGAAGGTGTGGACGTGGACAACATCCATCTTTCGTTGTTCTACCCCAAACCCTCGGCTGCCGACAGCGAGACCTCAAAGCTGAAATACGCCCAAAACCAGTTCTCGCTCACACGCCAGCAGACGTTCTCGGTCGCCAACCCAGGGCTGGAAATCGACATGGTGCTGTTCGTCAACGGTTTGCCTATCTTCACCTTCGAGCTGAAGAACCCCTGGACACACCAAACCGCCAAATACGACGGACAGAAGCAATACAAGTCGGCTGAACGAAACCCAAAGGAAACCTTGCTTAACTTTGGCCGTTGCCTGGCACATTTCACCATGGACAAGGACGAGGTGTATTTCACCACCCGGCTGAACCTTGCTAAAACCTATTTTATGCCCTTCAACCAAGGTCTTCCTAACGGTCAGGGAGCAGGCAATCCAGTGAGCCCCCAAGGTGGTTATAAGACATCCTATATGTGGGAGCGTATTCTCCAGAAAGACACGGTGTCGGACATCATCAAGAACTATGTCTGTTTCGACTACGGTGAAGCCAAGACGCAGAAGAAGGTGCCGCATGTCATGAAGAACGCCAAGAAACTGATCTTTCCGCGCTATCATCAACTGGATGTGGTGAGCAAACTGGTGGATGATGTGTCGGAGATTGGTGTGGGTAAAACCTATCTTATCCAACATTCCGCAGGTTCGGGGAAGTCGAATTCGTTGACATGGTTGGCGTATAAACTCATCAATACCTGTCCTAAATCAATGGATGCAGTGAGGGCCAAAGCAGTGGATGCACCTTTGTTCAACTCAGTTATCGTGGTCACTGATCGACGTTTACTTGATAAGCAGATTACCGATAACATCAAAATGTTCGGGCAGAGTGCCAAAATAGTTGCCCATGCTGATTGTGCAGATAGTGGAAGCAATAAAAAAAGAACAGGACTCAAACAACATATCGAGGATGGTAAACGGATAATAATCACTACTATACAGAAATTTCCATATATCTGTGATGTTATTTGTAATGTGAGCGACCGCAATTTCGCCATTATCATAGACGAAGCCCATAGCTCGCAGTCAGGCATTGCCGCCGACAAGATGAATGCCACTACCCAAAAGGATGCTGACATGGATGGGGGCGATATCGACGCACTGTTAGAGCAATTGATGAAAGACCGTAAGATGAGTACCAACTGCTCTTACTTTGCATTTACTGCCACCCCTAAAAGGGAAACGTTGGAGCGTTTTGGCACTAAAGATTCGGAAGGAGGTTTCCATCCATATCATCTTTATAGCATGAAACAAGCCATCGAAGAAGGCTTTATCCTTGATGTGCTGACCAACTACACCACTTACAAGAGTTATTACGAACTCACTAAGAGCATTGAGGAGAACCCTGAGTACAATAACGAAAAGGCGCAAAAGAAGTTGAGGAGTGCTGTTGAGCGTGATCCCAAGACGATTGCTGCCAAAGCTGATGTCATGCTGACTCATTTTGACGCGAAGATTTTCCGCAGTCACAAGCTTAAAGGTCAAGCCAAAGCAATGGTGGTGACCAAGGATATCGAATGTGCCATTAAGTATTACCAAGCCTTGAATGAGATCGCACAGAAGAAGGCCCTGCCATACAAGATACTGATTGCATTTAGCGGTGAAAAGAGAATGGACGAACAAAATTATACTGAAGCTGGTTTGAACGGCTTCCCTGAATCCCAAACCGCTGAGCGGTTCAATGCTGACGAATATCGTATTATGGTGGTCGCAAACAAATACCTGACGGGTTTTGATCAGGATAAACTGTGCGCCATGTATGTGGACAAGCCTTTAGATGGTGTTTTGGCCGTCCAGGCATTGTCACGCTTGAATCGCTCCGCTCCCGAATTGGGAAAACTGAGCGAAGACTTGTTTATTTTGGACTTCTATAACACGCAGGAGGGCATTAAAGAGGCTTTTGATCCATTCTACACTTCCACAACATTGTCGGAGGCCACTGATGTCAACATCCTTCACGAATTGAAAAACACTTTGTTGTCGTTTGGCGTATTTGAAATGGAGGAGGTTGACGGCTTTATTGAGTTGTACATTCATGGAGCCTCCGCTGACCAATGGGCACCTATCATTGATAGAGCCGCAGATCGTTTCAACATGGAAATAGAATGGCCTGAAAACGGCAAGGCAGATTTCAAGATGAAATGTAAGCAGTTTGTGAAAATCTATTCGAGGGTGGCTGCCATTATGCCGTTTGAGATGAAAGATTGGGAAAAGCTGTTCTGGTTCCTACGCTATCTTATCCCAAATTTGCACGTTACTGACAAAGGTGATGACGGCCTCAAAGACTTGTTGGATTCGGTGGACTTGAATACCTACGGACTTCGCCGTACTGCCTTGAATGAAACCATCACTTTGGATGCTGGAGAATCTACGATTGATCCTTTGACCCCAACGATGGTCTATGCAGGAGTTACTGAGGAAAGCAAGGACCCTTTGGATGAGATTCTTAAAGAGTTCAATGAACGTTGGTTCAAAGGTTGGGATGCTACTCCCGATGACCAAAAAATGAAATTGATTAGCGTGGCACAATCCGTTGCCGACGACGATGACTACAAAACATTGGTAGTTGGCAATCCTGACCAAGAGGCTGTGGATGCCCTAATGATTGATATCATTGACCGCATCATGAGGAAGAAGCGAAAAGGCGACAATTCTCTTTACAAAGAGTATCAGCAGAGCGATGATTTCAAAGTGAGGTTCCGCGATGTGATTATTCAGATGCTTGGTAATCCGGATTATTTGCAAGCAAGGCGGTAAAACAATAGTACTTTTGTGAAATAATTGAAAAACGAGTTTCTATGATTGCTCCATTTAGAGTTCTGCACGACTCAAGGTTGTATTGCTATCTCAGCTTTAACCACACCACTATCGGTCGATGGTCGGAAGCCGCAGGCTCGTCCAACACATGGGAGGCTATGGCCTCCACGGGCCAGTTCCCGAAAGAGGCGATGTAGTCGAGGCATTCTGTTGGGGTGTCGGCAGGGTAAGAGGCCTCGTTGTTGGAAAGGATAGTGAAGTGCTTGGACATTTCCCGCAGGAGTTCTGAGTCGGGAGGTGCGTTCCAGTCGCCTGCGAGGAGGAATGGCTTCTGCCAACGCTGGGCCTCTTCCACGATGAGGGGTACCGACGCCAACCGAGGCTCCTCTTCAAGATCGAGGTGGGTGCAAGCCATCACGAAATCTTGTAGCTCCACTACCAATAGCACTCTGGGTTCCTCCCCTGGTAAGGGGATGCGTTTGGTACTCAGAGGAACCTCACGGGAAAGGACGCCCACACCGTATTTCCCCCCGTCGAAGTCGATGGCGCTTCCGAACACGGGATGATACTGGGTGCGGAGGGCCAACTCACCCAATTGGTACCGCTGTTCACTGCGCGAGGTCATGCTGTCAAGCTCCTGCAGAGCCACAATGTCGGGCTGCTGTTGAATGATCACCTCGGCAGTACGGTCGTAGTCCAACACCCAATCCATACCGGAACAGTGCCGCACGTTATAGCTCATCACCTGCACTTGTTGCGGCCGCTCCGGGGCGTCCTGCCCCAAGGCCGTTAGGGCGACTCCCCAGAGGAAGATAGCCAAAAGGATACTCTGTTTCATTGGGTTTAGTGTTTCTGAATGATGCTGCAAAGATAATCAACTATTGTTTTTTGGTTGTCATGACATGAGTTTTTTCATCTCTTCTTCGTCGGGAAGCAGCTCCATCAGTTTTTTCTGGCTGACTTGATAGGTGGCGACGCCCATGGGGCGCTGGAAGTCCTGCAAGACGTACTCCACAAAAGTTTTGTCAGCATCTTTGCATAGGATGATGCCCACTGGCGGGTTCTCGCCATCAAGCTCCCTTCTTTAGTTCTACCACTACCAGTGATCGCAGAATTCGGTTGAAGAACAATAGATCTACCCAGTGGTCATGTCCCAGTTTGTCATAATGGACTTGGCTGCCCATAAAAGAGAAGCCTTTTCCGAAAGTCATGATAAAGTTTCGTATGTTGTGAACGATTTCGTTTTCTATGACTCGTTCATCGATGTCTTCTTCCCGTTGTCCCAATTGTTCGGTGTTAATAAAATCCAGAAGGTACTATGATAGGCGTCTTCGGAGATGGTTCGTTCTAGTGCTTCGTGACTTAGCTGTAAATCTGCACATAGTTGGATGTAGTATTTGCGCTCTTTGAAGGTTTTTGCTTTTGACAAAATCATAACGTGATGTGAAAAGCCGATGCTGAAAAAAGCGGCAACAGGAATGTCTGCAAGTGCGGCTGGTATTAAAGCGTTTTCGATTTTTCCTAATTTGGCAGACGCGTCTGCCAAATTTGTGTCAAGCACCTTCCATTGCTCATAAAACATTCTCATATTCCGTAGGTTGCGCGGGGAGAAACCTCTGAGTCCCGGCATCTCGGAAGATAGTTGCCTGCTTATGGTCTCAATGGCGTCTTT
This sequence comes from uncultured Bacteroidia bacterium, assembly GCA_902783365.1. Taxonomy (GTDB): domain Bacteria; phylum Bacteroidota; class Bacteroidia; order Bacteroidales; family F082; genus Limimorpha. The sequence continues at coordinate 20,269 of CACZQL010000045.1, read as the reverse complement.
GCCCCAAAATCCCGACCGGGAATTCTGGGAGATATATCGACCAATACCATAGTAAAGCGCCAACTGTTCCTGATTTACGCTGGCCAAGGCTTTCGCTTGGCTTTGCAAGATGGCCGTTTTGATTTGCTTGACGGCATCGTTGTACTGGGGGGTGAGTTTTTCTTTCATAGGTGAACTTTTTTGTTTCACCTAATAGTACCAGAAAAGGGCCTGATGTTTCATTCCGGTTGGAACCATTGTACCCAAGGCGGGATCGGCCAACAGGGTGTCCGCCACAAAGTCAAGCAGCTTCTCCGGCGACATGCTCCAGGTAGAATCGATGCCGTTTCGCGTGCCAGAATAGAGGAAAAGCAGGTCGAGCTGCTCTTTGGGTACCGCAATACCCGCCGGAAAGCGCGGCATACACCTGACTTGAAGTGTACCGCATGGAGGAAAACACTATTTCGGCGAGGATCTCCAAAGGCGTGGGAGGCACCTCCACTTCAAGTTGTTCAGCCATAACGCGTTCCGGCATAAAACCAAGCATGTCAAGCTCAACATGCTGGTCCCGTTGTGGACTGTCGTCTGGGTGGTGCTGGTTTTTCTGTTGCTTAAAGGAGAGCAATTCTGAAAAGGTTACTCCTACTTGAATTTTGAGCCGTCCCACGTCAGGCGTTTCTCTATCTTTTTTGAAGGAGTATGGGCGGTAATCACCATGGTCTTGCCTTGGCGGGGCAATGAATGGGTAATGGCATTCGTGTCAGAAGGGGTGTCAAAATCGACCCCTAGGTCAGAACCAAAGGCAACCTTCATACTGTTTGTGGCATGGTCATAAACATAGAATTCAATGCCCGTATATTGTCCGAAAACAGGCTTGCCATCAATATAAAGGTCATTGGTGAGCGCCACTAATTTATGTTGTTTGTCGGCATAGTTCCAGTAGCAACACTCGATGACTAAACGTACTGTTTCTGATTCTGTTGTCTCTTCCGATTCGTAGCAGACATATCCGTTCTGGGTGTCGGCGGTGATCAATTCACCAGGCATCAGATTCATCCCGTTGAGGAAGAGGTTCCAGCTTAGCTTCATACTGTTGAGCGATTCGCCGATTTCCTCGCGTGAGAGCAGGGCCGTGACAAAGTCTTTGATGTTGGGGCTGGCACCTTCAAAATTGACGTAGAGGGGCTGATTCCAGTATTCATCTGGATCGAAGGGCTCTGTTGTGGCATAAACGGGTTTCATGCCATTCCAAGTGAACGTATGACGCAGTGGGCCGTCATCTGACCATTCATCTGCCGTCAAGTCGTTACCCGTCCTCGGCAAGTGGTAGTAGATCTGTGTGAAAGTTTCCCTGTCGCTCCAACGGTAGCCTTTCAGAATGTCGGGTTCAGGGGTAAGGGCCTTTTGCTGAGGGTCGTAGTCGTAAAAGCACACGAATTCCAGACAAGGGTCTGTGGGTTTGCCCATGCGGATGGCAAGCAGACGGTGCCCGTTATCGCGATCCCAAACATGCGCCGACATATAAGCGCCGTCGGTGCCGTCATCTTGCAGCGCTACGAAGTCGTTCTTGGCATCGACAGTGACTGTCAAACCTGTCTCGGGATCGAGCACTGCTTTGTCAAGACCTTGTTCCATGGTCTCACGCACAGCACCCACCATCCAGGTCGGCCAAGCCATGTCGAAGCTTTCGAGCATGATGCCGATGCTCCCATTGATCACGTTGTCGATGGTCTTGGTAGCCCAATTTTTTTCGATGTCTTCGAGTGAAATAGTCTCTGATTCATTTTCTTGTGCCATCATTGTGCAGGCCAGCATGAGCGTCACAATGGTCAATAACTTTTTTTTCATAGCGATTCGGTTGTTTCTTGTGCGCAAAAATAGTTATTTTTATCTTTGCAGCAAATAACCTGAAATGAAACACAAAATCCTTTTTGTCTGTCACGGAAACATCTGCCGCAGTCCGATGGCGGAGTTCGTCATGAAACATCTGGTGGAGGAGCGTGGACTCCAAAACCTGTTTGAGATAGCTTCGGCAGCGACCTCCACCGAGGAAATCGGCAACCCCGTGTATCCACCGGCACGACGCAAACTCGCCGAACATGGCATAGGCTGTCAGGGTAAGACAGCCCGACAAATGACCCATGGCGACTACCGCCATTATGACCACATCATCGTGATGGACCGCAACAACATCCGCAACTTGAATCGTCTCTTGGGCGGCGACCCCGACCACAAGATCAGCCTCCTCATGGATTACACCGGTCGTCCAGGTGAGGTGGCCGATCCGTGGTACACGGGCGATTTCGAGGCTACGTGGCAGGATGTGTTGGAAGGTTGTGAAGGGCTGTTAGAATCATTGTTGAATGAATCCGCCTGACACTCAAGGGAGAAAGAGGAACTCCTTTTTAACCTGGGTGGCGCACAAACTGTTTAACGCTTTGTTCAGCACTTTTTGCTCACCTTTTTCTAGCGACAGATACTCGTCTCCATATTCTTTCAGGAAGTCATCCAATGCGTCTTTGGTCATGAGTCCGATAACCTTTCCAAAGTCTTGGGGAACACGTATCTCGCCGAGATGACTCAACACATTGTACAGGCGGTTTTCGTTGACGTATGCTTCGCTCTCTTCAATCAAGGCTTTCAACGCCTCGCTGTAGGGGACGGGCTCGTCGAACAATTTGTTTCGTGTCTTGGCGCTCTTTTTTTCGGCGAACCGATTGTTTTTGTTTTTGATGAGCACCCGTGATCCGTTTCTCAAGTATCTCGGCTCAACTGGACGGATGACGACACCTTCGCAGTTGTTGTCTTCGATGGCGGGTAGTCCCAGCCATTCGGCTATCTTGCTTTGGAACATATTGGGATAGTTGAGGCATTCTTGAAGCGTTCCTTCAAATAGCGTTCGGGCGAAGAAAAACCCGTGAGCCTCAAATAGACGGTTGGCTTCCTCCACGGGAAGATACTTGCCGTCATCGCCTTCGAAAAGAAAGATGTCAAAGGCGTAGAAATCATGATGGGTCGAATAGTACACGCCTTTTTGGATGAGTGAGCTGTGGTCGGCTTTTACATCGTTATGGGGATAAAACCCGCCGAACATCTCGCCAAAGACCGAGATCTGCATCACCTCGGGGTATCTTGTTTTGAGCTCCTCAAAGAGGCCGAGAACCCGCTCCCGATACTGGTCCACCAGTTCGGGATAATTGTAGAAAGACTCGTCTTCGGCAAGGATGGAGGTCCTTTTGGCGAACATCACCTCCTTTCCGTCGCAAAGGAAACTGGTATTGGTGCCGTGGACCTTTTCTTGAACCACATAAACTTGATCCGATGGTATTTCGGTCATCACCCGTTCCATGAACTCTTTGTCGAAGGAGTTCTCGATGGAATTGTATTTCTTGAATGCTAACATGGATAAAAAAGATTGATAGGTGCCTATAAGTACCAGAATTCTTGAAATGTTACATGCTTAGAAGAAATATTTGTACTTTTACACATTTTTCAATGATGACCTTTATCCCCAAACACGCAAACCCAACATCACCATGATTGATACCCCTAAAACCTTGGACCTCGCTTACGAGGCCGGATCCATTCTCCTTGAAAACGGTGCGGAAATCTCGCGCGTGGAAGAGACCATGCGGCGCATTGCCAGCCATTATGGCGTGGAAGGCGAGAGCTTCTTCGTGCTTAGCAATGGTATTATGGCTACAGGCAAGGACTATGCCCGTTCCAAGTTCATCCCTATCAAAGGGGCAAGCCTCGACAAAGTGGTGGCCGTCAATCAGCTCTCGCGCGAGGTGGAGCAGGGACAATGTTCTCTGGAACAGCTGGAACAAAGACTGAAATCCATCCGAGCCATGAAAGCTAAGCCCGCCTGGGAGCAGATTCTCGCCTCAGCTGTGGGCAGTGCCGCATTCTGTATTCTTTTCGGGGGAGGTTTCATGGACTGCATAGCCTCGTTCATTGCCGGACTCGTGCTGTGGGTGTTCATGCTGTATGTTGGTTCCAAAAGGCTGTCGCGCATCGTGGGTAACGCCACGGGAGGCCTCCTAGCCACCTTGCTCTGCATCGGGATGTACCGCCTCGGCCTCGGCGACCATCTAAGCAATATGATTATCGGTGCCATCATCCCCCTGATTCCCGGAGTGCCTTTTACCAACGGCATCCGCGACATGGCCAACGAGGACTATATCGCCGGGGTCACCAGGCTTCTCGATGCCCTGCTGACCTTCTTCTGCATCGCGTTGGGCGTGGCGCTGGCTTTTATGTTCGACGACAACGTGTTTGGGGAGATGCCCGTCCTGGGTGCGCTCACCGCCGACCCTCAGACTGCTGGTTTCGCCATCCAGCTCATCGCCGCCTTTTTGGGCACAGTGTCGTTTGCGGCGCTCTTTGGCGTGCCGCAAAAATACTATTTTGACGCAGGCTTTTGCGGTACAATGGGATGGCTGCTTTATCTCGTTTTGGGCCGTTACACCACCATGTCGCCCGTCGAGGTCGTCTTCTGTGCTACGGCACTGGTCACTTTGACCGCCTTGTTTCAGTCCATTGGGCGGAAATGCCCCATCACGGTGTTTCTCATCTGCGGCATCTTCCCATTGGTGCCGGGTGCGGGCATCTTCTGGACGAGCTACAACATCGTCTCCAACCAGCTCCCCGAGGCGCTTCACACGGGTTTCGCGGCGCTAAAGGCCACCGTCGCCATCGCTTTCGGCATCCTGGCGGTCATGGAGATCAACAGCGGCAACAGGATAGGGCGGTGGTTTGCCCATCGGCGCTTAAAGTAGCTTTTTAATTTCCTCTTCATCGGGAAGCAGTTCCATTAGTTTTTTCTGACGGATCTGATAGGTGGCGACGCCCATGGGGCGTGGATAATCTTGGAGGACGTACTCTACAAAGGTTTTGTCAGCATCTTTGCATAGGATGATGCCAACAGGAGCGTTCTCATTTTCAAGTCTTTCGTCATCATCCAAGATGTGTAGGTAATGGGAAAGCTGACCTAGATACGCAGGCTTAAAGATACCCTTTTTCAATTCTACTACCACGAGTGATCGCAGGATTCGGTTAAAGAAGAGTAGATCAACCCAATGGTCATGACCTAATTTGTCGTAATGGACCTGGCTTCCAATGTAGGCAAAGCCTTTGCCAAATGTCATGATGAAGTTGCGGATATTGTGGACGATTTCATTTTCGAGGACCCTTTCATCAATATCTTCTTCTCTTTGCCCCAATTGTTCTGTGTTGATAAAATCCAGAAGATAAGAGTCTTTGAACATCTGTATGGCTTGGAAGGCTTGTTTGTAATCAGGCATAGTGTAGGCGAAGTTGTTGGACATTTTGCCTTGATTATGGTAGGCGTCTTCTGAGATTTGCTGTTGGATTCTTTCGACAGTCAGGCTTTGGTTAAAACATAACTGGATGTAGAATAATCGTTCTTGAAGTGCTTTGACTCCTGTGAGGATGGCGCAGTGATGCGTAAAGCCAATACCAAAGAAGGCTGTAATTGGGAAGTTTTCGTAATTCGTCAGTTGTAACTGATGAATCGTATCGTTTTCATTATTAGAGGATTGTAATTTGGCAGTTGTAACTGCCAAATTAGAGTCTAGGTATTCCCATTGTTCATAGAAAATTCTCATATTCCGCAAGTTGCGTGGGGAGAATCCTCTGAGTCCGGGCATTTCTGATGATAATTCCCTGCTAATGGTCTCAATAGCATCCTTGCCCCAAAAACCTGATCGGGAGTTTTGGGAGATATATCGCCCAATACCGTAGTATAGCGCCAATTGTTCCTGGTTTACGCTGGCCAAGGCTTTTGCTTGGCTCTGCAAAATGGCCGTCTTGATCTGTTTGACGGCATCGTTGTACTGAGGGGTGAGTTGCTCTTTCATAGGTGAACAGTTTTGGTTTCGCCTATAAGTAGCAGAAATCAGTCTGATGTTTCGTTTTGCCAACAACTTTTTTTTCAAAGGTTAACCAGCTCCCCGAGGCGCTTCACACGGGTTTCGCGGCGCTAAAGGCCACCGTCGCCATCGCTTTCGGCATCCTGGCCGTCATGGAGATCAACAGCGGCAACAGGATCGGAAAGTGGATGGGAAACAGGTTTGCGGCTGGGCAGATTCAAGGCGGCAATCACGCCGGGAAGCACAAATAGGATCAGGGTGACGATGGCAAAGGCCCCGATGGCCAAACTCCAAAGGATGGAGGCAATCATGGGGTCTTTCAGCACCAGGCTCATCACGAAAGGAACCACAATGAGGATGAGCCCCGAGGTGAGGATGGAATGCGAAGCCCCACGGTATGCGGCTGCCAGCGCGTCGGGTACGTCGAGTTGCTGGTTCCTGGCCGACAGATAGGAATGCGTGAAAAGGATGGTATAGTCGATGGTGGCTCCCATCAAGATGCCCTGGATGATCAGGTAGGAGAGGTAGTACATGGTGTTGCCTCCTAATCCACTGGCCCAAATGTTGACGTAAACGCCTGACATGATGGTCATTACTAAGGGAATAGGGATGAAGATGGACCGGAAGTTGATGGCCACGATGAGGTAGATGGACAGCACCGTAAGGAGGGTGAGCAACAGCAACTCGCGCGGGAATCCGTCCTTGAGTTCCTTATACATCTCCGACTCGCCAATCCAATAATGGGTCTCGGGCAGATAAAGGTCGGAGAGGGCGCGCAACCGGTCCACAAAAGCGAACGTGCTGTCCGACTCAGGCGGATAGTCGCTGAGAAGCACGGCTCCTGAATAGGACTCACCACGCAGTTGGCCCACGCCCGAAAGCATCATGGCACGGGCATCCGTAATCATGGCGCGGGCACTGTCGGGGACCAAATTCCCCAACGCAGGGTCGGCCAACAGGGTGTCCGCCACAAAGTCGAGCAACTCCTCCGGCGACATGCTCCAGGTGGAATCGATCCCGTTTCGGGCACCGGCATAGAGGAACAGCAGGTCAAGCTGGTCTCGGGGAATGGAGAAACCTGCCGCGGTTAGGGCGGCATGGATCTGACCAGACGAATACCGCATGGAAGAAAACGCCATCTCGGCAAGGACCTCCAACGGCGTGGGAGGTTCCTCCGCCACAGGAGGCTCCACCACGAGGTGCTCCGCCACAGGAGGCTCCGCCAAAGAGTGCTCCTCCACAGGAGGCTCCGCCATCACCTCCATCTCATCGGAGGTCTGGAACAAAGAGTCCGCTGGTGCTTCAGCCACCTCGCTCAGGAACGATGAATCTGACGCCGCAAGCATCTCGGTCTGCTCGTCCATCCAGAGCGTGTCGGTCGGCAATGGCACGGATGCCGGGGCGGGACCGGCGGCCAGGATGGAGTCGATTTCCGCACGGTAAACAACCACCTGCTCCGCCATCTCCTTGGAGACAAACATGGAATAGCGTTGGTCGGAAAGGATTCGGTGTTGGACAAAATCCAGCATCTCTTTCGGAGTCATGGTCTTGTCTCGCCGTCCCGCCATGCGATACAGCATGGAGATCTGCCTTTCGTTGAACTGCATCAAACGGGCCATCTCAGGGGCGTTCCAGGCCATGCTGGCTTCCTCGTAGGTGAAGTGACTTGAAGCTTGCGCTTCAGGAACCAGTTGCTTCTCCAAAACGGTTGGATGGGGGAGTGCGACTACGCTGTCATCCTGTGGGAGGGGCTGGGGCATGGCCTCGGTCAAGGGGAGTGTGTCAACGGGCACAGAGATGTTCTCGGTATTGGGTAGTTCGGGCTCGGGAAGCTCGGGTTCGTCCTGCGCCAGCAGCTCGTCCATGTCGAAACTCAGGTCGTAGCCTTCGGGAACGAGTCCCTGCGCAGAAAGCTCGTCAACGAGGTCCATCATCTCGGAAAGACTCATCCGTTCCGTGCGCTCCGGAGTGAAACGGGCATAATAGACCAGCGACAGCAGGTCGGTGGGGAAGTCGGAGGTGTTCTCGGGCGCAAACTCGCCAAAAAAGGCCGTCATCTCTTTGACCGTCCGGCGTCGTTGCACCAGGGAAGGGTAACTGAGGGCTTGTTGAACCCCGGGAAGGGTGGATAAAGTGTCCATCAAGTCGGGGATGTTTGCTTCCAAGCTGTTGGGATAGATGAGCAGGGCGGCGTTTTCCTTACTCGTTTCCGCCAAAGCGGTACTATTCCATTGAGGGGAGAAAGAGATGGAAGTGCCTCTTTGCAGATAGGCGAAACCGGCAAAGATCAACAGTAGCAGCACCATGAGCGGATAACGGAAACGGTAGGTGAACCTTGACACGGATAGGGCAGGGAAGACTGGCACTTTCTTGCGGGTGGCTTCCACGGCTTTGTCGAAAGCCAGGATGAGGAAGGGGAGCACCGTGAAATTGCAGAGCAGGGAGAAGCTGACGCCCTTGGAGAGCACCACCCCCAGGTCGGCACCGATCTTGAGCTTGATGAAACACAGCATCATCAGGCTGACGATGGTGGTGAGGGCGCTGCTGAGGATGGATGACGCAGACCCGCCGATGGCCGCTTGCATCGCCGTTTCAGGGGCTTTCCCAGAAGACTTCTCCTGCCGGTACCGGTTCATCAGGATGATGCTGTAGTCCATGGAAAGCACCATCTGCAACACCGGGGTCAACGTGTTGGTGATCATCGCGACGCTGGGCAGCAGGGCGTTGGTTCCCATGTTGAGGATCACGGCGAAAATGGTGGTGAGCAGAAACAGCCCTACTTCCATCACCGAGGAACACATGACAAGCAGTACCAAAAACAGCAAGCCTACGCCAATGGCCAACGTCTGGGGCAAATCGGTGGGAAGGAGGTCCGCGCCGTCGGCAAACAGGGTCCCGTATTCCTGCATCTGTTCCTGCAAGGCAGGAAGTTGCGCTTCCATCAGGTCCAACCCCGGTTTCATGGGGTAATCGTGCGGCAGGTAACGGGTCATGTCCGTGTTGATGTTGATGCTCGGGACCGCCAACGCACAAACGATGGCCAGCACTGTCATCGTGATAAACAGGGCCTTCCGGTATTTTACAAGCCAACGGGACAACGTCAAATTTCTTGTTTTTTTTGTTGAAGCGGCAAAAGTAGTGAATATAATGCTTATTTTTGTCATCTGATCAAAAAGATTCTGTTTTATGAAGAAAATGAACATTCCTTTGATGGCCACACTGTTGGCCCTTTCCCTCATCGTTTGCCCGATTCTTTATTTTGCCGTGGGTCCCATGTTGGACGCGGTTCAGCTGGATACTCTCAAGATTTTGGGCATCATCGCGGGATGTAGCGCGGTGTTTTGCTTTGTCGTGGGCGAGGCTACGGGCAACAACAGTCAGATGGACAAGCTCTGGAGTCTGCTGCCCATTGCCTACACCTGGGTGATTGCCGTCAAAGGAGGGTTGAGTCTTCGTCTGGTGGTGATGGCCGTCCTGGCCACCCTGTGGGGCATCCGTCTCACGGTCAACTTCGCGCGCAAGGGCGCCTATAAACTTAAATTCTGGGAGGGCGTGGAAGATTACCGCTGGGCCGTCGTCCGTTCGGGTCCGGCTTTCAAGAAACGTTGGGCGTGGGCGCTGTTCGACCTCGGCTTTATCTCCGTCTATCAGAATGCCTTGGTGCTGATGACCACCTTCCCCGCACTGGTGGCCATGAAGTCCGACAAGCCCTTCGGATGGGTGGATGCCGTGGCGGCGTTGCTGATGCTCGGATTCATCCTCGTGGAGACTGTCGCCGATGAACAGCAGTGGCGTTTCCAGACCCGTAAATGGGCCATGCTCAACGAAGGCCGTCGGCTGGAAGAGCTTCCTGCACCTTATAATAAAGGCTTCAACACCACGGGACTCTGGGGACGAAGCCGCCACCCCAACTACTTTGCCGAGCAGGCCATCTGGGGATGCTTCTATCTGTTCTCCATCGGCGCCGGTATGGGCATCGTCAACTGGAGCGTGATTGGCGCCTTGCTGCTGATCGTCCTGTTCCAGGGCAGCTCGTCATTGGCCGAGGAAATCAGCGGAGGAAAATATCCCGAATACGAACAATACTGTCAAAGTGTCCCTCGGTTCATTCCCGGAAGAAAGCCCAAGGTTTTTTGATTCTTCAACACAACCGTAGTGTCACCATAATTGTTTTTTTTCATCTTCTGTTATGTTCGTTTCATGTAAAGATACTAATAATAAAGGCACAATTTTTCCGAAAAAAGTGTATCTTTGCAAAAATTAACAATTTATTTTCAAATCAACTATGAAAAAAATTCTTCTTACCCTTATCGCTTTCGCACTGTCAACCGTGATGATGGCAGGCAGCCTTGTGAAAATCTCTTACTCCAACCGCGCTGAGCTGGAGAAGCTCTTTGCCGATCCCAACCTCACCGTGCATCATTTCACGAATACCGATGTCTATGCCACCGCCATCCGCTTCGACGCCAACACCATGGTGATGATGGATGAGAACGCCTTCGGTGACTGTGAGGTTTATACCTTGTTATATTCGCCTGAACCCGTCCTCGTGAAAGGTCCGGCCCAGCCCTATAAAAACGATGGCGCCGTGGCCATCTTCAACAAGAAAGCCGTCCTGCCTAGGCTGACCCGCGACTTTCCGCAGGTGACCGAGGTGAACGCCCTTATCCGCGAGATGATGGATCAGGTCAACATGGACTCGCTGCAAGCCACCGTGCAACACATGCAGGACTATGGCGAGCGTATTTGGAACGGCAGCAACGCTTTTGCCGCTTCCGACTGGATTGCTTCCAGGATGCAATCCTACGGACTGGAAGTGGAACAGCAGCCTTTCAACGCCAGTACCTGGATGGGTAGTGGCGCCGCGGGACCCAATGTGATTGGCATCCAGCGCGGTACCCTCTATCCCAACACCTACGTGGTTTGCGGTAGCCACCTCGACTCGTTCTCCTACGAGGCGATGTATGGTGGCGGCACCGCCCCAGGCGCCGACGACAATGCCACGGGCGTGGCCAGTGTGCTGGAGAGCGTCAGAATCATGTCGCAATACGAGTTTGAGTACAGCATCATCTATTGCGCCTACGGCTGCGAGGAGATGGGGCTCTACGGCAGCGAAGCCTACGCCTCGCGATGCCAACAGCAAGGCATGGATATTATCGGTTACTTCAACAACGACATGAACGGCTATCTCTATGGGGATGAGATTCATATCGACTTGATTTATCCCAATGCGGTGGAACCTATCGGAGAGTATTACATGAATGTGGCCAATGTCTATTATCCCGAAATGCCCGTCCGTCATGTTAACTTCAACCAGGGCGACAGCGACCACACTTCGTTCAACAACCACGGCTACATGGGAATCTATCCTTTCGAGGATTATCAAAATTACAGCCCTTATATCCACACCCCGCAAGATGTGATCGGTACTTCCGTCACCAGCTTCGGCATGTCGCAACGCTATTGCCAAATGAACATCGCCTGCCTGGCCGAGATTGCCAACCCGACGGGAGACCTGCCGGTGGTGGAGTGTAATCCGGTCGTTGACTTCGTGATCACTGAGCCTGTCTTTAAAGACGTTACCTTTGTGGTTTTGGAATGGCAGGCTCCCGAGCCGGGTTCCACAGGCGACCTGGAGCGTTTCGATGTCTATCGCGACGGTCAGCTCCATGTTTCTGTTGACAAGGATGTTTACTACTATTCCGATACCATCACGGAGGGGCTTGAGGCGGAATACTATATCATGGCCGTGTATAGCGATGGCTGTGAGGCCGCTTCCGAAACCCTCGTTGGCTATGGCAACCCCACCAAGGTAACCGAGTCAAGTGCTATCAACGCCACGGTCTATCCCAACCCCGTGAGAGGTGAGCTTACCGTGAAGGCGGAAGGCCTTCAGACAGCGATTGTCTATAACCAGATGGGACAACGCCTGTCCATGGTAGCATCACTTGGTAACGAATGCAATATTTCTGTTGATGCCTATCCCCAGGGGGTTTATTTCGTCCAGCTGATTACCCGAAAGGGCGTTGTTACCAGAAAAGTCTTTGTCCTTGATGCTTCATCCGATTAACCCTCAACGAAATTATTGTTTAGTCTATGAATCCGGAAATTGTTATCAACAGAGGTTATCTTGAGTCCCATGACGAATGTCTCGCGCAATGGCGTTCCGCTTTTGCCGAAATCGCCCATAATCATCCCGAACTCAAGACAAAAGTGAAACGACTGGAAAAGCGCATCGAAACAGCCTCAAAAATGGCAATCGGTGATGGATGGGCAAGTAGCGCCAATGCCGATGAAACCTTCTATGGTATGGCTGTAGAGCGTGAAAACAAGCATTATGAGGCTACCAAAGGAATCAGGGATTCTTTGGAGGGAGACTTCCCTTGTGGAAAGGAATGGGAAATGGTTTTTGCGCGCAATTATTTCACCAACAGAGAAATAGCCTATATTCAATTGGGACTGGCCAATGAAATCAACCCGAACGACCACCGCAAGGTGCCAAGAGGAAAGTTCTATGCGGCTGGTAGCTTTTCCGCCTCTGAAAAAGATGATTACAATATCCTTTACGGTAGAAAAGGTTTCATTAACGAATGCCTTGGAAAAACCGAGGACGCCATAGAGAACTATTTGAAAATCAAGGGAGATAATGCCGTCTTCCGTATCTCATTACTGGCGGAGCAACTACCTTTTGAAACGTTGGAAGAAAGAGAGAAGACCTCGGAGGGAATCAAGACCACCTACCTCACTGGGTATGTATGCCGTGGCAAAGTTGTGGGCGCGACGTGGATCAAGGTATGCCTTGAACGGCCCGATGGCACGGTACGTACCACCTACGGGTGCGGCAAAGTTGATGTGAAAGGGAAGCCGGTTTGGGGCGTGTCGTGGGATGGCACCAACACCGGGCCTTATTGTTTCGAGGGTGAAATCCATGTAGAGCTCAAAAACAAGTCTGAATTTTGGTTCAGTGTCGGCAAAGACCGATTTGGCCGGCCGGATTACTGTGTGTATTGCGGCAGAGGCTACCTGTTCTTCTTCAGTGGCGAGGACTATCCCTGCAAGTTTGTGGCGCTGCCGATGGAATGGGAGCATGGCGATCCCACGCGTGTTCTAGTCAATGGCCGTTTTGTTGCTCTCGATCAAATAGAGCGCAAAGAGGACGCTCTTGAGATCTATAAGATGTTCAAGGCGGTCGTTGACTGCGACCCAAAGCAACAGAAACGCTTTGAAAAGATTATTGAAACAGCATATTCGATGGCAACTTAAAATACTGGAACAATGAAGTATTTGAAGCATGTCAAAGAGGAAGCGGCACGTTGCCTGTTGTGCCACCAGGCCCCTTGCAGCAAGGCCTGCAAGAATGGCGATCCCGCACGTGCCTTGAGGGCCATCCGTTTCGGAAACGAACCGTTGGCCGCGCGTTGGCTCATCCCTTGCTCAGAAGCCGACCTTCATGCAGCGGAACAGGCTTGCATCCTTGATGATCAGCCTATCCGTCTCGGTGAAATAAAGAAAGTTGTTGAAAAACAGGAATGTAAGATATGTGACCGCCTTCCTTCGCTTGACATCGATTTCTGCGGTATCCATTGCGAGAACCCGTTTTTCCTGGCTTCTTCCTCTATCTGCACAGAATATGAGATGGTGGCTCGCGCTTTCGAGGCAGGCTGGGCAGGCGTGTTCTTCAAGACCATCTGCTTGGAAGAGATCAACGAGGTCTCGCCTCGCTTTGACGCCGTCTGCTATGATCATTCGGGCGCCTTCTATGGCTTCCGGAACATGGAACAACTGAGCGAGCATCCCGCCGAGGTGGATTTCGAGATCCTCAAGCGTCTGAAACAGGACTATCCCACGAAAATTGTGGTGGCATCCATCATGGGTCAGGACGAAAAGGAATGGGTGCAGCTGGCCAAGATGGCGGAGGAAGCCGGGGCGGATGCCGTGGAGTTGAATTTCTCTTGTCCCCAGATGCGCTACTCGGGCATGGGCAGCGATGTGGGTCAAAACCCAGAATTCGTGTTGGCTTACACTTCTTTTGTGAAACACGCCGTGAGCATCCCCGTGATTCCCAAGATGACGCCTAACATCACCCATATCCAGCAGCCTTCGTTGGCGGCTTTCTTCGCGGGTGCCGATGCCATCTCTGCGATCAACACCATCAAGAGTGTGACGATGGACGAGGACGCCAACGTATCGGGCAAGAAAACCGTGTCGGGTTATAGCGGTCGTGCTGTAAAACCCATCGCGTTGCGCTATATTTATGAGATGGCGAGCAATCCCATGATGAAAGGGGTGAAGCTGAGCGGCGTTGGTGGCATCGAGACTTGGCGCGACGCCTTGGAATTCATCCAGTTAGGCTGCTCTAATGTGCAGGTTTGTACCGCCGTGATGCAATATGGCTATCGCATCATCGATGACCTCATCCTTGGCTTGCAAAATTATATGGCTTCACGGGGTGTGGAGCATGTCTCGGATCTTGTGGGCGAGTGCCTTCCTGATTTTGTGATGCCAAGCAATTTGGATCGGGAGACCAAGGTGTTTCCCACCATCGACCCTGAAAAGTGCATTGGTTGCGGACGTTGTTTCCTCTCTTGTAAAGACGGCGGCCATCAAGCCATAGCGTTTGATTCCGAGAAGCGTCAACCTCGCGTGATAGGGACCAAATGCGTGGGCTGTCATCTCTGCCGTCTCGTCTGTCCCATGGGAGCCATCGGCCTCTCCAAACGTATCAATAAAGTCTCTAAATTCTAAATTATAAATTCTCAATTCAAATGACCATAAAAGGAACCTACAAGGGCAATCTTCGTAACGAGATGACCCACGTGCAGTCGGGCAACACCATCATCACCGACGCACCTACCGACAATCACGGAAAAGGCGAGGCGTTCTCGCCGACCGACCTTGCTTGTGGCGCCCTTGCCGCCTGCATGATGACCATCATGGGCATTAGCGCGCAGGGCCACGGCTTCAACATCGATGGCACCACCTACACGGTGAAAAAGACCATGGCCGCCGACCCGCGTCGCATCGGGCAGATCGACATCGTGTTCAATTTCCCGCCGAGGGACTACACGCAGCAGCAACAGACTTTGCTTTGGGCCGCCGCCGAGAGTTGCCCCGTGGGTCGTTCCCTACATCCCGACATCATCGTGAACATCACCATGAATTTCGAGTTCTGATGGATTACGACTTCTTGAAAGGTCTCTGCCACAGCGAGACGCTGGTGGTGGAGCACAAGGACACTGCCGCCGTGTATGGTTCCGGCTCGTTGGAGGTCTTTGCCACGCCGGCCATGATTGCCTTGATGGAGAAGACTTGTTTGGAGAGTGTCAATGCGAAGATAGGGGAGGGCAACACCACTGTGGGTATCTCTGTTAATATCAAGCATTTGAAAGCCAGTCCTGTGGGGACTTCGATTCGTTGTGATTCCAAACTCATCGAGGTGGACCGTCGGAGGTTGGTCTTTGAGGTTCAGTGTTTCGAGGGCGACATCCTCATTGGCGAGGGGCTTCACGAGCGTTTTGTAGTGGAAAGTGAGAAGTTTATGAGCAAACTAAAATGAACATCTTTTTTCTTTGAAACTATTGCGTTGTATCATCTTTTGTTTACTTTGATTTGAAAGATGTGAGTGGGTGAATAAAGCACCTTCATGGTTGTTTTTTTGTGGTTTTTTTCCCTTTACATTCCCCAAACCATGATAGTTCGTCCGCCATACTCGTAGGTTTTGTGCCAGATACGCTCGTCCCAGGTCTTCTCTTGGGTACGGTCAAAGATGATGAGATGGCCTTCATCGACGGAGCCGACCAAATCCATATAGCCCGCCGTCTGTTCCAATCCATCGGCTATCACCTTGTCGAGGTCGCCGCGCTTGATTTTCAGTTCCATGACCACACGTTGCACGGGACCACCATAGTGGTCGGTCAAGGGCTTGCGGATGAGCAGGTCGGTGCGTTTGCGGCCCAAGCCATATTCGCGGTCGATATAGCCGCCGCCATTCACAATTCTTTGCAAAAAGGCCTGCAACAGCAACTGCGGTCCGGCCTCGGCATAGTCAAAACGGCCAATCCAGGCATCCGCGTTCTGGCGGAAAAACTGCTGGAAGTCGAGGAGTAGTTTTTCCATGTTGATGCTGTTGTCGGGGTTTTGGTACCATTGTGGCTGTTGCGTCAATGCGTCCTGTGTGCTCCAAGTCAGCTCGCGGGGGATGATTTCGCGATAGATGCCATTGGCGATGCGGCGTTGTTTTCCTCTTTCGCGCTTGATAAGCCCCAAATCCTCAACATATTGGATGTCATCGGTGGGAATCAATGCGTCGTCCACCTCATCCTCGTTGGCCAACATCGGTTCAATGACTCGACGCACCCTAGGTTCTTCCAGTTTGTCAATCAGGATGTCGATGTGCGTGTCGCGGCGATAGATCAGGTTCTCGATGGCCTTGTCGATCATCTCCGGGATGATGCGGACGCTACGGTCACGGTTTTCGCGCATCTTGTAGGTAACCTCTCGCCCAAGGGCGTTTACCAACCAAGGTTGTCCTTCGGTGGCGTTCCAAATCATAGGGAAGCAGGCATCGTCAAAAACCTGACCTGTTTCATCAGTGTGTTGCATATAAAGCTCATGGATTTCCTCCTTTGAGAAATTACCCAAGCGTAGCGACTCCGTTTTGATGTTGAAAGCCGACCCACCTGTAATGATGTCTTGGTTGGAGAGCACGATGCGGTAGTCGCGCACGTCGCGCACGCCGCAGAGGATGATGGTTTGTGGGAAAGCCTTAGGACGGTCGGCGTATCCTGAACGTATTTGTCGGAGAATGGCCACCAAACTGTCTCCTACCAGTGCGTCGATTTCATCGATAATCAGGACAATCGGCTTGGGCAGGTTTTCTGACAGGCGGCGCAGATAGGTGGACAGCATGGAATCCTTTCCCACCTGTTGCACATCATCGCGTATCTGAAGCGGCAGGTCATTCCCAACAATACCTCTGAATTGTTCAGCCATGGTGTCAATGGTCGATTTGACCACGCTTTGTGAATCGTTTCGTGAGGCCTGTCCGCCTTCCACGTTGGCATAGACGGCGATGTAATCGTCCTCTTTGTTCAAGTAGTCGCGGAGGGCGAGCATGCAGGAGGTCTTTCCCGTTTGCCGTGGTGCGTGAAGTACAAAGTAGCGCTTCTGGCGAATGAGTGTCAGCACCTCTTCCAAGTCGAACCTGGTTAACGGGTCGATCGTATAGTTGTCCTCAGGAATATTTGGTCCAGCGGTATTGAAGAATCTTTCCATGCGAAACTTATTTGCCGCAAAGTTAGTAAATTTGATTACACGAGAGAAAGAAACGAAATAAAGATTATAATTTCGTTAGTCACCTGACGTAATTCCAATGTAGCTCATGAATCCGCTTCAACGGCGTAATCAGCTGGATGCCTGAGCTAATATTGGCGAAGGAGGTGTAGAAATGTTCGTGAAGCGAAGCTGAAAGGGTGAAGTCAGGAGAAAAAAACGGATACACCAAAAGAATGGTATATCCGTTGAAACATATTATTTCGATTTGGTGTAATCAAACTCTACTGAGCAAGAAGATGAGGAATCTATTAGTTTCCGTTTTCTGCAATTTTGTTTTTCGCAAACCCAATGGCACATTCCAATTGGTTGTCGATGCCCAAATCCCATGTCGATTGGTCAAACAAGCATTCCAAGTCAGGTTCTATACCTCGACCTTCGTAACATGTCCCATCAACATCTGAGAAAAGAAATTTTGCCGTTACTATGTAATGGCCATGTCCGCCTAAACCAAATGTGCCAGAATAGAATAATTCAAAGTCATTGTTGAGTACTCCATTAGCTCCATAGGTTCTTTCACCCACCATATAGCCTTGGGGAAGATTTCGTATTGCCATTACCGCTGTTTCTGCAGCACTAACTGAATTAATATCTGCCAAAATGATTACAGGGATATTTCTCTCTTGACCTGTTGAGATTGGATAGACATAACACGGCATCTTTGGAGTAAGGTCATATCTCCCTAAACCTAGTTTTGTTTGGGAGCAGCCGACTTGGATTTGTTTTTCAGTTGTAAAACAAGAAAGTAAGTAAGAAATGTCATAGGGGTTGCCGCCGGGGTTATCCCTGACATCAATAATAGCAGCTTTTATGTTGGCTTTAATGACTAATTGTTTGAAATGTTCAATTGCTTGCATTTTGTCAAACATACTTGCATTGCTCATTTCAAAACCTGAAAGATAGAGATAAGCAATCTCACTATCTAACACACCAGAATAGGAACACCAGTATTTTCCATTATACGCACCATTGAAGTGATAGATAGAAACGGTGTCAGATAGTCTTCCATAATTGACCCATTTGTTTAACATCTCACGATGTACATTTTGGAATAATACAGGTCTTTCGTGGTAGTATGACCTCGATTTTTGCTCATCTAATCCAGGATTTATCGATAATACGTAAGATGAAGAAGGCCTTTTCAAAGTGATTGTCATGTGATGGTCTATGAGAGTTGAGGTCAACTCTTTCCAAGTTGCTACCCATATAGAATCAGATTTATCCTCCATTTCTGCAAAAATTGGATGGTATTTTTTATAAATTGCATCCCAATCGGTGCTATCAACAGACCAAAAGACGTATGCGGTATTTAGTCCGTTCCATACTGCTTCAAATTGTTCGAGGTCGGTTGTGTAGTCTATGTTGTTTGGATCCTCCACAATATCTTTTTTGCAAGTGGTAAGACTTGCTAAAATTAATAGCGTTATGATTCCACATTTTATAATTGTTAGTTTCATTGCTGGTTCAGTTTAAAGTTATACATGATTCCTAGTTGTCCCGTGATTGTAATATTACGACTCGGGAAATGCATAAGTTGATAATCTTTTTGTTGGGGCGTCAGCGCATAAAAGCAGCGAGTAGCGCAAAAGAGGGTCCAATCCTGACAGATAAGATATTCTACATCGATCCCACCAACTATGCCTATTTCAAGTCTGCGATCAACATCATTTCTGAACTCTTTGGGCTGATTCGTTACCTCACAATTCAAATATCCAGTTCCAGAAATCGATTTAATGTATTGATAATTAGAAAGAATCCAATAAGAAGCATATCCGCCAACATCGAAGGAAGCTTTCAGTTTGGATTGACCGAAGGGTAATGAGAACTTGGTTAAGATTGGTAAAGCTAAATAAGAGTCATTTCGAACAACACAAAGATATGTGGTGTCAGAAACTTTGTTAGACACTCCTGTCATACGATAGCCTTTTTTGTGGAATGACAATCCCGAGGACAGGCTAAACCAGTCATTGAATTGATAATTCACGGGTAAGTCAACAGCAGGGAAACCAAATTTCCCTTTGTAATGATAACCCTCCATATATTGGGGGTCGTAATCATAATGGTTGTAAACACCGCCTCCACTCATGCCGATGCTCCATTGGGCATAAGATGTTAATGAAAGCAATGTTGCAATTGAAAGTATTAACAATGCTTTTTTCAT
Source organism: uncultured Bacteroidia bacterium (assembly GCA_902783365.1). Lineage (GTDB taxonomy): Bacteria > Bacteroidota > Bacteroidia > Bacteroidales > F082 > Limimorpha. Next base: position 904 of record CACZQL010000045.1, on the reverse strand, counting down.
GTACAAACTTCGTTATAATTGATTTTCAATCTACAATATATCAATTCAAGTTTATTAAAGATTTATATGAATATTAGTATTGTTTGTCCAGGAAATACCATTTTCGTTCTGATCAAAAGTAACAGTCAACACAGTGTCAGTTGTGCCGACTGTGTAACACAGAATCCGATGGCTGCCGTTTTCGATGGTTATTGTTCTCTGAGCCTCTTCGGTACCGTAAAACTCTTTGATACAAATGCCGTCTAACTCCAAATGCGATGTGTCGGAATCAGAAACACAGAGGGATTTTACCGTCATATTATGCCGAAAGACATTTTCTAAATGTATACATGTATCAGAAAATATGATACAATTATTGCTTATGTTATTAGTTAAAGTATCTGGAACAAGAATAGTATCGTTGGGATCTTTGTATTTTTCGCAATTACTCATTAAAGATGCTACTAAAAAAAGCAATACTGTCGCTGCAATTGTTTTAATTTTTTTGTTCATAATTTAATGTTTTTTTATTACTTGATTGTTGTTAAATTCTGATTGCAAAAATAGTTTTAACAAAATATAGTCCAACTATTACAAGCGTCCAAACTTTTGACGATTACGTCAATACACTATACGATATGGATTGAGTTCCGCCAACTCTTTCAACAGATCGTGAATGCGATGTGCCTTTTCCGATTTTAATTCGTCAAGGTTGATGCTGATGTTTAGGGAACTGGGCAACAGCTTTGATTTCAGCCCATAGTGTTGCTGAATGTCATCAAAAAAATTGTGGTTCAACACTTTTGAGATGGCGACCAGCTGCTCTATACCGATGTCTTGACGCTCGAAAATGGAGTAAACATTGGGCCGGGCGGTGTGGATGCGCCTGGCGAACTCCGCCACAGTCATTCCGCTTTCGTCGAAG
>CACZQL010000044.1 GCA_902783365.1 uncultured Bacteroidia bacterium | reverse complement strand
TACAAAAACAATTTTATATAAATTCGGCAATAAAAATGGTTTATTGCCGAATTTATATTATCTTTGCACCCGAAATCAAGTGAAAATGAACGCATGTAAGAAACGAATACTGGAGATTGCCCACACAAACCACAGGGTTAATGCCAACATCTTGGCAACTGCTTGCGGCATGAAACCTGTAACTGCCCGACAGTACCTTAGCGCGTTAGCTAAAGACAATGAACTGGTACGAGTCGGCCGGGGTATTTATGCTATTGCCCAAAGGCAAACATTCGCTTACAAACCGTCAAAGTCAGCTAAGAAAATCTATTTGAAGATGAAAACAGTACTTCCTTTTACAGATTTCTGCGTCTATGACGGGAGCATACTATCCCCAATTCAACATCATCTATCTATCAATCATGCTATTTATGTTGAAACAAACCGCGATGCTGTTGAATCGGTGTTCATACATCTGAAGGAACTCTATAAGAATGTATATCGACAGCCCACTGCTACCTTTTTGTACGATTACATAGACCTTAGGGAAGAGTGTATCATTGTGAAAACACTGGTCACTGAGAGTCCGCTCATGGAAGTTGACGGTATAATGGTTCCCTCCTTGGAAAAGTTGTTAGTTGACACCCAAAAAGATGCAGATTTTGACTATTTGCGCGGATCCGAGTCCTTGAACATGTTTCAACTTGCATTCGATCAATACACAATAAACACCCAGAGACTTATGCGCTATGCAAAACGCAGAAGCATTAATAAAGAAATACAAGAACTCATCAATCAAACATAATGATAAGCAAAGAATGTTTTACAACGGGTTGGATTGACCAAAAATCAAAAGAACTCCAATATAAAGATAAGAATATCATAGAGAAAGTCATCCGTGCTTTCTCACTTTTGGATATGCTAGCGCAATCAGGATGTCCATTCCATTTCAAGGGTGGTTCCTGCTTGATGCTCCTCCTGAAGAATGGTCGCCACAGATTATCAATTGACATCGACATTATATGTCCTCCAGGCACCAACATTGAGCAGTATCTGAAGTCTTACAAGGATTTCGGTTTCATTGATTACAAAGCAGTAGAACGCATTCAGCGTGGTACTGATATACCAAAGTCTCATGCCAAATTCTTTTAGCAAGTTGCATTCCTGGATGACAGTAACAGGTTGGAAAGCGTATTGCTTGATGTCCTTAACGAGGACTGCCACTATGAAAAAGTGTTGGAATTACCAATTGATGGGCCATTCTTGAAAATAGAGGGAACACCTAATGTAGTGAAAGCTCCGTCAATAGGCGACATCCTTGGTGACAAGCTTACTGCTTATGCGCCCAACACCACAGGTATTCCTTATTATAAGAAAAGTCAGGATGGCAAAGAACGTGATTGTAGCATGGAAATCATAAAACAGCTTTATGACATTGCACGTCTTTTCGACGAGGTGGACAATCTCAATATCACATCCAAGTCATTTGCACGTATTGCTGAGGTTGAATTGTCATATCGAGGACTGGCAAATAATCCAAAACTCATCTTTGAGGATATTCGTCAGACTTCTCTATGCCTTGCTACTCGTGGGGCCGAAGGAAATGGGGATTATGCGCTGCTTCAGCGAGGCATTAGCCGTATCAAGTCATTCATGTTCAGGAGTGGTTACTTAATAGAGAATGCCATCATTGATGCTTCACGCGCAGCTTATTTAGCAACACTACTTGAAAAAGGACAAACGGAAATTGAAAGATACAATGGCAATCCGTTGTCAATAGCCGCACTTGATATACATCCATCATTATCAAACAAATTGAACAGACTAAAGAGACAGTCTCCAGAAGCTTACTTCTACTGGGCTAAGACCAGTCAGTTATTAGGATAGCTGTATTATCTTGGATGAATATGACTCTTAAATAAGTTATCCGCCAAAGTTTGCAAAAAAAAGCAAGTTTGGCGGAACTTTTCCAATCAAATAACCGCCTGAACAATCACTTTCGATAGACCTTCACCTTCTTGGTGGTGGTGTTGCCCACCGCGTCCTTCACTACAATCTTGATGGTGTTGTTGCCGACTTTGAGATGGGAGTCGGTCTCATAATAGAGCAGGTTGCTCTTGGCGTCGTACTGGCCGAGGAGCCAAGCGTCGTTGGCATACATGTTATAACTCTCGATGCCCGTCATGTCGTCAGCGATTTTGCAACGCAAGGTCATCCCCGAAGTAATGGTGTCGTTTTCCTTGAAATTCAGCGACTTGATGGTTGGCGCAATGGAATCCACCTTCAAGGCATATTGACCCAACGAGCGGGTATCGGTCTCCACATAGCCGTCGGAAGCCATCTTGCCTCCTAAGGAAGACACCTTTCCGTCGCTCTCGAAATAGGCGATGTAGAGTTTCTTGTTGTTGGCCCATTTCTCGTCGGGCTTGATGCGCACCTTCACGGTCTTGAACACCGCCTGGGTGAAGTCGCCAAAACGGTAGCAGCGCGAGCAGCATCCCTCGGGGTCGGTGGCACCGGTGCGCATCCAAGTGTCGCGGAACAAGGTGTTCTTCTCCATCACCACCTGGAAGTTATCGATCCGGATGTCGTTGTTGAGGCTGCCATCGGCCTTCACAAAATACATGCTTCTTGAGAGCGGTTCCTTCTCGACCATCACGGGAGCGGTGCCGACCACCCGGATGAGCGCCGTTGAAGAATTCCCAGCGTAGTCACTGATTTTAAACTTCGCTGTGAGGGTGTCACCTTCTCCTACTTCCACCACTCCTTTTTTCAGTTCATACATAGAGAGTTTGTTGTAGGGGTCCACCTCTGTCCTGACATAGCGGTTGCTCTTTTCCTTGAGGCGCTTGTAGTCGATCAAGCTGTTGATGTATTTAGGCTCGCTGTAAGAGAAACTGTCGCACACGAACCTGAAACTCAGCACATCGTCAAGATAAAGCTCGTAGATATAAGGGCCGTTTTTATTGGGGGAAGTGCCCACTTGGTCGTCGGTGTTGATTCCGAACGCGATGCTGCCATTGGCATGGACAAACTCTTTGTCTTTCAACACATAACCTGAGCCTGAACCTTGCACTCCAAGATACAGAGGTTGGTCCTTGCCCTCCACGGTAGCCTCTTCCGACACGGGATAAACCGCCACGCCTTTGATGTTGGGTTTCACGTTGTCGGCCACGGGAAGTCCGAAATACAGGGGGTTGACCGGCTTCTCTGAGGCGGTGTGTCGCAACTCATAATGCAGGTGCGGTCCGAAGGAAGAGCCGGAGTTTCCCGAGAGGCCAATGAAGTCGCCGGCTTTGATGGGGAAAGTATCCTTTGATAGGAAGATGTTGACTTTGAAGGACTTGTTCCGGTATTGATAGTCTTTCACATATTTGGTGATGGCCTTATTGAAGCTCTGGAGGTGGGCATACACCGAGGTGTAGCCATCGTTGTGGGTGATATAAACCACGTTGCCGTAGCCGAATGGGGAGACGGCGATGCGGCTCACATAGCCGTCGGCCACCGCCTTCACCTTCTTCCCCTCCACCCCCTGGGTCTTGATGTCAACCCCCGCGTGGAAACTGTTGGAGCGGAGTTCCCCGAAGGTGGCGCTCAAATAAATAGGGAAATCAAACGGAGCGGGATACTGAGGAAAGCTTTCCTGGGCCTTCAGCCCGGATACCATGCAAACAAGCAGCAATGCCAATGAGATTCTTTTCATAAAATATATTTTAGGGGGCAAATATACCACTAATAATCGGATTTCGGTTGTCCCAAATAAATATTTCTTTATTTTTGCAGTCTTGGGGACAAGACCCCTTTTTTACTTTGGAAGGATGAATTATCGTACAAGAAAACAGAACAGGAAGCAATTGTGGGAGATGCCTATCTTCAAGCTGGTCACCAAGCTGGTAGTGGCGCTTGTCCTGTTCTCCATCAGCCGATGGTTAATCTATCTGTTCAATCTGGATTTTTTTCACCATTTGAACCTTGGGCAGGCTTCAAGGCTGTACCTGTGCGGGATGCGCTTCGACTTGGTGGTCATCGCCTACGCCAACTTCCCGGTCATACTCTATTACTGTCTCCCAAGTAAGTTGATATTCAACAAGATACCACAACGAATCATCGACTTCTATTTCGTCATCGCCAATTCCATCATCATCATCTTCAACATGATCGATGTCATTTACTTCCGGTTTATCGGGAAGCGGATGACCTCGGAGTTCTTCCAGTTTTTCGGCAACTCCGACGAGAACATCCTGCCCATTGTCGGTCAGGTATTCGCCGACTACTGGTTCATGATTGTTTTGACCATTCTCTTCATCGTGCTGTTGGTGGTGGTGACCCAGCAAACCCGTTTGAAGCAACCGGCGGAGCCATTGCCCCACCAATGGCACTTTGTGCAATGGATGTCGTTGCTGGTGTTTGCGGCCTTGACCCCCATTGCTTGTCGCGGAGGTCTGCAAGCCAAGCCGGTGAACATGATGGCCGCATTGAAATATGCTGACTCACAGAATGTTCCACTTGTTTTAAACACGCCTTTTACCATTGTAAAAAGCTCCACAGGCCAAGCCGTGCACGAGGTGTTTTATTACACTCCCGAGGAGATGGAGTTCTCTCCGCTTCATTTCTCCACAGAGCACAACCGGTTCATCGCGGGCGACAGCTTGGAGTATCGTCCCAACGTGGTGTTTATCGTGTTGGAGAGTTTCGGACAGGAGGTCATTCACTATTACAACCCCGACCGGCGCTATCACATCACTCCCTTCCTAGACTCCTTGCTTGCGCAGAGTCTGACCTTCGATGGTCGCGCCAACGGACGCCGCTCCATCGAGGCCCTCCCCTCGCTGTTGTCGGGCATTCCCTCGCTGATGGACATCGACCTGACCTCCTCACCTTATTTCAATAATAAAGTGGAGGGCTTGGGCACCTATCTGAAATGCCATGGGTACAGCACTTCGATGTTCCATGGTGGCAACAACGGCACCATGAACTTCGACGTGTATGCCAACACCACGGGCTTCGACCATTATTTTGGACGCAAGGAGTATGACAACGACGGGGACTTCGACGGGCGATGGGGCATCTTCGACGGGCCTTTCTTGCAGTATTGCCTGCAAAACATGGACACGTTGACCCAGCCTTTCGTCTCCCTCCTCTACACATTGTCGTCGCACCATCCCTACTCGCTCCCCAAAGGATTCGAGTTGCCCAAGGAGTCCTATCTCTGGAGTGGTTTCGAAAAGACCGTCTATTATTCCGACTGCGCCTTGCGCGACTTTTTCGAGGAAGCCTCGCAACGTCCCTGGTACGACAGCACCCTGTTCGTCATCACCGCGGACCATGCCAACACCGAGCATTACCTCTCGGAGTACAGCAACCTCTGGGGCATGTATTCCATCCCCATCGCCTTCTACATGCCTTCGAGGATTCCCGCCCGTCGCTGCCCCGAGATCGCCCAGCAGACCGACCTGAACGTCTCCATCCTCTCCGCCCTCGACCTCAACGACACGGTGTTCTCGTTTGGCAGGAACGTGTTCGACTCGCTTACCGAACAAAACAGCATCGCCTACATCAACCAGACCTACCAATACAGCAACGGCCTTTACCTCGTCCAGTCCGACGGCGACCAAACCATCGGGGTGTTCAACATCCGGAAAGACCGTCAGTTGGAGGATAACCTCATCGACCGGATTCAGTGCGCCGACTTGGCGAAAAAGATGAAAGAACGCATACAAGAATACAACAACAGACTCATATCCAATCAATTATACATCGACAAAGCAACCCTTCATGAACAAGAAAAAGATTCGGTTTATCATCAACCCGATCTCTGGGAAGCTACACCGGAGGAACCTGCCGGGACAGATCAAAGAGGTGCTGAATGATAAACGGTTCGACTACGACATCACCGTCTCGGAATACGCGGGACACTCCAAAGCTTTGGCCCGTGAGGCCATCGACCAGCATTACGACATCATCGCCGTGGCGGGGGGCGACGGCTCCATCAACGAGGTGGGTTCCCTGCTCATCGGCACCGACATCGAGTTGGCGGTCATCCCCTGCGGTTCGGGCAACGGCCTGTCGCGCTGCCTCAACATCCCCCTCGACCCGGTAAAAGCCCTCGAACTGATCAACAGAAACGCAGTCTGCCTCATCGACACCGTGACCATCAACGGAATCCCCTTCATCAGCATCGCCGGCACCGGCTACGACGCCCAAGTCACCGAAGACTACGCCAAGGACCAGCACCACGGTTTCGACATCTATTTCCGCTACATCGTGAAGAACTTCTTCACCCTCGGCGAACAGGAATACACCCTTGTGCTTCCCGAACGCTCCATCTCCACCAAGGCTTTCTTCATCTCCTTCGCAAACTCCAACCAGATGGGCTACGACGTGCCCATCTCGCCCAAAGCCTCGCTCTGGGATGGCAAAGTGGATCTCTGCATCGTGCGCAAACCCACCGCCCTCGAACTGCCCATCGTGGGAAGCTATTTCCTCAGCAAAAACATGGACAAGTCGCCCAAAGTCGATATCATCCAAGCCGAGGAGGCCACCATCATCCGCCAAAGCCCCGCGGTGGTCAACATCGACGGCGAGTCCTTCACCCTGGACAAAGACCTTCATCTCAAAGTCAACCCCCTCTCACTTCGCGTTGTTGTCTAACCATCAAATAGCATCATGATAGAAAGATACCTTCATTTCCTGGAAAATCTCGCAAGAGGAATGCACTTTGGCTCGTACGCCACCAAGCTGTTCTCCCAAAGTCTCGCCTTCATCTCGATCTTGATCCTGGGTTTCATCCTGCTGTTTGTCGCCCAATTCATCATCAAGAAAACCATCTACAAGGTCGTGCTCAAGTCGGAGACGAAATACGACGACGAGATCATCAACACCAGGGTGCTGGTCAGGCTCTGCCTGCTCATCCCCTCGGTCATGGTGAAGCATTATGTGCGGCTGACCCTCCCCGACTTCCCCGAAGCCTGCGGGCACATCTTGAGTATCAGCACCATATACGACATCATCGTCATCACCATGGTGTTGTTCTCGCTGGTGAATGCCGCCGACGACATCTACAACATGCACCAGTCGTCCAAGCGAAAACCCATCACTGGCGTGGTGCAGACGGCCAAAATCGTGCTGGTCATCGTTTGCGTCCTGCTGGTGATTTCCTACCTGATGGGCAAGAGTGTCAGCACCGTGGTCATCGGTCTGGGTACCGTATCCGCCGTGCTGCTGTTGCTGTTCCAAAACATCATCTTGGGCTTTGTGGGCAGCATCCAGCTTACCGCCTACGACATGCTCCGCATCGGCGACTGGATCTCGATGGGACAAGCCGACGGCACCGTGATGGAAATCAACCTCACCACAGTGAAGGTGCAGAATTTCGACAACACCATCACCACCATCCCCACCGCGTCGATGGTCACCAACCAATTCACCAACTGGCGCGGCATGTCGGAAAGCGGCGGTCGCCGAATCATGCGAAGCATCAACATCGACATCCATAGCGTGAAGTTCTGCACCCCCGAGATGCTGGAACGCTTCAGCCATATCGAGCGCATCAAGGACTACCTCGAAAAGAAAGAGGAGGACATTGAGGAATACAACCGCGCCAATAACATTGACACCTCCCTTATCATCAATGGACGCCAGCAAACCAACCTGGGACTGTTCCGCGCCTACATCCAGGCTTACCTCAACTCCAACCCCAACCTCAACCACAACATGACCAAGATGGTGCGCCAATTGCAGTCGAACGAGTTCGGTATCCCGTTGCAAATTTATGTGTTCAGCAAGGATAAGAACTGGGTCACCTACGAGCAGATCCAGAGCGACATCTTCGACCACATCATCGCCGCCGCACCCCTGTTCGACCTTAAGATTTACCAAAAACATTGACCATGATCACTGGAAAAGCGTTTACGGAACGCTATCTTAAGGTGATGTTCGCCTCCTTGAAGGATGCCTCACCCGAAGCAATCAACGAGGAGCTGGAACACTGCCGCACCATCAACCGCAAGCCCGTGAGGGTGCCAAGATATTTCAGGGATTTCTTTCAGTCCTCTGATTTCCAAGCTTCCAACGGATTCAATATGCAGGTGTTCCATGCCGGCAAAGAGGACTACCTGAAAAACGGCAAGCGCGTCATCTATCTCCATGGCGGGGCCTGCATTTATCAACCCGTGTTCTTCCACTGGAGGTTTGTCCACGACATCGCCCTCAGGACCCACCTCCCCGTGGTGATGCCCGTGTATCCCAAAGCCCCGGAACACCTCTGTCCTTACAGCATGGAGGTGTTGCTGGAGTTTTACCATTGTTACGCTGCCGAGAATCCCGATAAGGACCTCGTGTTGATGGGCGACTCCATCGGAGGTTGCCTGGCCTTGGCCATGACCCAGGAAATCCATCGACGGGGATGGAAACCCGTCGCCGACCTGGTGCTGCTCTCGCCCAGCGTCGATATCACCTATCCAAAAACCGACGAGATGCTGGCCATTGAGCCTCGCGACAAGATGTTGCAGCTGGACCGCATCAAGACCATTATGAACCTCTGGAGGGGGGAGCTGCCCGCCAACCATCCCTGGGTGAGTCCCCTCTACGGCGACCTCCACCCCATCCCCGACCACACCATGCTGTATTACGGCAGCGACGAAATCCTGAAAGTGGATGCCGAGATGCTGATGGAGCTATGCCGTGAGCTGGGTAAACCGCTCTATACGAGGGAGTTCGAAGGGATGTTCCACACTTTCCCCATGTTTCCCGTGAAGGAAGGCTTTGAGGCCACGAGGGAAATCGCGCAAAGGCTAAGATCCTAGTGCCTCACGGAGCGCCACCAGTTGTTGCAGCAGGGGTTCCACTTGCGACAAGGGGAGCATGTTGGCCCCATCCGACTTGGCATGGGCGGGGTCGGGATGCGTCTCCATGAAGATGCCGTCGGCTCCTGCCGCAATGCCAGCCTTGGCCATCACGCCAATCAGCTCAGGTTTGCCGCCCGTGACCCCGCAGGACTGGTTAGGCTGCTGCAACGAATGGGTCACATCGAGCACCACCGGCACTCCAAACCGCTGCATCACAGGGATGTTGCGGTAATCCACCACCAAGTCCTGATAGCCGAACATCGAGCCTCGTTCGGTCAGCATCACCTTGTCGTTGCCCGACTGCCGCACCTTCTCGACGGCGAAGCCCATGCTCTCGCCTGAGAGGAACTGCCCTTTTTTGATGTTGACCACCCTACCCGTCTTGGCGGCGGCCACCAGCAAGTCGGTCTGCCGGCACAGAAATGCGGGAATCTGGAGGATGTCGGCCACCTCGGCGGCCATGGCGGCCTCTTCCGTCTGGTGGATGTCGGTCACCACCGGAACGCCCAACTCCGCGCGGACCCGCTCCAACACACGCAATGCCTTCTCGTCGCCGATGCCGGTGAAGGAATCAAGGCGGGAACGGTTGGCTTTGCGGTAGGAAGCCTTGAACACAAAGGGGATGGCATACCGGCGCGTCAACGCCTGCAAGGTCTCGGCAATCCGCATCGGCAAGGACTCGTCCTCCACGACACAAGGACCCGCAAGAAGGAAGAAACGCCTTTCCTGTTGGTAGGGATAATCAATCATCATCGGATTTTTTTGCAAAAATAAGATTTTTTTTCATACCTTTGGAGGCTGAAATAAATCGATTGGAATTATGAATCACTTGAAAAAGACCTCTTGGATCCTCGCCATCGCACTTCTTGGCACGTTCCATCTTCACGCACAATATGTCACCGTCCACGCCAAAAGCGCCATCCCCGGCCAGCAACGTGGAATGTATTACGCTTTGCCGCGCACCGTGCTGCAATTCGACTTCACCATCGAAGAAACACTGTCGTATGTAGGCCCCTATTGCGATTACGCTGGATTTGTGGGGGCTACGGATATCATCACCGAAAACAGCAAGCAATACCGCATCGTGGATGTGACCATGAATTCCGTGGCGGAAGCCGATCCCAACGCCACCTTCTTCATCGCCATGAACAACAAGAAAGGCGAGACCATCGACGTGCATCTCACCCCTCAGGGCATCCTGCAAAGCGTGGGCATCGAGCCGCAACCCACGGAAGAACCCACCCTCTCCCCGATGATGAAGCCTGCGGTTCAGGCTCAGGAGGCCAACTTCAAGTACAAATACGGCGCCACGGCCATGAAAACCGAAGAACAGCAGGCCATTGCCGCCGCCGAGATGATCACCAAGATCCGCGATGAGAAAATCAAGCTGCTCACCGGATACCAGGAAACCGCCTTCAACCGCGACACCTACCGCCAGATGTACGCCGACCTCGACGAGATGGAACAGGAATACCTCAGCCTCTTCGTCGGGAAAAAAGTCACGAACCAACAGGTATTCACCGTTTATGTGACCCCGTCGAAAGACGTGCCCCTGCAAACCATCGCCAAGTTCTCTCCCAAGTTCGGCTTCTCTTCCGGCACCGCTGGCTCGGGCGAAGTCATCACCGTGCAAGTGATGTCGCTGCAAAACACCGGAACCATCAACCAGCTGAGCCCCTCGGCGGTGGAAACGCTGAGCCACGAGAACAAACTGTTCTACCGCATCCCCGAGACCGCCAACGTCAAGCTCTGCCTCGGCCCCGAAAAGGTACTCTTCGAAACCCGCTCCACCATCGCCCAGTTAGGCGCCTTCATGCTGGCCCCTCTCGGAAAGACCCGTCTGGCCTTCGACCCCTGCACCGGACAGATGATCAACATGGGGCTTGAGTGAGCCTCTTGCTGAACAACAACAAGCCCAAGAAAGTCAACAAACCGTTGACAATCAAGATCTCAAAACCAAACTGATACCCCCAAAGCAACTCTTTGGAATAGGTCTTCAACACATAGCTGATGACGGGCGACGCCACAGCGATGAACGGCACCGCCTTGTCGTTGACCTTGCGGTTCTTCACAAACAAACCGAAAGTATAGAGACCCAACAGCGGACCATACGTCAAACCGGCAATGTCGAACACCTTGTCGATCAACGACTCGTTGTGGAAGGGCCGGAACAGGATGATTACCAAGAGATAAAGCAGGGCGAAGCACACATGGATCCACTTGCGGTAACGGGTAATCTGCTGCTCGGAGAAGCCTCTTTTCTCAAAATGCAGGAAGTCGAAACAAAACGTGGTGGTCAGGGCCGTCAAGGTGCCGTCAGCACTGGAATAGCCCGCCGCCACCAACCCCAACACGAACACAATCGCGGTGAAATTGCTCAGTGAGAAGGCCACCGAGGGGAATATCTTGTCGTTGACCACCACCCCACTCCCGTTCACCGGCAGGGGGAAGCCCGTTTGATGCGCATAATAAATCAACGCGGCACCCAAGGAGAGAAACACGATGTTCACCAAGATAAACAAACCGCTGGAGGTCATCACGTTTTTTTGCGCATCGCGCAAGTTCTTGCAAGTGAGGTTCTTCTGCATCATATCCTGGTCCAAACCCGTCATAGTGATGGTGATGAAAGCACCACTCAGCACCTGTTTCAGCCAGAACTTGTTGTGCGTCCAGTCGGTCTCAAAAAGCTTGGTGTAGCCCTCTGCCTCGGAGGCCTTCAGGATCTCCCCGATGCCGCATCCCAAGTTCCGGGTGATATACACCACCGTGAGGACCGCTGCAAGAATCAAAAAGGTGGTTTGCAAAGTATCAGTCCACACAACAGTTTTAATTCCACCTTTAAATGTATATAACAAGATAATGCAAATAAACACTACCGCGGGAACCCAGAAGGGGATGCCCCAGGTTTTGAACACATATTCATAAAGCACAAAAACGACGAGATACATCCTTAAAGCGGAGCCTAACAGCCTGGACAACAGGAAGAAGGCCGCACCTGTGCGTTCGGAATGCACCCCAAATCGGGTTTCAAGGTAGGAATAGATGGACGTGAGGTTCAGTTTGTAATAGAGGGGAAGCAGCACGCAGGCGATGACGGCGTAGCCGATGACATAGCCCAGCACGATGCCCATATAGGTGAACTGACCGGTATAGACGCCGCCGGGAACCGACATGAAGGTGACCCCCGAGAGGGAGGCTCCGATCATGCCGTAGGCGACCACAAACCAGGGGGACTTGCGGTTGCCTTTGAAAAAGGTGTCGTTGGTGGATTTGCGCGAGGTGAAATGCGCGATGACGAAAAGCAAGGCCGTATAGGCGATGAAAACGGAGAAAATGATGGCCGGGTTCATGGTTACAACAATTGGGAGAATTCGTACAAGGAGCCGAAGCTGTCGTCGGCGTTGGGGTTCTCGGGGCCGAGGAAGATGGTGTGGGTACCGGCGTTATGGCCGAAGTCCACGTCGGTGTCTTTGTCGCCCACCATGACGCACTTGGCCAAATCGAGGTCGGGATGCAGCCTTTGGGCGGTGAAAGCCATCCTTGGATCGGGCTTTCGGTAGTTGTCAGGGGCGGAGGCCAGCTGGGTACACACGAAGAGGCCGTCAATACGTCCGCCGTGGCATTCGATTTCCGAACACATCCGGTCGTGAATCGCGTCAAGGTCCTCGATGGTCATCAGCCCTTTATCCACCCCTTGTTGGTTGGTAACGACGAAGATGTATTTGAAACGTTGGGCGAACTTTTGAAACGCCTCGAACACGCCGGGCAGGAACTCAAATTCTTCCCAGCGGGTGACATAGCCGCCCACGATTTGCCGGTTGATGACCCCGTCGCGGTCGAGCATCAACGTCCAGTCGTGCTCGATGATATGGTTCCAGTCGGGTCTCATCCAAAAAGCTCCTTTTCAATCAGTTCGCAGATGACATGGCCGATCATGATGTGGCATTCCTGGATGCGCGGGGTGTCGGTGCTTGGCACGTTGAGGAGCAGGTCGGAACGCTGTGCGAGCTGTCCGCCCGACTTGCCGGTGAGGGCGATGACCTTGATGCCCAAGCTGTGTGCCATTTCGGCGGCTTTCAGGATATTGGAGGAGTTGCCCGAGGTGCTGATGGCAAAGAGCACGTCGCCGCTGCGACCGCCTGCCTGGAGCATCCGGGCATACACCTGGTCGTAGCCGTAGTCGTTGGCCACGGCGGTGAGGAAGCTGGTGTTGACGTGGAGGGCTTCCACCGGAAGGGGTCGCCGGTCCAGATAAAAACGTCCGGAAAGCTCAGCGGCGAGATGCTGTGCGTCGGCGGCACTTCCGCCATTGCCCGCAAACCATATTTTGCCCTCCCCTCGCAAGGCTTCCAAACAGATATTGACGGCCTTTTCGACACGTCCAATCAACTCGGAGTCATTGAGAATGAGTTGTTTGACGGCCACCGACTCCTCAATGCGGCCTCGAATGCGATCAGGGGTATTTGTCATCATTGAAATTTTACGCAAAAATATAAAAAAATAAGTTTACCTTTGCGGCAAATTTGAACCGACATGAAATTCTACGATCTGGATTCTGTCTTTACCTTCGGAAAATATGAAGGCCTGACGATTGCGGAGGTCTATGAGAAAGACCCCAAATACATTAAATACTGTGAGGAGAACATCGACGAGTTTTACGTGTCCCCCTCGGTGAAACGTGAACTGAAGTCGTTGGGACGCGCCGTCAACGACTCCGCGTTGCTCAACATGGATTTCGACAAGATGAGTGATGACGAGATAGAAGATTTCATGCACAACGTGGACGAGGAGGACGAGTTCAGCGAGGACCGGTTGGAGGACGACTTCGACTGGGAGAATGCCGAAATTCCCGACGAGAGTCCTTTCGACGAGTTCGAGGACGAATACGACGAGGACGAGTTTGGCGACCTCGATGAGTTCGGAGACTCCTTCGGCGGCGACAGCTACGACGGGAACCTGGATGACCTCTATTAAGTTAGCAGTTGTTCAGTTGGCAGTTATTAGTTTAGAGTTGAGAGTTTAAAGTTGAGAGTTGCTTGCGGACACTAACCGCCAACTGCCAACTGCCAACTGCCAACTGCTAACTGCCAACTGCTAACTGCCAACTGCTAACTGAACAACTGCTAACTGAACAACTGCTAACTGAACAACTGAACAACTGAACAACTGCTAACTGAACAACTGCTAACTGCCTAAATCGTCTCAGCGATGGAATAGACGCGCTTGTCGCGCTGGGTGGATGTGATCATCTCGGCAAGGAAGCCTGTGCTGAAAAGTTGCACACCCACGATCATGGCAAGGATCCCTAAATAAAACAAGGGACGGTTGGCCAAGGCCACATAGTTGTGACCGAAGTACTTGGTACACACCAAATAGATGGCGATGATGAAACCGGCCAAGAAGGTGAGCGAACCCAGCAAGCCAAAGAAATGCATGGGGCGGTTGCTGAATTTGGAGATGAAGTTGATGGTCAACAAGTCGAGATAGCCCCGCACGAAACGGCTCAAGCCAAACTTGCTACTGCCATATTTCCTTTTTTGGTGGTGAACCACCTTCTCCCCGATGTTGGAGAAGCCGTTCATCTTGGCGATGACGGGGATGTAGCGGTGCATCTCGCCATACACTTGGATGCTTTTCACCAAGTCGAGGCGATAGGCCTTCAAGCCGCAGTTGAAGTCGTGGAGTTGGATGCCCGACATGCGGCGAGTGGTCCAGTTGAAGAACTTCGAGGGGATGTTCTTCATGATTTTGGAATCGTAACGCACTTTTTTCCAGCCCGACACCATATCATAGCCGTCTTCCTTAATCATGCGGTAGAGCTCGGGGATCTCGTCGGGACTGTCCTGCAAGTCGGCGTCCATGGTAATCACCACATCGCCTTGCACGATCTTGAATCCTTCATTCAAGGCGGGCGACTTGCCGTAGTTTTTCCTGAACCGCAAGGCGTGGACGTTGGGGTTGTTCTTGGCGAGGTCCTGAATGATCTTCCAAGAGTTGTCGGTGGAGCCGTCGTCCACAAAGACAATCTCATAGCTATATTGCTCTTTTTCAACGACTTTTCTAATCCAAGCCTCAAGTTCGGGCAGCGACTCTGCCTCGTTGAGTAGGGGGATGACAATAGAAAGATCCATGGCTTCAATTTTTTGCAAAGATAAACAAAAAAGGGTAAGCTACTTATATCGCACCGCTACAACCGCCTACCCTTGCTACCTTCCAGTCCTGGGGGATTTCAGCGGGAGCTGGTCGTATAAGACTTACCCGATGCAAAAGTACAACCTTTTCTTGAATTGGCAAGGATTTTTTTCCTTTTTTTTTACTGATGCCCATAGCTTGACCCGTCGAAGCAATGGGTACACAGCTCGCATTTGTCCATGCCAATCGCATTGATGATGATATCCAAGGTATTGAATCTCAGCGTATCGACACCGATACGTTTGCGAATTTCCTCCACCATGGCGGCATATTCCGGAGATTGAGGATCGCAGTATTTTTCGATATTGCGGTCGGATTTTCCTTCGAGTTTTTCGACGATTCTACGGGTGATCAGCTCCATTTCGGTCTTTGAGGCGGAGAAATTGAGGAAGGGGCATCCGTACAGCAGGGGCGGACAGCTGATGCGCACATGGACGTTTTTGGCGCCATAGTCGTAGAGCATCTTCACGTTGTCGCGGAGCTGGGTGCCGCGCACGATGGAGTCGTCGCAGAACACCACGTCTTTGTCGTGCAACAAAGCCCGGTTGGGAATCAGCTTCATCTTGGCCACGTGTTCCCTTTGGGACTGGTTGACGGGCATGAAGCTGCGCGACCAGGTGGGGGTGTATTTCACGACGCCTCGCTCGTAGGGCAGCTGTCTTCCGTTGGAGAAGCCCACTGCCATGCCAATGCCCGAGTCGGGGATGGCGGAGACATAGTCGGCCTGGACGTCGTCGATCTTGCCGAAGGCGCGCCCGCTCCGATAGCGCATGTCCTCCACATTGATGCCCTCGTAGTCGGAGGCGGGGAAACCGTAATAGATCCAAAGGAAGGAGCAGACCTGCTTCCGTGAATTGGGGGCCAGCAGCTGCTGCACGCCGTCGGTGGTCACCTTCACGATCTCCCCTGGACCCAAGAACTTGGTGGTGGTATAGTCGAGGTTCACGTAGCTATGGCTCTCGAAAGCCACCGCGTAACCATCGTCGTCCTTGCCGATGACGATGGGCGTACGGCCATAGTAGTCGCGCGCGGCAATGATGCCATCCTCGGTCAGAATCAGCATGGAGCAGGAACCTTTGACTTTCCGATAGACATTCTGGATGCCATCGACAAAGTCCTCGCCTTGGGTGATGAGCAGGGCGATGAGCTCCGTGGGGTTGGTACGCCCCGAGCTCAACTCGGTGAACTGCTGGCGGTTGTCGAGACAGTGCTGCACCAAGTCGTCAATATTGTTGATCTTGGCCACGGTGACGATGCCGAACCTGCCCAGGTGTGAGTTCACCACGATGGGCTGCGCGTCGGTGTCGCTGATGACCCCGATGCCCAAATTGCCTTGGAACTTGGCCAGCTCGTCGCTGAACTTGGTTCTGAAATAGCTGTTCTCGATGTCGTGGATGGAGCGGTAGAACTGGTCGCCGATGCGGGTGACCATACCGGCACGTTTGGTGCCGAGATGGGAATGGTAGTCAATCCCGTAGAACAAATCGCTTGCGCAAGGTCGTTTTGAAACGACGCCAAAGAAGCCTCCCATATTCGGTATGTGGTTTATAAAACAGAGAGAGACGCAACTATTGCGTCTCTTCATCCTCTTTGTGACCCGGCTGGGGCTCGAACCCAGGACCCCCACATTAAAAGTGTGATGCTCTACCTGCTGAGCTACCGAGTCAACCTCTTCGTGTTTGCGGCTGCAAAATTACACCTTTTTTCGCAATTTGCAACAATTATTTGAAAAAATGTTTTCCTGTTCAATCCAAGTCGCCTTTACCCTGCCTTAAAATCACGATTTCGTCGGAGGTGCAGTCCACCACGGTACTGGCCACATGCTCTCCTGCCCCACCGTCGATGATGATGTCCACCATGTCCTTGTACTTTTCGTTAATCTCCTCAGGATCGGTCAGATAGAGTTCCATCTCATCGTCCTCCTCCACCAATGAGGTGGTCATGATGGGCGAGCCGAGGGCCTCCACCAGATTCGTGATGATGGGCTGGTCGGGGATACGGATGCCGATGGTCTTCTTTTTGCTTTGGAAGATGCGGGGCACATTGTTGTTGGCATTTAAGATAAAGGTGAAAGGCCCCGGAAGGTTGCGTTTCATCATCTTATACACCTCGTTGCTGATGGGACGGGTGAACTCGCTCAACATGCTGAGGTCGTGAAAGATGAACGAGAAATTGGCCTTTTCCTTCTTGATCCCCTTGATTTGGCAGATACGGTCGAGCACCTTGGGACTGTGGATGTCGCCCCCCATGCCATAGATGGTGTCAGTCGGAAAAATGATGGTTCCCCCGTCCTGAAGGCACTCCAAGATGAGCTTCACATAACGGGGATTGGGATTTGTAGGGTAGAGTTTTAAAAACATAAGGCTTGTTTTTTGGGCTGCAAAAATACAAAATGGGATGAATTTTATACCTTTGCAGCCCAAAAAAAATATTGTGATGGCATTGACTTTGACCATTTTTATCCTGACCTGCGCGGTGATGATCCTCGGGGTGTTGTTTTTTCCCAAGCTGAAGATAGGCAAGTTACAGATGGGCAGCTACTGGGTGGTGGCCTTGGCGGGTGCCTCCCTCCTATTGCTCACCGGGCAGGTGGACACCGGCACGGTGTTCCGGTCGATCATCCGCGACGATGCCATCAACCCGTTGAAGATCCTGGTGCTCTTCATCTCGATGACCATCCTCTCCATCTATCTCGACGAATTGGGGTTCTTCCGCTATTTGGCCAACAAGACGTTGCGGCGGGCGGGCAAGAACCAGGCGAAACTCTTTGTTTACCTGTATCTGATCGTTTCGGTGCTGACGGTCTTCACCTCCAACGATGTCATCATCCTGTCGTTCACGCCATTCATCTGCTATTTCGCCAAGAACGCGAAGATCAACGCCCTTCCCTACTTGGCGGCGGAGTTTGTGGCGGCCAACACCTGGTCAATGGCCTTGATCATCGGCAATCCGACCAACATCTATTTAGGCACTTCCTACGGCATTGGTTTCGTGGACTACCTCGCGACGATGTGGCTGCCCACCTTGGCGGCGGGGCTGACGGCCTTCGTGATGCTGTATCTCAGCTCGCGCAAGCAGCTCAGGACCCCCATCGAGGGGGAAGCTGAAGAGGTGGTCATCAAGGACCCGTTAAGTCTTTGGGTGGGCATCATACACCTGGCCGTCTGCACGGTGACGCTGGCCCTGTCTTCTTATATAGGTGTGGAGATGTGGCTGGTGTCGGCCCTGGCAGTGTTGAGTCTTGCCTTCTGGTGTCTGGTCATCGACTTGAGCCGCCGTCACATTCCCGACGAGTTGGTGGCTTGCATGAAGCGCGCGCCTTGGCAGCTGATTCCTTTCGTCCTCTCGATGTTCGTGATGACCATCGTGCTGAACGAGAAAGGCGTGACCGCCGCCATCGGCACTTGGCTGGGCAACGAGTACACCGCCTTGCGCTATGGGCTCAGTTCCTTCGTCGCGGCCAACATCGTCAACAACATCCCCATGAGCGTGCTGTTTTGCTCGGTGATGCAGTCGTGCGACGCCACCGTGTTGCCACAAGCCGTCTATGCCACCATCATCGGGTCCAACATCGGGGCTTTCCTTACGCCCATCGGCGCCTTGGCGGGCATCATGTGGAGTTCCATCCTCAACGAGCATGGACTCAAGTTCGGGTATCTGGATTTCCTGAAAATCGGGGTCACCATCGCCCTTCCCACCCTGTTGGTGGCGGTGCTGTTGATAGGCGCGGTTATTTCGTGATGAAGCTGTCGGCTACATAGAAGAACGACACGGTGCCGTCGGGGGTGACCCGCTTGATGCAGGGACGGGTGTTGTTGTACTCGGCGTCATAGTCAGGATCGTCGGTGGGACGGGGTTCCGTTCCCACATAGACCAAGGAGCCATCCTGGAGCCATCCAGCCTTCAAGTCGGCGGCGTCGGTATCGTTCAAGGACACCTGCGTGGCGCCATCCATCGAGGCGAAGCAAAGAGGACCATGGCCCAGATCGCCCCATTCGAGGAGGGTGACAAAAATCACGCTCTTGCGCAACGGGTCAATGGAGTTGAAATCGAATTCCCTTTCCTCGGGATCGAGTTCCTCTTCACTATAGGCGCTAAAATCCATCTTGTTGGTCAAACAGCATTTCCGGCCATCCTCATGATAGTAGTACTGTCCGTCTTCAGCCACGAAAAGCTCCACATCCTCGTCCCAAGCGAGGAAATCCTCGTCGTAGCTGTCGGTCTCATCCTCCTCCGGCGACTCCTCCTTCAGTTTTCTCATGCCCACATCGTAATAGCGGGTCTTGTCGAAGGAATAGAAATCCCAATTGAAATGATAATTGATACCTATATAATAATGCTGCGACAGGAAAAACAGCTTGGCTATTTCGCCGTAGGTTTCCGAGATGCAGTCGTCAAGCTTCAGGTTCCAGGGGGACAGCATCTCAGGAACGGGATAAGTCACAGGCAGATAGAGTCTTTTCAGATACAGCTCGTCGCCGATGGCCACGGAGTAGTAGTACAATTCGTCATCCACGAAGTAGCCGTTGACCACCGAGTCCTTTTCCGCCTCGAAGGGAGTGAACACGTTGGTGGAGGAGTTGAAAAACACCATCTTGCCATGGTCGAGGATAACCAAATCGGAGCCTAGGATGTCAACCTTGTTTTTCGTCCGGTAAAAGCCGAAGGGTTTCACGGCGAAGGAGGCGGAGGTGGCGAGGGTTTTCAGTTCGCCGTCGGGGGTGAGGATCCTGATGAAGTCGTCCTGGTAATGGTCGAGCTCCACATAGTCGGGGTCGTCGGTGGCGAGTGGGACGTGGACGACATAGACCAAGGAGCCGTCGGGAAGCCAACGTGGAGCCATGGTCCAGATGTCGCTATCCTCCAGCACGCGCTGATGGCTACCATCGCCATCGGCCACACAGTAATAGCCCCATCCCTCGCCCCAATAAAGCACGGCGGAATAGACCACCTTTTTCAGGTCGGGGCTGACCGACTCGACGATGCATTCCACATCGTTCACCTCATCCTCGTTGAACCATTGGGAGAAGTTGATCTTGTCGTTCACACAGAACTGGCCTTGGGGAGTCACATGGTAAAGACGGTTGGCGCTGTCGGTATAGAAATCCTCCTTGTCGGTGAAGTTGGTGGCGAAGGAGAGGTTCCACATCTCGTCCTCCACGAGGGCTTTGGTTTGCTTGGTGTCGATGTTGTACGACAAGACTTTGTCGAAACCGAAGCTTTCCTCACTGGTGTAAGTCCAAATCATGACGTTCTTTTGGCTGTCGTCGAAAGACAGGTCGGAGACGACGTTGGTCATGTGGTTCATCACCTGGTCGATGGTAAGGTTCCAATCCGCGGCGTGTTTGGGTTGGGGGTCTTTTTCATTCAGGTCGATCCATTTCAGCTCCAGGTGTTGGTCCTTCAGCACCGTATAATATAGGTGGTTGTTTTCATCGTATGTGGCGTTGACCACGCTGTCGGTCTCCGGTTCGTAGAGCGTCAGGGTTTGCTTTTCGGCATTATAGAACTGAAGGTCGCCATGGTCGAGAATCACCATATCAGCAGCATCAAATTCTGAAACATATTGTTTTTCAGCAGGTTTCGGTTTACGATCGCAGCCCATGGTTGCCAATGCAAACAACACGAGAAGGAAATAAAGTGTTTTTTTCATCATGCTAGGTTATTTCTATGGATTGTTCCTGCAAAAGTAAGGATTATTTTTATTCCTTTAACACATTCTACAAATAGTTAGATTTTGTACCTTTGTCGCGCAAATCCGAACTCATGAAAAAAGCATTTCTCGTAGCATCGTTATGTTTGTTTTGTTTCTTGCAGGCGTTTTCGCAAGGCAAGAAGCCATTGATCACGTTGGACAACCTGCATTTGAACACGCGGGCCGACTTCACGGTTGACTATCATTTGGGTCACGACTCTGTGGCTCCTAGTTACGACCATGGTTTCGCCGGCAAGTATTTGGTGGTGGCCTTGGACGGCACCATCGGCAGCAGGTTCTCGTACCATCTCCGCCAGCGCATCAACTCGCCCAACATCGGTTTCGCCAACACCTTCTTCCAAGGCACCGACTGGGCCTATCTCAACTGGAACTTCACCGACAACCTGTTTTTGTCGGCGGGCAAACAAGTGGTGGCCATCGGCGGCTGGGAGTACGACTCCAACCCCATCGACATTTATTACGGCACCGAGTTTTGGAACACGGTGTGCTGTTACGAGATGGGTGCCTCGCTCAACTACAAGTCCCCTTCGGGCAATCACCATCTTCTTTTTCAGGCATGCAACTCCCCATTCATCAACGCCGCCATGCAGAGCATCTATGCCTATAACCTGATGTGGTACGGCAACATGGGAGCTTTCAAGACCGCATATTCCGTCAATATGATTGAATACCAGCCTGGCAAGTTCATCAACTACATCGCCTTGGGCAACAAGCTGCAATTCAAAGGGGTGGAGATGTATCTCGACATCATCAACCGCGCCTCCTTCGAGCAGAGCCAGTTCTTCGGGCAGGACCTCACGGCCATCTACGGTGTCGGTGTGGACATCGGCGACAAGTGGATTGTGTTTGCCAAGGCGGGCCTTGACTTCAACCAGGCACAGCTGCCCAACACGGAGCCTTACGACCAATACGTGACGCCCGGCAAGAAGGTCGATTTCGAGAGTTTGGGATTCGAATACTACCCCATGGGCGACCGGAGTCTCCGCCTTCACCTCTGCGGCTCGCACACCAGTGTTGACGGCATCAGCAAGTTCCAAACCAACCTCGGTCTCACCTGGAAGGTCGATTTACTTCACGCTATCACAAAATAAAGCATTATGGCTAAGACGAAATACAACACCATCAAAAGGAACACCCTCTCCTACCACCACAAAGTGGAGAAGCTGTTCAAGCGTTTCGAGGAAAAGCTGAAACGGCCATTGAGGTTCACCACCAAGCGAAGCTTCGAGGCCCTCGTGTTTTTAATCATCTTTTTCGCCTTCTTTGGTTTGCTCGCCCACAAGATGACGCTGCCGAAGATGCTGAACACTTTCATGCAGACGGCGTATCACCTGCTGTTGGAGACCGTGTTTTACATCATGGCCATTTGCGTGTTGATGGGCGCCATCAGCAAGCTGCTCACGGAGTTCGGTGTGGTGCGTCTGTTGGAGAACCTGCTCCGTCCGCTGATGAAGCCCTTGTACAACCTTCCCGGCGTGGCGGCTTTGGGGGCCATCATGACCTTCCTCAGCGACAACCCGGCCATCATCACCTTGGCCCACGACAAGAACTTCAACCGCTATTTCAAGAAATACCAGCTGGTGTCGCTCACCAACTTCGGCACGGCCTTCGGCATGGGCTTGGTGGTAATCGCCTTCATGACGGGTTTAGGTTTTGGCAAGGGTGCCTTGATTGGCCTGCTCGGCGCAATCATCGGCAGCATTGTCTCCACCCGTTTGATGCAACGCTCCACCTTGAAGGCCTATCCCGAGCTTGACGCTCCTGTTGACGAGCAATATGATGGCGACGAGCAGCAGATCTCGTTCAAAACCGAGGGCGGCGTGTTCATGCGTTTCCTCAACTCGCTGCTCGACGGTGGCAAGGACGGCGTGAGCATCGGCTTCGCCATCATCCCCGGCGTGCTTTGCATCTCCACCATCGTGATGATGCTCACCTTTGGCGCCGCCGGCGAGAACGGCGAGTATCTGGGAGTGGCCTACGAGGGCGTGCCGGTAATCAGCTGGGCGGCCAACAAGATCAACTTCATCTTCGACTGGCTCTTCGGCTTTAAAAACGGAGCCTTGATTTCGTTCCCCATGACGGCTTTGGGCGCTGTGGGCGCGGCCATCGGTCTGGTGCCCCGTTTCATCACCGAGGGCATCATCGACAACAACGCCATCGCCGTGTTCACCGCCATCGGCATGTGCTGGAGCGGCTTCCTCTCCACCCATGCGGCCATGCTCGACTCGCTGGGGTACCGCAAACTCATCGGCAAAGCCATCGGTGCCCATACCATCGGCGGCCTCATCGCCGGTATCTCCGCCCACTGGCTCTATGTCCTGCTGGCGCTGATCTTCTAAACTTCCCTCCTCGCCTCCCGTAACGGCTGGTCCCAAAACACCTCTCCGCCTGCCTCTTCGGCAAGCTGGTCGATGTGTGAGCGGAACCCCTCCAGCAACGCCTGCTCGCGTTTCTTCGAACGGCGACCTTTAGCCTCATAAATGACTTTGCCGAAACAGGCGTCGTATGACACGGCGAAGTCGTCCGCAAACCTATGGGGGAAAAAAGTCACTTGGGCCACATATTGGATGTAGCCCGCCTCGGAATCGCTGATGAGCATCACCAAAGCGGCGCGACGCGGCACCTCATTGGCGATGAGCGACGCGGCAAAGTACTGTTCGTAAATATTCACTGTCATAGCTTCAAAATTGGTTGTTTCTAAAGCAAAAATAAAGTAATTTTTGATATAAGTGTAATTTTTACGCATTTTTCTTGCAGATTCAAAAAAAAGTTGTAATTTTGCGTCAAATTTACACATTATGGAGACACAATCTTACACTTACCCTTACCCCCACCCTGCGGTGGCCACCGACTGTGTGGTGTTGGGATTCGACGGACACGAGCTCAAGATCTTGCTTGTGCAACGGGGCGTGGAACCTTTCAAAGGATTATGGGCATTCCCGGGAGGATTTCTCCGCATGGATGAGACCGCTGAGCAATGTGCCGTGCGCGAACTGAAAGAGGAAACCAGCCTCGACTTGCGTTATTTGAAACAACTCGGTGCCTTTTCCGAGGTCAACCGCGACCCTCGTGAGCGTGTCATCTCGATTGCTTTTTACGCGCTCGCCAAGAAAGCCGATGCGAAAGGGGGTGATGATGCCGCCAACGCCCAATGGTTTTCCATTGACGAGATCCCCCACCTCGCCTTCGACCACGACTACATCCTGCGCAAGGCCATGAAGAAAATCCGCGAGGACATCCACTTCGAACCCATCGGTTTCGACCTCCTCGACGAGCAATTCACCATGCCCGAGCTCCAACGCCTCTACGAAGCCATCCTCGGCGTCCACTTCGACCGGCGCAACTTCTACAAAAAAATGCTCCAAACCGGCATCCTTGAGGAAGTGTCCTTCGCCGACGAAGCCAGCCCGACCGAATATTACGGAGCGCATCGGGAAATGAAAAGCATGAGCATCGACGCCCTGTTTGGCGACCCTCACACCAGCGCCCCTTCCCGACCTGTCGCCGACGACAGCCGGCGACGCAAAGGCACCCGCTTCCGCTTCAACCAAAAACGCTATGAAGAATACAAAGAAATGCACAACTTCAGACTGGAGTTTTGAAAACAGAGAACAGAAAACGAATAAACATTTATAAAATTAACTAAAACTATTAAACAATTAAAAATTATGAAAACTCAAATCTACAACCTCATCATTTTAGACAAAAGCGGTTCCATGGGCAGTATCGCCCAGGCCGCCATCGCCGGATTCAACGAAACCGTGGGAGGCATCCGCTCCGCCCAGGAACGCTTCTCCGAAACCCAAGAACACTATGTCTCCCTCATGATCTTCTGCAACTGCGAGAAACGACTCGTCTATGACAAAGTCCCGGTGGACAAGGTCAGCGAGCTGACTTCCAAAGAATACCGTCCCTGCTGCTGCACCCCCTTGTACGACGCCATGGGAATCTCCATCAACAAGTTGTATAACGAAATCAAAGACAAAGAAGATGCCACCGCCATGGTCACCATCATCACCGACGGACTGGAGAACGCCTCAAAAGAATACAGTGGCGCGGCCATAAAAGCCCTGGTGGAACGCATGAAAGAGGAAGAAGGCTGGAACTTCGCCTATATCGGCACCAACCAGGACGTGCATGCCACATCCGCCTCGCTCAACATCGACAACTACATGGCTTTTGAGGACGATGAAGCAGGAATGAGAGAGGCCTGGGCCAAGGAGCGCAAGTCGAGAACCATGATGTACAGCAGGATGGCAGAAGACCACTCCAAGACCTCCGCAATGAGTTCGGGACTTCGCAAGATATTCCGTTCCCGCTCCAACCGCGAAAACAAAAACTACCTCGATTTGAGTGCGTTCAAGCACCGCATCACGCCCAACAACATCAGCACCCTCCGCCCCGGTGAGATTTTTGTCTTCGGCAGCAACCTGGAAGGACGCCATGCTGGAGGCGCTGCAAGAATCGCCGTCAATCAGTTCGGCGCCATCTGGGGACAAGGGGTCGGACTCCAAGGCCAGAGCTATGCCATCCCCACCATGCAAGGCGGTGTCAACACCATCCAACCTTACGTGGATGAATTCATCATCTTCGCCAAAGAACATCCTGAGATGACCTTCCTCGTCACCCGCATCGGTTGCGGCATCGCAGGCTTCACTCCCGCCGAAATCGCTCCTCTGTTCACAGGAGCCGTCAAAGTGGAAAACATCCACCTTCCGGAGGATTTCTGGAGGGAGTTGATCTAAGAAGGCAGCAGTTATCGGACGACCATCAGACGGGCTACATGGTGTATTTCACCCGCATGGACCACCAAGCTATAAAGCCCGTCGGGGAGTCCGGCTGTGGAGATCTGAAGCGCCTGCGCCGCACTTTGTGTGGATAACACCAAACGGCCTGTCATGTCATACAAGTGAACCATGGCTCCCGTAGAGGGACGCTCCCTGAAACGGAGGTTCACCCGATCGCTGGCCGGATTGGGAAACACCTCCACAAAAAGGTCGCCGGTTGATTCCTCAGCCTCCCAAGTGCCGCACGCCTCGTTCAACTCGACATCCAAATAGGCCAGACGACGCTCTATCCAGTCGGCCATGTAATCGAGCTCACCTGCATTCACCTGATACTCAGGCCACGCCTCGGACTCACGGTCGTAGGCACCCTTGGCCAACAACTCCTCATACTGGTCGCGCGCCATCGCCATGATGTGCTCCTTGGTCAGCACTGTCTGACGAAGGCTGTTGTAGCGGTTCTGAAGCGAGGCCGCGAACCCCGTGGCGGAACAATCGTCCACCAGCCTGTTGTAAAGTCCGTTCGACATCAGCCCCGTGACACTGCTCTCATGCTCGCCATTGTTGTCGTTG
This sequence comes from uncultured Bacteroidia bacterium, assembly GCA_902783365.1. Taxonomy (GTDB): domain Bacteria; phylum Bacteroidota; class Bacteroidia; order Bacteroidales; family F082; genus Limimorpha. The sequence goes on along the minus strand of CACZQL010000044.1, from coordinate 13,008 downwards.
CCCATGACGGCATCCAGGTCCCAAGGCACATAAAAATAGGCGCTCGATTTCTTGTAACGTGCCAGGAAGGTGTTGCGGTCCATGTTGTCCAAAGCCCGCAATGCATTGATAAAGATATAATAATCAATGAGATTGTCCTTTTCGAGCATGGTGGCATATTGGGAATAGAAAGCGTTGTTGGTGGCGTTCATCACGAAGTTGACGAGGCTGTAGAGGCTCGACCAGTCAATGGTGGCGGAATCCTCGTTGGGATAGACCCACTCGAACTGGTCCCACTCATCGAGGGTGTTGTCGTAGTCGGGCAGGGAGTCGAAACTGGGGGCGCCGGGGCCGTTGCCTTTATAGAGGACGCCGCGGATGTTGCCATTGTATTTCCTCAGACCCAACAACTTACGGTCCACACGTTCGGTCAGGGTATAGACCCCCATATAGTCGCCATTGACAAACAAGTCAGCATATCGCATGGCCACGCCCGAAGCCGCCTCGGGTTCGGAGGCTTGGTAAGGCAGCTGATAGATTTCGCGCCACAACTCATTGGAAATCTTGTTGCGCAGACGGAGCGGCTGGTTGTACATGGCCTCCAGGTTCCAGTCATCGTCGCTACGCATCCCCAAGAAGGTGGTGTCGGCCATCACGGTGCCTGTGGCATCCTCCCAAAGCTCCACACGGTACGATTTCTTGTCGAACTGCTGGGAGGAGCTGCCCCTGATTTTGAAACCGGCGTGCATCTCGATCACCGTACCCGAGGTGTCGGCCACGCTGATGATGCCATGCACGGCAGGGGTATTCACGATGGGTCCATCGGTGGTAACGTTGATGACCGGCAAGGTAGTCCGATACAACCGATAGGTCACCCCTTCCACGGAACAGGTCTCCGTAACATTCTCATTACCAGTTACAACAATCATCTTCTTGGTTTTGTCGATTCCGTAAGTTCCTTGAAGAAAAGCGCTTTCCTGCGCCATCGACTGGCTCCAAGTCATCAGCCCTAAAGTGAGTAAAAACAGTATTTTTTTCATTTCAAAAATCAATATCCTTTTCCAAATTTCACGTTGATAATCCGATAGCCATAGCGTTCCATCAGGCTTTTGGCGTTGGGGCAGTCCACCCGGTGGATGGTGATGTTGCCCTCGTTGGTGACGAACCCGAACACTTTCTCGCCAGGCACAGGGTTGCAGCATTTGGCCAGCTTGAAGTTCACGTTGTCGATATCCTCTCCGATGGAAAGGCTCTCTCCGCCCTCGTGGTTCACCTCTTTCCTCTCCGTCTCGGCAGGTTCGGCTTTCTCCATCCTTTCAACGGGTTGGGCCAGTTCTTCCGAAAGGAAATGCTTGATGGCCGCCAGGTCGATTTTCTCGGTGGCGATCTTATGATAGAGTTGCAGGGCGTTTTCGGTCTTGAATTTTTTCACCAGCGACTCGATCAGGGTCTCGTTGACGGCAATCTTCCAGTTCTTCAGCCGGCGGTGCAACATTCCCTTGCCCACCTCCGACTCTTTCAGTTCCTCCTCCTTGAGGAAACGTCGTATCTTGTTTTTCGCCTTCTCGGTGTTCACCCAGTTGAGCCAGTCGGCGTTGGGCGACTGTTTCTTGTTGGTGAAGATCTCCACCTTGTCGCCGTTGACCAGCACATGGCGGATAGGCACCACTTTTCCGTTCACGCGGGCCCCGTTGCAGGTCTCCCCCACATGCGTATGCACCTCAAAGGCGAAGTCGAGCACCGTGGAACCCACGGGCAGCATCTTCAGATCGCCTTCCGGGGTGAAGATGAAGATTTTGTCGGACTTGAAGTTGGACCGGTAGGAGGTCTCGAACGAAACTATGCTGGGGTTCTCCAACACTTCCCTGACTTTGAGCAGCCAGTCTTCGGTGTCGGCTTTCTCACCTTTATATAAATAGTGGGCGGCCTGACCGGTCTCCGCGATCTCGTCCATCCTCACGGTACGGATCTGCACCTCGAACCACAGCTTGTCGTCGAATTTCACCGTGGTGTGAAGTGACTCGTAGCCAGAGGCCTTGGGACGGGTAATCCAGTCTCTAAGACGCTCAGGATTAGGCTCATACATATTTGTAATCACCGAATACACCGTCCAGCAGCACACCATCTCGTCCTTTCTCGCGCAATTGATGATGACGCGGGCGGCGAGCAGGTCGTAAACCTCCTCGAAAGGCACGTTTTGCGCTTTCATCTTGGCAAAGATGGAAGGGATGGACTTCATGCGCCATTTCACGGTGTAGGTGAAACGGTTCTTTCCGGTGCGTTGGCTCTTCTCGCTCTCCTGGTCAAGGGCTTGCATCAAGGGTTTCAGGAACAGGTCAACCGTATGTTGGCGGCTCTCCTTGGTGGCTTCGATTTTGGCCTGGATGGCATAAAATTCCTCGGGATTCTCATAGAGCATCAGGCTCTCCTCCAGCTCGGCCTTGAGTTTATATAGTCCAAGACGGTGAACGATAGGGATATAGATGTATTTTATCTCATGGAAATACTTGCCGAGGCGGTCTTCATCAACATCCTGCTGGTTGCGGACGTCATACACACGGTGGACCACCTTCAGCAGCACGGAACGCATATCATCCACCAGCGAGAGGAAGAGCACCCTGAAGTTGTCAGAGTTGTAGGCCACCTTCTCGGTCCTCAACGCGGAGATTTTGTCGAAACCCGAGAGGATGATGGAGACCGTTTTCCCGAAACGGTTCGCTATCTCACTGATTTCCACGTTCTCCTTATAGGTGATGCCATGGAGGAAGGCCGCCATCACCGACATGTAGCCCAATCCCACCTCCAGCACGGCGATGCGCGCCATGTCGATCAAGTGGAACATATAGGCTTTTCCTGAAACCATATATTTCCCGTCATATTTCTCCAGACAATAGTGGTAAGCGTCGTCGATAAGCTTCAGTTGTTTGGAGTCATTGACGTGTTCCCGGATATCCGACAACATGCCCTCGTAGGCCTGTTGGATCATCCACCTTTCGTCAGCGGTGTAAGGATTCATCTGACAGCGTATTAGTTATTGGATGGTCACATACAGTTGATGGTCGAGCATGGCGTCGTAATACGGCTTCAGTTCCTCGAACGTCCCGTGCTTGATGGCGCATTTTCCCTTAAAATGGGTAATCCATGCGCAGGTCTCGGCCTGTTCGTAGGTATGGTCGCACACCTCCACCAAGGTCTTGATTACGTAGTCGAAAGTATTATGGTCGTCGTTTAAAAGTATCAGACTCTTCTCATTCTCAATAAGTTCCTCCGTCATAGTATCGAAGGCTTCCTGTTCCCTGTTCATCTCTTCAAGCATTTTTCAAGGGGTAAAAGTACTAATATTTTACAAATGCCATACCGAAAAACTATGGAAAAACAAAAATTTCCTACTTTTGCACTCTGAATTCACGACACATCATGCAGAATCGCTTCATCAAGAATATCATTTTCCTCTTGTTTCTCAACTTGTTGGTGAAGCCATTCTGGATTCTTGGCATCGACCGGGAGGTGCAGAATCTGTTGGGCGACTCCTCCTACGGGATTTACCAGTCCATTTTCAATTTCTCGTACCTGTTTTATATCCTGCTCGACCTTGGCATCACGAATTTCAACAGCCGCAACATCGCGCAGGACCCCAAGATGCTCTCGAAACATTTTGGAGGGCTCACTGAGATCAAGCTCATCTTAGGCATCCTCTACGCCGTAGTCATTTTCTTGATTGGCTATCTCTGCGGCTATCGCGATGGACTCCATCTTAAATTACTGTTTTGGTGTGGGTTAAACCAGATCCTGCTGTCATTCATCCTGTACCTGAGGTCCAATATCCAGGGCTTGCTGTTGTTCAAGCAGGACAGCATTCTCTCGGTTTTCGACCGGGTGCTGGCCATCGTCATCATGAGTCTGGTCTTGTGGAGTGGATGGTTCCCCAAGGAGCGGTTCAACATCGTTTGGTATTTGCAAGCCCAGACCTTGGCCTACATCTGCACGTTGGTGTTCGCCTTGGTCATCGTGTTGCGGCATGCCGACCATCTCCGTTTCAGCATCAACTTTGCCTTTTTCCGCGACATCCTGCGGCAGAGCCTTCCGTTCGCCCTGTTGGTGCTTTTGATGAGTGTTTACAGCCGGGTGGAGCCCTTCCTTTTGGAGCGTTTGCTCGACGACAAAGGGGTGCAGGCGGGCATCTACAGCCGTGCCTACCGACTGTTCGACGCCGGCAACAATATCTCCAACCTGTTCGCCATCATGCTTTTACCGATGTTCACCGCCACGTTGAAAAACAAGACGGAGCTAAACAATCTGGTCAAGACCTCGTTCAATGTCATTGTGGCCATGGCGGGCATCGTGCTCATCATGTGCGTGTTTTACAACCAGGAAATCATGCGGACGATGTATCATCCCGAAGACGGGGAAACCGAAGCCGCCTATCTGCTACGCATCGGGCAATATGCCAAGGTGTTTCCTATTCTGATGGGCAGTTTCTTCTGTTTATCAACCACTTACGTGTTTGGCACTTTGCTCACGGCCAACGGAAACCTCCGGCAACTCAACCTTGTGGCCGCGTCGGGGGTGGCCATCAACATCCTTCTGAATCTCATCGTCATTCCAAGATTCCTCTCCGTCGGTGCCGCTTTCACGAGTCTCTGCGTGCAGATTATCACCGCCTTCGCGCAATACCTCCTTTCCGAAAAAATATTCCATTTGAGACTCGGCTCCAAATATTGGCTCCACTTGCTCCTCTTCTTGGGCAGTGTGGCCCTTTGCACCTGGCTGAGCAAACTGACGGGACTCAACTGGCTGATTTCGTTTGCTATCGGCTTCATTGTCAACGTCGTTTTGGTGTTTGTCACCAAACTATTGAGCATCAGTGAAATCATCGCTTTTATCCATCCCGCTGAAAAAAGATAGGCTTTTTTCGTTTTTTTGATTGTCCTTTCAGCAGAATTTCTTAATTTTGGCATCTTTTTAGAAACTTAGATTATGGATGACAAACAAAAGGACGCTTTCAGTTCCAAATATCTCTGCAAGTTGCTGGTGGAATACAGGAAGCCCGTCCTCGTAATTTTGATTTGTGCGGCTTTACTTGCTGTCCTGTTCAGTTCCCCCCTCTTCATTACCCCCCTGTTCAAATCTACGGTGATATTATACCCCACCTCGACCAACTCCATGTCCAAGGTATTGATAAGCACCACCTACCAAACAAACAAAGACCTGATGGAATTTGGAGAGAGCGAGCAGACCGAGCAGATGCTGCAAGTACTCAATTCCAACCGCATCCGCGACAAGGTGATCGATCGTTTCCACCTGATGGAGCATTACGGCATCAAGTCCACAACCAAATACCCCTACACCAAGCTCAACAAGATTTACGACAGCCGCATCAAGTTCCGCCGGACAGAATACAGTGCAGTGAAAATCACCGTAATGGATTCCGATCCCGCCATGGCGGCCACCATCGCCAACGACATCGCCGAGTTGTTCGACACGACCATGAACGCCATGCAGAAGGAAGTGGCCGTGAAGGCCTTCCAGCTGGTGGAACGGGAATACAACAGCCTTTGCCAAGAGATGGCTTCCCTTGAGGACTCCCTCAACACCCTGCGCAGCCTCGGGGTTTACGACTACGAGTCGCAGGCCGAGATGCTCAGCCAGCAACTCGCCATTGAGTTGGGAAGAGGCAACGGTCAAGGAGTGAAAAACCTACAGCAACAGCTTGACATCCTGACCAATTACGGAGGCGCTTATTACGCCATCACGGAGAAGCTGGACCACGACCGTCTCCAACTCTCTTTGGTGAAATCGAAATACGAAGAAGCCAAGATGGACGCCACCGAGGAGGTTCCCCACAAGTTCGTGGTCTCTTCGGCCAAACAGGCAGAATACAAATCATACCCGGTCCGCTGGATCATCGTCACAATTACGGTACTCGCCACCTTCGTACTGATTCTGCTGACACTCGCGCTAATAGGCAGATACAGTGGATTTTTTCGTGGCGAGGCCTCCGGTGCCGAAGGCCAAACCCAGGAAAAAAACCAAAGAAACACCGATCATCAACCTCGAAACAAATAACAACATTATAATGGATAACAACTTCAATAACCTTTCGCTCATCCAATTGATTTTCAAATGGAAATGGCACATTCTCCTCATCACTTTCGGCGCAGCAGTCTGTGGTGCGGTATTCTCGAGTTCACTCTTCATCACCCCACTGTACAAATCGGTGGCCGTCGCTTACCCTGCCAACATCTCCCCTTACTCCGAGGAGAGTGAGACCGAGCAGATGCTACAACTCATCGAGTCACAGTCCATCATCGACTCCATCATCGAGAAACACGACCTGTGGAGCGACTACAAGATTGACCGCGACGATCCCTTCGCCAAGACTTACATGATGCTCGAGTATCACGACAAGATCAAGATTTCCAAAACACCATACGAGGCCATCTCCATCGTCGTCAACGACAAAGACCCCTTCACGGCCTGCAACATCGCCAAAGACATTCTTTACTATTATGACCTGAAAGTAAGGAAGTTGCATCAGGACAAGCAACGTGAGGTGGTCGTGATGTACGAAAGACAGCTGAGTGAGAAACAGCGTGTCATCGACTCTTTGACATCGCGGATGGCTGAACTCGGCACGAAGTACGGTATCACCGATGTTCCCAACCAATCCCGTGAGGTAACCCGAAACTATCTCTCCGGCTCGTCGAAAGCCATTGAGCTGAAAAACAACCTGGAGCAATATGGCGCCGAGTTCCTCGACCTGCACACCAAGATTGCCGCCGAAGGCAACACCTTTGTCGCCATCAAATGCGACCTTGAAAGGGAGATGCGTTTCTTCAACGGCGAAATGACCTATTCCAACATCGTCACGGAGCCCTACCCCGCCGACAAGAAGTCGTTCCCCGTCCGGTGGGTCATCGTGGCACTCAGCGCCTTAGGTGCGTTCCTGATCACCCTCCTCACCCTCTTCATCATCGAGAACAGAAAGAAATTCATCCCCGCTGAGAAATGAGCAAAAAGGCAATCATAGGATGGCTTTACGCGGTTGCGGCAGTCTTTGTCGCCATCGCCCTATACATGGTGGTCAACAAGAACAGCTATGTCTTCTATGCCCTTCCGGTGGTCTTGGGCATCCTGTTGCTCTACATCTTCTCGCTCGACAAAGTCATGATGCTCATCAGCTTCCTGGTTCCTTTGTCGGTGGTGCTAGATGGGTTCGGCCAACTGGCGGTATCGCTCCCCGCCGAGCCTTTGCTGGCGGGGGTGCTGATCCTGTTCGTCGCCAAGTTGCTCTACGACGGGCACTACGACCAAAGCATCGCGAGACACCCCGTCGCCATTGTGATTTATTGCATGTTCCTCTGGATGGTGGTGACCACCATCACCAGCGAGATGCCTGTCGTCTCCGTCAAGTTCATCGTCTCACGCCTTTGGTTCGTCATCCCTTCCTTCTTTGTGTGCGCCCTGCTGTTCAAGAAGCCCAAAAACATCGACTGGTTCATTTGGCTTTACATGGCGAGCCTCTGCATCGTCATCGTCTATACGACCATCATCCATGCCCAGCACGATTTCGACAACGATTCCGCCCACTGGGTGATGTCGCCCTTCTATAACGACCACACCGCCTACGGGGCTGCCTTGGCCATCTATCTCATCCTGGGCATCACCTACGCCCTGCTGCCCGACATCAAACGCTCACGCAGGATCCTCATTCTCTGCACTGTAGTCCTCCTCAGCATCGGCATGGTGCTGTCGAGCTGCCGCGCCGCTTGGCTGAGTCTCGCCGCGGCTTTGGGTGTCCTCGTCTGCGTTTGGCTGAAAATCAAGTTCCGATGGATTCTCACCACGGTCATCATCCTCGTGGGCCTGTTCTTCACCTTCCAGCACCAGATCATCGATGCCTTGGAGCACAACAACCAAGACGCTTCCGGCGACATCGTGGAGAACATCCAATCCATCACCAACATCTCCACCGACGCCTCCAACCTGGAGCGCATCAACCGCTGGCAGTCAGCCTTCAGGCTCTTCGCGGAACGTCCTGTGTTCGGCTGGGGTCCAGGCACTTACCAGTTCGTGTATGCCCCTTACCAGATGTCGAAGGAAAGAACCATCATCAGCACCAACTCCGGTGACGGAGGCAACGCCCACAGCGAATACATCGGTCCCTTGGCCGAACAAGGCTTCATGGGTACCCTCCTGATGCTTACCTTCGTCATCACAGTGGTTTACACGGGATTGAAAGCCTACCACCGGGCCACCAATAAAAAAGCGAGGATGTTAGCCCTTGGCTCCACCCTCGCCTTCTTTAGTTATTTCATTCACGGCTTCCTCAACAATTTCCTTGACACCGACAAGTTGGCTGTACCCATTTGGAGTTGCGCCGCCTTGATTGTGGTCCTCGACCTGTATTACTCGCGTCAGGAGAAGTTCGAAGCACCGGAATGATATTACTTGATATCCACAAGCTCTACTTCAAAAATCAAATTTGAGTAAGGAGGAATCATGCCCGCCTGACGGGGACCGTAGCCCAACTCGGCAGGAATGTAAAGGATGCCTTTCTCGCCTTTCTTCATCAGGGCGATACCTTCATCCCATCCCGGAATCACTTGATGCATACCCAGTTCGAACTCAAAAGGCTCGCCTCTTTCGACAGAGGAGTCGAACACGGTGCCATCGAGGAGCTTACCAGTGTAATGCACCTTCACATTGTTGTTGGTGACAGGGTTGCGACCTTTGCCAGGCTTGGTGCAGACATACACCAGACCGCTCTCGCGAGGAGTGGCAGTGATGCCGTTCTCCGCCAGATAAGCGGCCAGCTCATCCTTGGCCTTCTGCTGAAGGGCGGCCACTTGGGCTTCCTTCATGGCATAGTACTCTTCCTCGGTCATGGCCTCGTTCACCTTGACCTCCCAACGCATGAACGAACCAGGTTCAACGAACTTGGGCAGCTCGGGAGTACGGAACTGCTTGGTGAACACCGAGTCGGCACTGATCATAAACGACATGGAATCACCCACATGCATCAAACTGAAACCTTCGTAAAGGTCACCTTTAAACAGGGATTCCTGCACCATGTCGTAGGCAGGCTCCGGAAGTTGGTCGGTGGAGTAAAGCAACGAGTCATGCACATAATAGGCCAACTCCACTTGAATCACATCACCCACCTTGAGTTGTTCACCCGTACCTTGCGTGATGGTTTTGTAATACAATCCGGTACCTGTGGGCGTGTAACCCGGGAACGGAGACTTCTCAGCGCAGGAAGTAATCACTGCTGAGAAAAGCAGGCAAATTGCCGCCAAAAAAGCTTTTCTTTTCATTTTTTAAGATTTTTGTAACATTAATGATTGATAAGAATGATTTGATTTACAATACTTTCACTAAATAAATTAAGGTGGCCCTTTCGGGAATGAGGTTGTGGTCGCCAGGCAAACCATACCCTAAATGCGAAGGGATGATAAGCCGCGCCACATCACCCCTCCTGAGATGACGCACCGCTTCGTCCAAGCCCGATACCGGACCTTTCCCCACCACAAACGACATCACCCCTTCTTTCTCCGAAGAATACACCAGATCGCCGGTGATATCATAAAGCTCGTACTCCAAACTCACCTCCTGGCCAGGCTGGAGCAGGTCGCCGGCACCCGCTTTCAAAACCTGATAGCGCAATCCCGTGCCGGTAGCCGTCATATCAAACTTGTGGCGTTCTATATAATTCTGAATGTCAGACTCTTCCTCATTGGCCAAGTAGCGATTCGCCTTCTCAAGACTCTCTTTCAAATCGGAAGGTTTGCTGGAGCCCTGGGGACGCGTCACCGGTTCATGGCATCCCATCAAAGTGGCGACAATCAGAAGACCGATGAAAAGACGGATTCTCATGGATTATGTGATGGATTTAACAATTCCTTGTATTCGGGCAAAATATCATGAAGCTTGGCCAGCGCCAGCTCCATGGAAGTGGAAACGTTGCCTCCCGCCGCATTCGTATGTCCGCCGCCGTTAAAATGCTTGTTGGCCAGCTCATGGACGGAGAAATCGCCTTTGGAGCGGAAAGAAAAACGTATAATTCCCTGGCGTTCAGTGACTAACACAGACATCTTGATTTTCTGCATCGAGAGCGGGAAGTTGACGATTCCTTCGGTGTCGCCCACCTGATAGTTGAATGAAGAGAGTTCCTCTTTGCTCAACGAGATGATGGCCGTGGCGTACTCGTCGAGGACCTCCATCTTATGGTCGATGGCATAGCCCAACAACCGCAGGCGATTTTCGGAGAAGTTATCATAGATCAGCTGATGTATTGCATTGTAAGGCAACGACTTCGCTGAAAGCTGAGCGCAAATCTGGAAGGTCTCAGGACGATACATGGAGTGAGCGAACGACCCCGTATCGGTGATAATGCCCACCAGGATATTGGTGGCGATGGACTCGTCGAGATATTGGCTGCCATAGTGCAAGACCACTTCGGCCACGAGTTCAGCGGTACTTGAGACTTGCGTATCGGAATACAGGCAATAAAAGTCGCTTTCGACGGGATCGCGGTGGTGGTCAATAAGTATCTTTTTGGTTTCCAAGGATTTAAGACAATCCGACATCATTCCTGATCGAGAGAGGCTGTTGTAGTCAAGCATCATGATAACGTCAGATTGACAAAGAATCTCGTTGCAGACATCCTTTTCCCGGTCATAGACATGGACTCCTGAGGCACCAGGCATCCAGGAGAGGAACCCTGGGAAGTCATTCGGCACCATCACCTCCGCTTCGTGTCCAAGTTTTCTAAGAAACTGTGCAAACGCAAGGGAGGAACCAATGGCATCGCCATCGGGATTAAGGTGTGAAAGCACCGAGAACCTCTTAGGTGACTGAATCACAGGATCTAACAATTCAAAAAAGCGCGTTCTATCCATGGCAAGGCTTTTAAACCTGCAAAGGTAAGAATTAATTTAGAATTAAGAATTAAGAATTAAGAATTCTTAGCCTCTCGACGCAAGATGGTCAGGAAACCTGCGGATTAGGACTGCCCTAAAGGCGCGAGGGTTAAGGAGTTATCGGGGAAGGAAAGATTCAAAGGTTCCGTCTTCATAAAAGATGACAATGGAACGTATTCCCGAAGAAAATGGATATGAAACCTTGGAATCAACCTTTGGGAACACATCATTAGGCTTTTCCAACTCGTCAATATCCTCTTCTTGATTCGTTTCCACTTCAAAAAGAGAAGGCTGTACCGCAGCGTCTTGAGAAGCCAAAGACGTATTTTGAGAGGGATGAGAGAGCACCTTGGCAGATTCTGGCAAAACTTCTTTAAAGCCTTCTTTAAAAGGTTCGGAGGTGGTCATGGGACCGGTACCGAAGATGATCCAGTCGAGGTTATATTCCGGGAAAGTCTCCTTGATTTTCCTCACGATTTCGAGGCTGGGTTTGTTTCTTCCGGCGAGGATATGCGACACGGCGGAGGGTTGGATTCCCAAGAGGGAGGCGAAATCTGAGGCCTTCAAATTTTTGGCCCGCATGATATGAGTGATTCTGTCTTTCATGATGTCCCGTTTTTTTTCGATTTCACGATGTTTTGATTTCACAAAAGTAAAAAATAATCCGTTACAAAAAACAGCGATTTGAATTTTATCTTTGTAAATTTTTGATTTGAAGCTAAAATTCAGAAGTATTACTTTAGTTTTTATTTGTTAAATATATTATTTTCAATAATTTATCAATCGAATCCTATGAAATCAATTATTTTCCTTAAATTCCTAAAAACCTTCTAAAATAACTTGAATTAACTATTATTATTATGCTGAATATCTGTTATTTATATGACAAATGTAGATTATTATTGTATTTTTTATTGATTGTCATTTGTTTAACTTTGTAAATGAAGTATTTTAACATTGTAACCGTATTATTTAACTAAATGGTTTATAGTTTATTACGTTTATTGTTGTTACGTTTGTATTATTCTCTATTTTCATGATTTACTTTTGTAAAAATCGCTTATTTTCGACTTTCTCGGCCTGGAAAGACGTTCTATTGGGTGAAAAAACAGGGTCTCTCAGAACGCCTAAAACAGGCCTTAATTGCGACTCCCCTATTTCCCATGAAAAGAAAAAATCGTACTTTTGCAGGGTGATGAAGACACAGGACAAGCACATACAAAAACTGATTGAGGAGGGCGAGCACCAGCTTTTGGACTTCAAGTTTGAGATTTCCGACAGCAGGAGGATTGCCCGGTCGTTGGCCGCTTTTGCCAACACCGATGGTGGCCGGCTGTTGGTGGGCGTCAAGGACAACGGTGCCATTGCCGGGGTCAGGTCGGACGAGGAGATCCACATGATTGAGGCTGCCGCGGAGATGTACTGCCAGCCCAAGGTCAGTTACAGCACCGAGGAATGGGAGATTAACGGCAAGACGGTTTTGGAGGTGATCATCCCTAAAGATGAGCATACGAAACACAAGGCGCCCGACAACCAGGGCCGTTACAAGGTGTTTGTGCGCGTGAAGGACGAGAACATCGTGGCCGACCCCATCCTGCTGAAGGTATGGAAGCGGCAAAAGAGCAAGAAAGTGGCGTTGATCTCGTTCACCGAGCCCGAGATGGCCTTGCTTCACTACCTTTCGGAGCACCCTACCATCACTTTGGAGGAGTTTATGGGACTTACACCTATTATTAATAAGAAGAGGGCGGAGAACATCCTTATTGACTTCATTTTGATTGGGACCATCAAGATGAATATCACAAGTCACGGCACCTTTTTTGAGCTAAACGACGATTCCGCCCTATGAGACAGGAATTTTTTTTAAAAAATATACCACTGACAATCAATATGTTAGAATTTTTTTGATTTTTTTTGAAAAAAAAAGCTTGCCAGTATCAAAAAAGGTTGTATTTTTGCCATCCCAAACGACGAGAAGAGGGGGGGTGAAAAGAAGGGGTTTGGGTAGTTCTTTGAAAAATTGAGGCCAGCATAAAATAGTCCGAGGCGGAAGGTCGCGAGGCCGGTACGTCTCGAAGAGTAAGGAAACAAGAACATAGCGGAGCCC
>CACZQL010000043.1 GCA_902783365.1 uncultured Bacteroidia bacterium | reverse complement strand
GTCTATGCCTCCAAGGACAAGAAGGATATGATCTGGGCCGACATGACCTGGGTGTATATCGTGATTTACGACATTTGGAACTTCGCCTACACCTATAACTGCCTGCCGACGCACTCCTGGTACTGCGGTATCGCCCTGCTGCTGGCTCCTACGGTGGCCGCTCTGCTGTGGAACCGTGGCGGTTGGATCCAGAACCGTGCCAACACCCTGGCCATCTGGTGCATGTTCGCCCAAGTGCTCCCGCTCTTCCAGGAGACCTTCAAGGACGGTCAACAGTGGTTCAGCTGGGCTACCCTGCCGGTTCAATATCCCCAAGGTGTGGAGACCATCAAACAACTCTATGCAGTGGCCGGACAAGAGGCTGCCGCGGTGGGCACCACCGTTGACAGCGTCGCTGCCAACCCGACCATGATGACCGTGATCAGCGCCCTGGCCCTGATTACCAACATCATCGCCATCGTTTACATCATCTGCGTCTCCAAAAAACGCCATATCAATCCTTACAAGGAAGACGTCTTTGTTGACCAAAAGTATTACAAGGATGCCATGGCCCGCGCCGATGTGGATTGATGCTTTCCTTCAATGACTACAAAAAAGACCCGACCTCGCCAGGCCGGGTCTTTGTTTTGTGGGCAAATATAGCAAATTTCTCCAAAAAAAGCGTATCTTTGCGCCCAAATTTCAACATCACTATTATGAACAACAAGCTTTTGAATAAAGACCTTCCTTATTTGGTGGCCGACATGAGCCTCGCCGCATGGGGAAGAAAAGAGATAGAGGTCTCCGAACATGAGATGCCCGGCCTGATGGCCTTGCGCAAGAAATACGGCGAGACCAAGCCTCTGAAGGGCGCCAAGATCATGGGCTCGCTCCACATGACCATCCAGACCGCCTGCCTCATCGAGACCCTCGTGAAGCTCGGCGCCACCGTGCGCTGGTGCAGCTGCAACATCTACTCCACGCAGGACAACGCCGCGGCGGCCATCGCCGAGACGGGTACCGCCGTGTTCGCTTGGAAAGGGGAGACCCTCGAAGACTACTGGTGGTGCACCAAACGCGCCATCACCTTCCCCGATGGCACCGGTCCTGACCTCATCGTCGATGACGGCGGCGACGCCACCTTATTAATACATAAAGGCTACGCCTGCGAAAACGACCCTAAGCTCCTCGACGTCCCTACCGGCAGCGAGGAAGAAGCCGCCCTGATGAGCGTCATCAAGGCCACCTACCAGGAAAACCCCACCTTCTGGCATACCGTAGTGGCTGGATGGAAAGGCGTCTCCGAAGAGACGACCACCGGCGTGCATCGCCTCTACCAGATGCAGGAACGCGGCGAACTGCTGGTGCCTGCCATCAACGTCAACGACTCGGTCACCAAGTCGAAGTTCGACAACCTCTACGGTTGCCGCGAGTCGCTCGCCGACGGCATCAAACGCGCCACCGACGTGATGATCGCCGGTAAGGTGGTCGTGGTGTGCGGCTATGGCGAGGTGGGCAAAGGCTGCTCCCACTCCATGAAGAGCTACGGCGCCCGCGTGCTTGTCACTGAGATCGACCCCATCTGCGCCCTGCAAGCGGCCATGGAAGGCTTCGAGGTGACCACCATGGAAGAGGCCGTCAAGGAAGGCAACATCTTCGTCACCACCACGGGTAACTGCGACGTTATCACCCTGGAGCATATCCTCCAGATGAAGGACCAGGCCATCGTGTGCAACATCGGCCATTTCGACAACGAGATTCAGGTGGCCCGTCTGGAGACGGCTCCCCAACTCAAAGAGAAGATCAACATCAAGCCTCAGGTCGATAAATATGTGTTCGACGACGGCCATTGCATCTTCCTGCTGGCCTCGGGACGCTTGGTCAACCTGGGTTGCGCCACGGGTCACGCCAGCTTCGTGATGAGCAACTCCTTCACCAACCAGACCCTCGCCCAGATGGACCTCTGGGAGAAACGCGACCAATACAAAGTGGGCGTGTATTGCCTGCCCAAATACCTCGATGAGGAGGTGGCACGCTTGCATCTCGAGAAGATCGGGGTGAAGCTGACGAAGCTCACGCAGAAACAAGCGGATTATATTGGTGTTCCGATTGAGGGACCTTATAAATCCGATATTTATCGTTATTAATCATAGGTTTAGGATAGGGGGGACTATCAGAGAGCCCATCTAGGGGCTTTCTCCATTGGGACCCCCGGCGCCCTCTTCATAGGGACCTCAGTTCTCTCCATAGGGGCCTCACCTCCTGGTCCCCTCTCATAGGGACCTCAACCCCTATGGGGACCTCACCCCCATAGGGACCCTCTCCATTGGGACCTCACCCCCCGGCCCCCTCTCCATAGTGGAGAGGGGGGGGACTACACTAAAGCCCAGCGTAGAAATTGGGCTTTTTTTATTCTGTTTTCAGAAATGTTTTTTCCGGCAGGTCCTCCCCCTCTCCACTATGGAGAGGGGGTCGGGGGGTGAGGTCTCTAGGGGGAGAGAGGTCTCAATGGAGAGAGGTCCCTATGGAGAGAGGTCTCAATGGAGAGAGGTCCCTATGGAGAGAGGTCTCAATGGAGAGAGGTCCCTATGGAGAGAGGTCTCAAAGAAGAAAGGTCCCAATGGAGAGGGTTGAGGTCGCTAATCACAGGTGTTGCCCCTTTATCGAGGCCTCACCACTTTAATGGTTTTGGGAGCGACATTTTTCGTGTCGCTCTCACTTTTTTGGGGCGTCACTTGCTTCGACGTGTTTTTTGCCGAGGAGATCCCGGTGGCTTTCTTCGTGATGCAGAACACCGCGTCACCGTAGGTGTTGTTGATGCGTCGGTTCCTCAGGTCGCGGACGGAGGAGGGGAACTCAAACTTCAGCTGGCGGTTGCCCCGACGGTCCTGACTGACCACCGCGGAGGTTCGCTCATTCTCCATCTCGTGGCCGGTCTCAGCGTCGTACCACTTCACGATATATTGCGTTCCGACAGGCTGATGGGCAATGGGAATCTCGATGCCGTTGTGTCTCGAACTGGGACGTGGCCGCTTGCTCGGATCCAAGGTATAGACGTAGCCTTCGCGGTCCGTCACCTTGTCAGGAACGAAATGCCCCTTCACCACGGTCTTGTTGGTAATATGCCGCAACGACTGGTAGCAGAAAGCCGTGTCCTGACTCCACCCTAACAAGGTGTCCTCGGTAGCGTTGATCAGGTAGTAGGTCTCCAGGTTGTTCGGAAACACTAAGGTGCTGCGCGACACATATCCCGTGGTTTGCGGGGTGAAAGCATCGGAGAGGATAGGCAGCCCTTGCGAGAAGACCATCATGGGTCGGGTGGTTGAGAACAAGCCGCACTTTGTCAACACATCCCAAAACCAGAACGAGGCGGTGCCGGCGGTGCCTGAAAACAACGATGACCAAAGAGAGTTGTGGATGTCGATGCCACGCGGGTCATGGTCCTCGTATTTCCTCTCGGCGGAACTCTGTCCGAATCCGAACTCTCCAACAAAAGCGGGTTTCGCCGGACTGTTCTTGCGCATCTCAGCTGCCAAGTTGTACAAGATGTAGGAGAACTGGGCTTTCGAGAACGCTTTATGGATGTTCTGGTAATTGTGAGTCTGCGAGAAATCCAGCGATTCGTAAAGATGCTGGTTGAGCAGGTCCAGTCCTTCGGTGCCTCCCATCGAGGTGGTGACAAGGTGGTGGTAGGGGTCTTGTGAGCGGAGATAGGCGGCCATGTCCTTGTGCCATTTCAGCAGGTCGTTCTGAAAACGCTCGGCGGGGACATCGCTGCGATCCATGTTGGTGACTTCGTTCCACAGTTCCCAGGCCATGATGTTGGTGGCGTAGCCCCATCGTGCGGCAACGTAGCGTAACAGGTTTCTCATGACCCTTTGGGCTCTTGCATCGGTGAAGACATCGCTGGGCTTTTTAAGACCAAGGACGGTGTTGAAAGGGTTGTGCCTCCAGTCGCTGGGATGTTGCTCGGCGGGTAGGGTGGAGGTCTTGAAATCACCGTAGGTGAAGATGCAAGGCATCACCGCGATGCCATTGTCGGCGGCCATCTGGATGATGCGGTCGAGTTCGGCGGCGTCCTTCTGGTTGAGGGTGTTGTCGAAATACACTTTGGGTTTTCCTTGGACCAGTTCGGTGTGCTCAGGCCCGTAGAGCGACAGGTATTGGTAACGGGTCAGCCAGATGCGCATGTAGTTGGCGTTGCCCCGAAGCGAGTCCATGTAGCGCTCGTAGTCGTAGATGCCCATAGGTTTCGAGTAGTCGCTGTAGGGCGTGCAGTTGTACCAGGCAACGTTGGGGCCGATAGGGAAGAAGGAGGCTTGTTTTCTCACGCCGTTTTCAACCACCTCCCGTTTCAGGTAACGGGTGTTCGCCTTGCGGATGAAGCCCTGTGCCGTGTTTGCCTCCACACAACGGAAAGCGCACTTGGTGTCGGCGATGGAGCGGAGCTCAGCCTTGCCTGTCTTGTCGATGGCGTGCAGCGTGAACCGCCATGAACCCACCTGCTGGGGCGTGAAGCGGATCTTCCATCCGTTGCCTCCGCGCTTTAACGTGGCTTTCTCCACTCTGTTCTGTTTCTCGAACTCGTAATCCTCGTAATAGAAGCCGTTCACTCGGGTCACACTCCCGTCGGGGCCCATCATCTCCGCATACACATCGATGACCTCAGGGTCGTATGGGTTGTCGTAAGTGCCTAACTGAAAGGTGATTTCGTACAAATCGAACAGGCTGACACTGCTGTGGAAAACGAGATTCGTGATCTTCGGCTGGCAGTAGCCGATCATGCAAAGGCTCGCAAAGAGCCATAAAAGGATGGTTTTTTTCATTTTTATTGAGGTTTTAAGCTGCAAATATACTACTTTTGCATTGGAAATGAAACAATGAAAATCGCTGTCAATACACGTTTGTTGCTGAAAGGCAAGCTGGAGGGCATCGGATGGGTGGCTTACGAGACCTTGCGCCGCATGGTGCTGGACCATCCCGAGGTGGAATTCTATTTCCTTTTCGACCGGGAACCCGACCCAATGTTCATCTTCGCCGATAACGTGAAACCCGTCCTGCTCTTCCCTCAAGCCAGGCATCCCTTCCTCTTTATCTGGTACTTCGAGCTGTCGGTGCCTAGGGCGTTGCGCGTCATCGAGCCCGACCTCTTCTTCTCGCCCGACGGCTACCTGAGCCTGCGCTCCAATGTGCCTCAAGTGGCGCAGTTTCATGACCTCAACTTCGAGCATTTCCCCAACGACATGCCCAAGATTCACCTTTGGCATTATAAGAAATACTTCCCTAAGTTCGCCCAAAAAGCGACCCGCATCGTCACCGTGTCGGAGTTTTCCAAACAGGATATCATCGACTGCTACCATCTGGCCCCCGAAAAGATCGACGTGGCCTACAACGGCGTGAACGAGCGCTTCGCCCCCATCCCTGAAACGGAGCAAACCAACGTCAGGGCCCGTTACACAGGCGGCGCACCTTATTTTATGTTTGTGGGGTCACTGCATCCCCGCAAGAACCTGGCGCGGCTGTTCACGGCCTTCGATTTGTTCAAAAAGAAGACTCCATCGGAGGTCAAGTTGCTGATTGTCGGTGAGAAACGCTGGTGGTCCGACAACATCGAGCAGGCTTATAGCGCCATGACCCACAAGGATGACGTGGTGTTCGCCGGAAGGCTGAGCGCCGAAGACCTTCACTTGGTCACAGCTTCAGCCCTGGCCTCGGTGTATGTGTCCTATTTCGAGGGCTTCGGCATCCCTATCCTTGAGGCGTTCAAATGCGATACCCCGGTGATCACTTCCAACGTGACCTCCATGCCGGAAGTGGCGGGCGACGCCGCCCTGCTGGTGGACCCCTTCAGCGAGGCCTCCATCGCCGATGGCATGACCAAGATGCTCGACCCCAACCTTCGCCAAACCCTGGTGGAGAAAGGACGCCGAAGGGCCATGGACTTCTCCTGGGACCAAGCCGCCACAGCCATCTGGGATAGCCTTATGAAAAGTGTTTTAAAACGGAAATAAGAGCAATATAAATATGGAAAATATAATTATGTATCCAGCGGAAGTTTCGAAAGATACTCTCGACTGGAAAGACCTTCAAGGTCAAAATATCACGGCTTTAAGAAAGAATGTCCTGGTGCTGGGCTCAGGCGGACGTGAACACGCCTTGGCATGGAAACTGGCCCAAAGCAACGGAGCCATGGTGTATGTCGCCCCGGGGAATGCCGGAACCGCCCAAGTGGGGGTCAACGTGCCTGTCAAAGTGAACGACTTCGAGGGCATCAAGCGCCTTTGCCTCGAAAAAAGCATCCACCTCGTCGTGGTGGGCCCCGAACAGCCTTTGGTGGATGGCATCGTCGATTTCTTCCATGCCGATGAGGTCCTCTGCCACATCCCCATCATCGGTCCCGACCGGATGGGCGCCATGCTCGAAGGTAGCAAGGCCTTCGCCAAGTCCTTCATGCAACGCTATGGCATACCCACAGCGAAATGCCTGACGGTCACCCAAGAGAACCTTCAGGAAGGCCTCGACTTCCTTGCCTCCCTCAAGGCTCCATACGTGCTGAAGGCCGATGGCCTCGCCGCGGGCAAAGGCGTCCTCATCCTCGATTCCCTCGCGGAAGCCCAGACGGAACTTGGCAACATGCTCCACGGAAAGTTCGGCGCGGCTTCTGAAAAGGTGGTCATCGAAGAGTTCCTCAAGGGTATCGAGGTCTCCGTCTTTGTGCTGACCGACGGGGAACACTACCTGCTGCTGCCCGAGGCCAAAGACTACAAGCGCATCGGCGACGGCGACCATGGTCTGAACACAGGCGGGATGGGTGCGGTGTCGCCAGTGCCGTTCTGCACGCCCGACTTTCTGCAAAAGGTGGAACAGCGCATCGTGCAACCCACCCTGCATGGCTTGAAATCAGAAAATATTGATTATAAAGGTTTTATCTTCCTTGGCTTGATGAACTGCGAGGGGAACCCCTACGTGATTGAGTACAACGTGAGAATGGGCGATCCGGAGACCGAAGCCGTGATGACCCGCATCGAGGGCGACTTTGTTGAAATCCTCCATGCCTGCGCCTTGGGCCGACTCGACCGGGTGCATTATGCCAAGAGCGACAAAACCGCCGTCACCGTGATGATGGTCTCGGGCGGCTATCCAGAAGCCTATCAGAAAGGCAAGCTGATGACCGGCATGGACCTGCTGACCGACAGCGTGGCGTTCCACGCCGGAACGGCCTTCAACGAAGCGGGGGAGGTGGTCACCGCCGGCGGACGTGTCATCGCTGTCACTGCCCTCGCCGACTCCATCGCCGAGGCAAGGACCAAAGCCTACAGCGAAGTGGAAAAGATCCGTTTCGACGGGGAATACCATCGGCGGGATATTGGGATGGATTTAATGCGGAATGCGGAATGCGGAATGCGGAATGAGAAATGATTAAGTTTTTTAGACAAAGCTATATTATTCAATATATCGTGATGGCGATCATCGCCCTCGCGATATGGATTCCCTCATTCATCGCGGGGAATGTCGATCCGGAGTTGCGCAGCCCCGTGGCTCCACTCTATAACCTTGTGGCCGACATTTTGGACTTCTGGCCCCCGGCGATGCTCGTGTTCGCCTTCTTGCTTACGATATTTAACTTGATGTTTTTCAATGCTATGCTGACTTCCAACCAGTTGGTCGGAAAGGTCAGTACCCTGGGAGGCCTGATCTATCTGCTGCTGATGAATCTTTTTCCCAGTCAGACCACCTTTTATCCTTTTCTGTTGGCCTCGGTGTTCCTGCTGATGTTTATCCACACCCTGTTCTTGATTTACCAAACCCCGCATCCCGAATTGTATCTGCTCAACGCTGGGTTCTATCTTTCTTTTGCCTCGATGTGTTATTTCCCCTCGCTGCTACTGGCGGTGTGGGGTGTCATCGCGCTGGGTGTCGTCCACCGTGGCTCGCTTCGGTTGCATCTGATCCCTTTCCTCGGTCTCCTGTTGCCCTATTTCTTCTATTTTGCGGCGCATTACCTCATGGGCGACATGGTTGAGGTGTTGCAACGCTATGGAAACTTTTTCCAAAACCATCAGTTTTTCGTGATGGGACTTAACAAGGTGGAAATCATCACCTTGGCATTTCTGTTGTTGGCTTGTATGATGCCCTTGCTTTCACCCCATCTTTATTCCTTTGAGAAGTCCATCGCCGTGAGGACCAAGATTTTGATGACCGTCATCCTGTTGTTTTTCGGGATTTTCATGCTCTTTCTTGACGACAAGTCCCTTCAATCCGGAGTCGTGTTCATTGCCTTATCCATCTTTTTCTCCTACGAAGGCGCCTATCTTGACAAACTGAAATGGTCGAATGTCACCCTTTGGATCTTTCTTTTGGGGGTAGTGGCGACGCATTATATCCCTTGGACGAGCTTATGAATCTCTTGACGCATTATTCCGATCTGGTGGAGGCGGGCTGTGACGAGGCCGGTCGAGGCTGCTTGGCAGGGCCTGTGGTGGCGGGTGCCGTCATCCTGAAGCCTGGCTCCGACTATCCTGAGCTCGACGATTCCAAGAAACTCACCGAGAAAAAACGTTATCAGTTGCGGGAGCTCATCATGAACGAAGCCTTGGCATACGGAGTCGGCATTGTGAGTGCCCAGGAGATTGACGAGATCAACATCCTCAACGCCTCGTTTTTGGCCATGCACCGCGCCCTCGACCAGCTGGCCACCCGTCCCGAACTGCTGCTCATCGATGGCAACCGTTTCAAACCTTACCGCGACCTGAAGCATGTTTGCGTGGTGGGAGGCGACGCCAAATACCAAGCCATCGCCGCGGCTTCCATCCTCGCCAAGACTACCCGTGACCTGATGATGGAAGAGTACGACCGTCAATACCCTGTGTATCAATGGCGTAAAAATAAAGGTTATCCCACTCCCGAACACAAGCTCGCCATCGCCGAACATGGCCTCACCGACCTTCACCGAAAGACCTTCAATAGCTCCGTTCAGCTGAAACTCGGTTTTTGTTGATATCTTTTCCTTTTAAAAACCACAGTTTTTTTGTATCTTTGCTTTTTCAATTGAAAAAGATGAAACCATTCAAAAAACTGTCGTATATAATACCACTTTTTGCGCTGCTTTTCTCCTGCTCCGCGAAGCATACCAGTGTGTTTGATGCCCTCCCCAACCATACGGAACTGATATTGGAAACTTCTGACATACAAGGTCTTGTTAAGAGTGTCGAAGGGAAAACCTATCTTGAACCCTTTGTGTCGGCGGATCGTGATTACGCCCGCATGAAAGAGACGCTCAAAACGATGGATTCGTTGCTGAAGATGAACGACAAGGTGCGCAATGCGCTGTATTCCTCGCAGTTGGCGCTTGCCTCGGTCCCGATGGAACAGGGCAGCCACGGCTTGATGGTGGCCAAATGCACCGAACGCCTGACCAGCTCCGACCTCAAGAACTTCTTCAAATGGAGCGGCATGGGATGTGAATATCGCAAAAACGGTAAGAATGCCTACTTTTACCTGCCCGACCTGGACTCGATGTTCGTCTTTGTGAAGGGTCCCTTCCTGGGGGTGTGCAAGGACACTGACCTTATCGACGAAGTGTGTGACCAGCTGGAACGTCCCTCCAAAATCGACGCTGGCGAGGACTTTGTACGACTTCGCAAAACCCTGGGACATAATGTGAAAGCCCATCTGTACTTTAAAGATGTCCGTGGTTGGTCGGCCCTCGACGTGATTGCCGAGGACGACAATGTGGTGATGAACGGCTATACGGCTCCCGCTGATTCCACCTCCTCGCTGCGACCCCTGAAATACCAGCTTCCCGTGAAAAACTCCATCGTGAATATCCTGCCCTTCGACACGAAGCTGATGTTCCACCTCGGGATGTCGGACTACGCCTCCTATTGGCAGTCGTCGCACAACCCCGAAAAAGTGGCCGCCTTCAACAAAAGGTATTCCACCAATGTGGAGAAAGGACTCCTTAACCATCTCTCCGAAGTCTCTTACGACATCATTTGCGACGACCGTCACGAGGTGTTTGTGGCGCGCATGAGCGACCCCTCGGCGGTCATCAAATTCATGGAACGCCTGGCCGCCAACACCGGCGTGACCGAGACCCGGACCGTGCAAGGCTATGAGCTTTACCATCTCGGCCACCGCGACATCGTCCCTATGGTGTTCGGCGACGACTTCAAGTCGATGACCCGCACCTGCTACGCCATCCTCGACCAATACCTGGTGATGGCCTCCGACATGGCCCCCATCGAGGAGATGATCACCTGCTACCGCTCAGGCCGTACCCTCGACCTGAACGAGAACTTCAGGACCTTCCAGCAAAAGATGCTCGAGTCGAGCAATATCACCCTCTTCGCCACGGGCAAAGGCAACCAAAAGAAAGTCAGCGCCAAGGTGGGCGGCCTCCTGGCAGGATTCCTCGACCAACATCCCCAGTTGCTCGATGACTTCAGGGATGTCTCCATCCAGTTCGCCTCCTCGAAAGACCTGGTTTACACCAACGTGTGCCTCAGCCATAAACCCCAAACCAACACCGAGCAAAGAATCCGCTGGAAAGTCAACCTCGAAGCCCCCATGCAAGGGAAACCCTACATCATCAGAGACCCCGCCACCTCCAGCAAGGTGGTGGTCGCCTTCGACACCCAGCACAGGATGTATGTGGTCGATGCCGCGGGCAACATCCTCTGGCAGAAACAACTCGAAGAAGCCCCGCTGGGCGACGTGTTTGGGGTGGATGCCAACGGCAGCCGGCAACTGATCTTCAACACCGCCCACACCCTCCAGCGCTTCGGGATGGACGGCGACAGTGTGGACGGCTTCCCCATGCGGCTCCCCTTCGAAGCCTCCAATGGCCTCGCCGTCATCGACTATACCAACAACAAAGACTACCGCGTGCTGCTGTGCGGCACCGACAAACTGGTGTATAACTTCAACCTCCAAGGCGCCGAGGTCGATGGATGGAACCACCACCGCGCCGAGGACCTCGTCACCCGACCCGTCCAGCATGTCGTGGCTGCCGACAAGGACTACCTCGTCGTCTCCGATGTCAGCGGCGGCGTCCGCCTCCTCGACCGCCAAGGCCGCATCCGGATCCCCCTGCCCGCCGACCTCCAGAAGTCGCAAAACGCCGACATCTACGCCAACGTCACCAACCGCGGCAAAGGCCTCTTCCTCACCTCCGACAAACAAGGCAAACTCCTCTATATCGGTGCCGACGGCAGCATGAACACGACCGACTTCGGCGACTACTCCAAGAAACACTTCTTCCTCTACGAGGACTTCAACGGCGACCAAGACCCCGACTTCATCTATCTCGACAGCAGAGAGTTGCATGTTTTCGACCGATTCAGGAAAGAACTGTTCTCCTACCAATTCGACGTCGATATCGTCACCAAACCCGTCTTTTTCCGCATCACGCGCAATAAGCGCCTCCTCGGCATCGTTGCTGAAAAAGCACGCGAGATCTACCTCATCGACCGAAAAGGAAACATGATCATCAACACCGGACTGGTGGGTGAGACACCTTTCGCGGTGGGTAGTATCTGCGACGAACAGGAGATTAACCTGGTGACGGGCGTCGGTAACGCTTTGTTCAATTACACAATCTATTGAGAAGGATGAGACACGGTTGGATGCTGCTGCTTTGCTGGCTTGTCGTTGGAGGCCCTCTGACGACCCAAGCTCAGTATGGCCTCTCGGCCACCATCCCCGGGCTCGCTGGAAAGGAACTCAAGCTCTCACGCTATACGGGCCTCGACACCCAAGAAGTGTCGCTGGCCGTCGCCGATGCCCAAGGCAGCTTCTCGTTCCCGCCACTGCCCGCCGACGGGATGTATGTCCTCGAGTCGGACCACTGGCAACTGGAGCTCCTCTCCGTAGGCAACCCCATCCAGTTCGTCATGAACAACCCCGACGACTTGGCCTCCTTACAGTTCTTCAACACCCCCGAAAACACCACCTGGACCGCCTATCTCATCGAACGCAACGCCTACCGCCATAACTCCGAGGCCCTGAAAACCGTCTTGCGACAATACGACCCTTCCTCCGAGTTCTACCAAACCGCCAAGAAAGAGTATTTTAAGGTGCATGATGCCTATTACCACCATACCGACAGCCTGATATCCCTCCGCCATGATTACGCCTCCCGACTGATTCGCGCCGACCGGGAACTGACCGTCGATCCGGCCTTGACCGGACAAGAGCAACGCTTGTGGCTGCTCGACCATTATTTGGAAGACGTTGACTTCAACGACCTCGGACTGATTCCTACCAACGTGTTGACCACCAAGATGCTCGATTACCTCTCCGTGACACAGGGACTGCAAGGCTTCGAGGATTCCGAACTGGCTTTCGTGGTGGGCCTCGACCGTATCTTCAAGCAGGCAAAAGTCAATATGACCATGTATGGATTCGTGCTGCAATACATGTTGCAAGGCTTCACCGCCCTTGGACTGTCGCGGGTGACAGAGTATCTGCTGAACTACCCTCAGCTGGGAGAAGGTGAGATTACTGCGGAGGAAGCCGCCGTGTTGGAATCGCTAACAGAACCCTACCAAAAGGTGAAGGTGGGGGAGAAGGCCCCCGACATCGACGAACGCTCTTTGGACGGACAACCCTATCGGCTGTATCAGTCGCAAGCCCCCTGGACCCTCGTGGTGTTCTGGGCGGTTGACTGCGAGTATTGCCACGACTTTCTGACCAATATCCGCAAGAAACTCGATCTGGAAAACGAATTTGACTTGGTGACCGTTGCCTTGGCCGACAACCCTCAGGAAGTAAGAGAGTCACTGATGGCCCTGAAACTCGACCATGCAGGGCATCATTTCTTTGACGAACGTCGCTGGGACGGCAGGCTGTTCCTCGATTACCACGTCACTTCCACCCCCACCGTTTTTTTGCTCGACAAAAACAAGGTCATTGTTTGCAAACCCTACGACTGGCACGAATTGAAACAATTTCTCAAGAATAACAAACAATAAAAGATATGAAAAAAACGAAACTTATTTACGGAATGATGGCCGCTCTGACGCTGGCTGTCGGCTCGCTTTTTGCCCAAGAAACTGAATCTTTGACTTCAGACCCCGAGACCCGATGGGTGGACTCGGTGTATCGCAGCCTGACCTTGGAACAACGGGTGGGTCAGCTCATCTGCATGAGGGCCAACCAGCCCGACAAGCCCTTTTACGAGTCGGTGGGGGAGTATATCAAAAAGTATAACATCGGCGGCGTGTGCTTCTTCAGGGCCGACATGAACGACCAGCTGCGACAGACCAATGAGTGGCAGGCTTTGGCCCAGACCCCCTTGATGGTCTCCATCGACGCCGAATGGGGCCTCGCCATGCGCGTGAGAAACACGGTGGCCTATCCCTATCAGATGACCCTCGGTGCCGTCACCGACAACGAGCTGATTTACCGGATGGGTCAGCAGGTGGCCGAACAATGCCTGCGCATGGGCATCCAGGTGAACTTTGCCCCCGTGGCCGATGTGAACTCCAACGCCAAGAACCCCGTCATCGGCATGCGCAGCTTCGGCGAGAATCCCAAAAACGTGGGGGAGAAAGCCGCCGCTTACGCCCTGGGAATGCAAAGCAAAGGCATGATAACCACCATGAAACACTTCCCGGGCCATGGCGACACCGACACCGACTCCCACCTTACCCTGCCTACCGTGAACCGCTCTTACGAGGAGGTGAAGGACGTGGAACTCGCCCCCTTCAGATACCTCATCGAACGCGGCGTCAATGGCGCCATGGTGGGACACCTGTATTTCCCCGCCATCGAAAAGGTCGAGAATACCTCCTCCTCCCTGTCGAAAGGCGTGGTGACCGACCTGCTGAAGAAAGAAATGGGTTTCGAGGGACTGATTTTCACCGATGGCCTCGATATGAAAGGCGTGTCGCAGACCATCCCCGCGGATAGCGTGTCCTACGTGGCTTTCCTCGCCGGCAACGACGTGCTGATCCTGCCCCACGACGTGCCCAAGGCCATCCAACAGATCAAGGAAGGCGCCCAACGCGACACCGCCATCGCCGCCCGCCTCGAAGAAAGCTGCAAAAAGATCTTAAAATACAAATACCGTGCTGGACTGAACCGCTACCAGCCCATCGCTGTGAACGGCCTCTCCCAGTCGCTCAATAGCCAAGAATACCTCGACCTCCGGAAACAACTCTTCGGCGAAGCCGTCACCATGCTCCGCAACGAGGACGAAGTGATCCCCCTGACAGCCGACAAGAAGGTCGCTGTGGTGACCATCGGGAAAGGTGGCTACGCCAAAAACATGCTGGCCGCGCTGGCGGAGATGGGAATCTCCCTCAAAAGCTACTCGGTCTCCAAGGAAAACGCCGCCGACGCCAAAGCCTGGCTGCCCGACCTCGAAGCCTACGACCTGGTGGTGGTCAACGTGATGCAAACCTCCATCTACGCCTCCAAGGACTTCGGCATCAACGACGCCACCGTGGAGTTCTTCAACAAGCTGGTGGCCCAAAACGACGTCATCCTGAATCTCTTCGCCTGTCCCTACGCCCTCGACAAGTTCCGTATCAACAACAGTGTCAAGGGCTTGTTGGTGGCCTATCAGGATGAAGACGAGGCCTTCGATGCCGTGGTGTCCATCCTGACCGGGAAAAAAGGAGCGCACGGACAGCTGCCCGTCTCCACCGCCAAATTCAAATGCGGCGACGGCATCGTCAAGGAGCTGACCCCCGAAGGGCCTTCCGCCATCCTCCCTGTGCCGCGTCCAGGCTCCCTCTCCATCGACCAAATCCCCCTGCCCAAAGGCAGCATCAAACCGCAATATGAACGTCAACTCGACTCCATCGCCAAGATGGGTATCGAGAAAGGCGCCTACCCGGGCTGCCAAATCGTGGCCATGAAAGACGGAAAAGCCGTTTACGACAAGTGCTTCGGCACCTTCACCTACGGCAGCGGCAACCGCGTGGTCCCGGAAGATGTCTATGACATCGCCTCCCTCACCAAGATCTTCGCCTCCACCTTGGCCATGATGAAACTCTATGAGGACGGACTGCTGGACCTCCAAAAAACCATGGGCGACTATTTCCCCTACCTGAACGGATCCGACAAAGGCGCCATCAAACTCATCGACATCCTTACCCACCAGTCGGGCATGAAAGCGTGGATCCCCTTCCACAACAGCCTCATCGGCGAGGACGGCCTGAAGATGGAGTTCTTCAAAAACCAAATCGACGAGACCCATACCGTGCGCGTGGCGGAAAACCTCTACCTCGTCAACGACTATAAGGAAGTTATCATCGACTCCATCATGAAGAGTCCCATGAAAGAGAAGAAATACGTGTATTGCGACATGGGCTTCTATTTTGTGCCGGAACTGGTGAAACAGCTCACCAACAAGAGCTTGGAGGAATACCTCCACGAGAAGTTCTACGACCCAATGCACCTGACCAGCATCGGCTACCAGCCTTTGCATTGGCGCACCCGCGAGACCATCATCCCCACCGAGAACGACCAGCTGTTCCGGAAACAGTTGCTTTGGGGCGACGTGCACGACCAGGTGGCCTCCCTCATGGGGGGCGTGTCGGGCCATGCAGGCTTGTTCGCCAACGCCCACGACCTCGCGGTCATCACCCAGATGCTCCTCGACGGAGGCAAGTTTGAAGGAAAACAGCTGCTGAAACCCGAGACCATCCAGTATTTCACCACCGCCCCGTTCTATGCCGAAGGCAACCGTCGCGCCTTGGGATTCGACAAGCTTCCTGTGGACAAAAAAGGACCTTCCACCGCCTCCAAGTCGGCTTCCATGGCCAGCTTCGGGCATACGGGTTTCACCGGCACCTTCGTGTGGGCCGACCCCGAAAACGACTTGCTCATCGTCTTCCTTTCCAACAGGGTGCATCCCACTGCCGAACCGAATAATCTTTCAAGGCTGAATATCAGAACTTTACTGCACGACGTGCTGTATCAAGCCTTCCCGCTGCCCAACTAATTGTCTTGGATGTTCTTGGGGAAATAGCCCCAGAACCGGTAAGCTTTCCCCATGCGCTCCACATAATGCCGCCACATCTGGTCGATGGGGGCGCCTAGGAGCGTGTCGCTGTCGGTCTTGCTCACAATCCAGGAGTTGCGCGCGAGCTCGTTGACCAACTGTCCCGGCGACCAGCCGGAATACCCGAGGAAAAACCTGACTTGGGTCGGGTCGGCGATGCCCGTGGCGATGAGGGTGTCGAGCGTCTCCGCGTCACCACCCCAATACAACCCCTCCATGATGGGGTAGGACTCCGGGATTAAGTCGCCCAGGGTGTGCATGAAGAAAATCTGATTGTCGGCCACAGGCCCTCCCAGATACACCGGCGCGTCAAGGTCTTCGAAACCGTCCACAATCTCGTTGAGCCTCATCCTCAGCCGCTTGTTCATGATCACACCAAACGTGCCCTCCTCGTCGTTATGGTCGATGAGAAGCACCACGGAACGCCCAAAATGATAGTCGTTCATCGTGGGTTCCGACAACAGCAGGTTGCCCGGCTTGGGCTCCAAGGTGTTGCTGTGTATCTTGAATAATGTGCGTAAGTCCATAATCTCGAAAAAAGCCTACAAAATTACCAACAAATCCATAAAAACTTCCTATTTTTGTAAAAAAAATAATCGAGTGAGAAGAGCAGAAAACCAACAGAAGTTTGACGCGCTGCGCAAAGAGTTCGAGACGTTTACCTTTTATGCGCAAGAGGTGCGCCTGAAGGAGGGGGAACTCTCCATGACGTTCCATTTCAGCCTCGACGGTCGTTACCAGTTCCATCCCACGATGACCATTCCTTCCAGGCCTTTCTATCATTGGGAGCGTATTCCCCAACGGCAGTTGGAGACCTTGGCTTTCCATATCGGCATGGTGGAGCTGGTCAGCTATTGGAAGATCGCCTGCCCTAAAAAGGTGGTGGTGAAACCTTTCGATTTGAAGCTCTGCCAGAAGAAATGGTGGCGGCATCTCTATTACAATGGTTTGGGGGAGTTTTTCTACTTGAATGGCATCACCTGCACGGAACAGGAGATGATGCTTATTGAGACGGACACCGACCGTGAGTTTGTCCCTGTGGAGGCACCCTTGGAAGAAAAGACCTTGATTCCGGTGGGCGGTGGCAAGGACTCGGTTGTGACTTTGGAACTTTTGAGGAAGGAAATGGAGGCCATCCCCTTGATCATGAATCCGAGGGGCGCCACGAAAAACTGCGTGGAGGCCGCGGGCTACACCATGGACCAAGTGGCGGTGATCAGCCGTACTTTGGACCCTGCGATGTTGCAGCTGAACCAGGAAGGCTACTTGAACGGGCATACCCCGTTTTCGGCCTTGCTGGCTTTTGTCACCTTGCTGCTGGGCTTCGGCTCCGGGTCGCGCTATATCGCCCTCTCCAATGAGTCGAGCGCCAACGAGAGCACGGTGCCTGGCACCGACATCAACCACCAATACAGCAAGTCGGTCGCCTTTGAGCGCGACTTCAGGCAGTATGTGGCGGACCATCTCAACAGTGAAATCCAGTATTTCAGCTTCCTGCGTCCCCTCAACGAGATGCAGATTGCCTGGTTATTCAGTCAGTTCACCCCCTATCACGAGGTGTTCCGGAGCTGCAACGTCGGCAGCAAAACTGACTCATGGTGTGGGCATTGCCCCAAATGCCTCTTCACCTGGCTCATCCTGTCGCCTTTCATTCCCCGCGAGCGGCTGACGCAGATCTTCGGCAAAGACCTGATGACCGACTTCAGCCTCAAGCCTGTGTTCGAAGAGCTGAACGGCACTTCGGCGGTGAAACCCTTCGAGTGTGTGGGCACGGTGGAGGAGGTGAGGGCCTGCGTGGATGACATGAGCCACAAGGAAGGCACCCTCGTGGAATTATCGCCCCAAGGTGTTGCCGATGTCAATGAGATCCTGCATCGCTTCAATGAGGACAATTTTCTTCCGGAAAGATTTGCTAATCTATTGAAAAAGAGACTTTATGTTTGACCTGATATTGAACCGCCTCAAAGGGAAACGCATCCTCGTGCTTGGCTTTGGCCGGGAAGGGAGATCCACCTTGCGCTTCCTGAACCAATACTTGCCCGATGCGGCGGTGGCGGTGGCCGATAAAAACGAGATGGAAGGCGTGACCCACTTCGGCGACCATTATCTGGAGGCGATGCGCGATTACGATATCGTCATCAAGACCCCGGGAATCTCCCTGAAAGACGTCAACATCCAAGGCGTTGAAATCACCTCGCAGACCGACTTGTTCCTCCGTCAGTTCCATAGCCAGACCATCGGGATCTCCGGCACCAAAGGGAAAAGCACCACCACCTCGCTGATTTACCATCTGCTGAAGGCGTCGGGGCGCGATGCCATCTTGACCGGCAACATCGGCATCCCCTGTTTCGATGTGATGGAACAAATCAAGCCGGACAGCATTGTGGTCTATGAACTTTCCGCCCATCAGCTCGAGTTTGTGCATAACAGTCCCCGCGTGGGAGTGTTGCTCAATGTGTTCGAGGAGCATTTGGACCATTTCGGGACGTTTGAAAGATATAAATATGCGAAGTTCAACCTGTTGCGTTTCATGGGAGAGGAGGATTTCGCGGTCATCCACGATACTTTGTTGATGGATGCTTTAGACATGGGTGTCAACAATGTGGTGTTTTCAAACATGGACTTCGACCTTGATGAGGGGGCCTTGCCGGTGTTGGGCGCGCATAACCTCTTGAATGTCAAGGCTGCCTTGTGTGCCTGTGAGGTCTATGGCATCGACGCGCGGGAGGTGATACCCCATCTGTATTCTTTCACGCCTTTGGAGCATCGTTTGCAAAGGGTGGGGTGTTTTGGTGGTGTCACTTTCGTCAACGACAGCATTTCCACGATACCCCAAGCCGCCATTGCCGCCTGCGAGACGTTGGGTAGGGTGGATTTCCTGTTGTTGGGTGGGTTAGACAGGGATATCGACTATCGTCCTTTGGCGGACTATCTCGCGCGACATCCCGTCCCGCATTTGTTGTTCACGGGCAAAGCCGGCGAAAGGATGCGGCAACTGCTTCAGGACAAGGGAGTGTCCTCGGCGTTGCAGTGTTACGCCTCGATGGAGGAAGCATTCGACTATCTGCGCATAAACGCTCAAGAGGGGGATGTGTGTCTCTTGTCGCCTGCCGCCTCCAGTTACGACCAGTACAAGAACTTTGAGGAGCGCGGGAAGAAATTCATGCGGCTGGCGCAGGATTTTTCCCCAGCATCATAGCACATTTGTCGATGATCTCGTTGGCGATGAGAAATTCTTCGTCACATTGTCTTTTCCTAGTTTTTGGGTTTGACGGGGACGGTGCCGGGTTTCGTCGTGGCGGGCTTGGTGCCGCCGGTGGTGACGGGTTTGGCGCCTGTGCCTTTGGGTTTGGGTGAGACGCTGTTGCCGGGCTTCGAGTTGAGCTTATAGCCGGCGGCTTCGGCAATCTCTTTCACGTGGGCGGCGCGTTTGGCCGTGTTGGGGTGGGTGGCGAACATCTGCGCGAGGGAGCTCGAAGAGCCGCTCTCACCGCTGAGTTCCATCAGCACGTTCAAGGCATGGTACATGGCAAACGGATCCACACCGTTGGAGATGCAGAACTGGAAGGCGGTCTCGTCGGCCTGGGTCTCCTGACGGCGCGAATAGGCGGCGCTGGCCAGCTCCTGCCCAAGGTCGCCAAGGAATCCCGTGGACAGGGCGCCGGCGGTGGTGTTCACCGCGGCGATGCCGTAACGGGCGGCCACCACCAGGTAGGCGGTACGGTAAGCGTCGCGGACATCTTTATTAATAAGGTGTCCCAACTCATGACCAATCACGGCAAACACCTCGTCGTCGTTCATGGCATCCATCAAGCCGGTATAAACCCGCACGCTGCCATCGCCGCTCGCAAAAGCGTTGACGGTATTCGATTGATACACTTTGTAGTTGAGGTTCAAGTCGCTGATGTTCTTGAATCTCGACATGATACGGGTCAACCGCTGGGAATACTCGTTGCTGGCGGGCAACACCGTGTTTTCACCATCGGTCTGAACCATGTACTCGGTGCACAGCTGCTTGATTTGCGCGTCGCTGATGGTCAAAGCCTGTACGGCTGCAGCACCAGCGTTCATGGCCGCATTCTGATCCACAATCTTCAAGGATGAACAACTCGCCATCGTCATCATGGCAATCGCTGCCACGGCATAGAATAGTCTTTTCATGATGTTCCTTTCTTTTTCGTTGATTTTCTTGACTGCAAAATTAAGAAAAAATAAAAAAAACGCAAAAAAAGCTTGCATGTTTCGAAAAAGTACTATCTTTGCAATGTTAAAACAATATCAAAATAATATCATTATGGAAACGAAAGAATTTGAATTTAAGGGTTTTGCGATGAATGGGTTCGTCGCATTGTTTGTTGAATTTGCCATCATTTGTCTGAGCGTCGTGGGGTTGGCGTTTCAAGATAAGTATCCGATTCTCCCCCTGTTTTCGGTCATCGGATTTCTGTTGGCTTGCATCCTGCCGATCGGTTTCCGCAAGTTGGAACCCAACGAGGCCATGGTGATGCTGTTCTTCGGAAAATACAAAGGTACCTTCACCAAGACCGGCTTCCATTGGGTCAATCCTTTCATGACTTCCAAAAAAGTGTCGCTGCGCGCCCGTAACCTCAATCCCGACAACATCAAGGTGAACGACAAGACGGGCAACCCCATCATGATTGGTCAGATCCTGGTTTGGCGGTTGAAAGATACTTACAAGGCGATGTTTGAGATCGATTCTCAAACGATGGCGGGTGGCTCGGCGGGTAATGCTGCCACCGTGTCGGTTTCCAACCGCATGAAGGCCTTCGAGAGCTTCATCCAGGTGCAGAGCGATGCCGCCTTGCGTGAGGTGGCGGGCATGTACGCCTACGATGAAAACGAGGCGGAAAAAGATGAATTGACGCTCCGCTCAGGAGGCAAGGAAATCAATGAGGTGCTGCTGGCAAAATTGAACGAGCGTCTTGCCATGTCGGGTTTGGAAGTGCTTGAGGCCCGCATCAATTACTTGGCTTATTCGCCCGAAATTGCCGCCGTGATGCTGCGCCGCCAGCAGGCTGCCGCCATCATCTCCGCCCGCGAAAAAATTGTGGAAGGCGCGGTCTCCATGGTGAGAATGGCCTTGGACAAGCTGAAGGCAGAGGGCGTCGTGGAACTCGACGAGGAACGCAAAGCCGCCATGGTGAGCAACCTGATGGTGGTGCTCTGCGCCGATGAGTCGGCCCAGCCGGTGGTGAACACGGGAAGCCTCTATTAAGTTGAGAGTTGAGAGTTGAGAGTTGAGAGTTGAGAGTTGCCCCGTAGGGGCGAAAGCTCGGTAGAAGAGGGAATGGTCGAAAGGGAATCGCCCCGTAGGGGCGAGAGCTCGGTAGAAACGGTAGAAACAGAAAACGGAAAACGGAAAACGAAAAAAACATTGTAGTTATGGAATTCATGGATTATTTTAATATTGGGATGGGGGCGGTGCTGATTGTTATTGGTTGGCTTTGCTATTATTATCCGAACATGATCAATCCGTATGGAGGCTTGCCTCCGGAGCGGAAGGAATTGGTTGATATTGATGGGCTGAAGAGGTCGGTGGCCATCATCATGACCGTCACGGGCGTGTTGCTCATTGGTGTAGCGTTGCTATCGGTTTTTAAAGTTATTGATGAGATGGTGAGCGTTTACGCGATGATGGCGGTGGTGATTGCCATGATGATTCCGTTGTTTATCGCCATGCGGAAGTACAATGGCTTTGGACGAGACGAGAATGGACAAAGGGCATCAGTTTTCAATGTGCCGTCCAAAGCGGTTTGGGTCTCCATGGGCTTGACGGCGGTTCTCATCATCGCCATTTTCTCATTTGGCAACCAGGCACCAAAAATCCAGGTGGGCGAGGAGGAGATCAGCATTTCGGGCATGTATGGAAGGCACATCCCGACATCGGAGGTGGTCTCGGTGGAGCTATTGGAGAAGATGCCGCCAGTGCAGATGCGCGTCAACGGATCCAGCACGGGCAAGTACAACAAGGGCCATTTTTTGCTGAAAAATGGCGAGAAGTGTATTATGAACATTCGTCGAAAGGCTCCGTACATCGAGTTGCGCACAACGGAGAACCTGTATTACCTCAATGGAGCGAGCGAAGAGGAAACCTTACGTCTTTATGAACAACTTAAATCTTTGAATCCATGAAAAAAGCCCTTAGATATTCGTTATCCGTCTGCCTGTTTAGCTGGGCGATGGCTGCCGTAGCCCATTTCGGGTTCGGCATGAACGGGATGGATACGCCGGTTTTTTTCGGCACGTTTGCCGTGGTTTACATGTTCTTCCCGATGATTACGGCCCTTGTGCTTCAGGCCATCGACAAGGAGAAGTTCAACCACACGGGGCTGGTCAACTTCAAGTTCTCATGGGCTTGGTTGGTGGCTTGGCTGCTGCCTGTGGTGCTGACTTTCCTTTGCCTGCCGGTCAACAGCATGATGCCGGGCGTGGAGCTGCAATACAATGCCGAGCAGCTGATCAACCAATATCATGTCCCTGAGGATCAACAAGATTTGGTGCGTGAGCAAATGGGAAAGCTTCCGGCTTGGCTCTTGTTGGTTTCCACGGTCATCAGTGGATTGGTGGCTGGCATTTCCGTCAATGCCCTTTTTGCCTTCGGCGAGGAATACGGTTGGCGCAACTATCTTGTCGGAGCCTTGAGGGAACAAAAGTTTTGGAAAGCCGCCTTGTTCATCGGCATGGTGTGGGGCGTCTGGCATTTTCCCTTGATTCTCATGGGTCACAATTACCCGAACGAGCCCTGTTGGGGCGTGTTGCTGATGGTGCTTTTCTGTGTGCTTTTGGGCGTCGTTGAGCTGTATTTTGTATTGAAGACCAAGTCGATGATGGTGGCAGCCATCATGCATGGCACCATCAACGCCGTGAGTGGCATGGTGGTTTATTTCATCTTGGGCGGTAATGATTTTGTGAATGGCATGACGGGCTTGTCGGGTTTCATCGTGTTGTGCATTGCGATTCTTTGCGTCGGAGTTTATGACAAATGGATTGCTAAGGAAGGCATTTTGAGCCGTACCTTGCGGGAGTCATTGGAGAGGTGATTATGGCGAAAGAGAAAGACAATAGTACCAAGACCTTTTTGCTCCGGGTGGATGCCGAGACCATGGAGGCGGTGGAGCAGTGGGCCGCTGACGAGTTCCGCTCTGTCAACGGCCAGCTGCAATGGATCATCGCGGAGGCGTTGAAGAAGTATCATCGAAAGAAATCCTAAAGGAAAAGTTTTTGCAATTCATTAAAAAAGAATTATTTTTGCGGTCCATAAACATGCTTGGTTTATGGAAACTCGTTACATCTTTATTACTGGAGGCGTGGCCTCCTCACTTGGCAAAGGCATCATCTCTGCCTCACTCGGAAAGCTGCTGCAATCGCGCGGCTATGAAATCACCATTCAAAAATTCGATCCTTACATCAACATCGATCCTGGGACGCTGAATCCCTACGAGCATGGAGAGTGTTATGTGACCGCTGACGGACAGGAGACCGACCTTGACCTCGGTCACTATGAGCGTTTCACGGGCATACAAATGACTCGCGACAACAGTGTGACCACGGGCCGCATCTATCTTAGCGTCATCGAACGCGAGCGCCGGGGCGACTACCTCGGCAAGACCATCCAGGTGGTGCCTCACATCACCGATGAGATCAAAAGACGGATCCTGCTCAATGCCACCAAGCGTCATTTCGACTTCGTGATCACCGAAATAGGGGGTACTATTGGAGATATCGAGAGTCAGCCCTTCCTCGAAGCTATCCGACAACTGCGCTGGGAGATGGGGCCTCAACGTGCTCTTAACGTGCATCTTACCTACGTCCCTTATCTGGCTGCCGCCGGCGAACTCAAAACCAAACCCACCCAAACCAGCGTGAAACAACTCCAGGGATTCGGCATCCAGCCCGAGGTGCTGGTACTTCGTTCGGAGCATGAGCTGAGCGACGAGCTGCGCCTCAAAGTGGCTCGTTTCTGCAATGTCGATGTGGAGGCGGTCATCCAAAGCCAAGACCTGCCCAGCATCTATGAGGTGCCAGTCAATATGCAACGACAAGGCCTTGACGCCATCTGCCTGAAAAAGATGGGCATCACCCCTGGAGAAACACCCCAGCTGGGGCTTTGGCACGACTTCCTCGAACGTCGCAAAAACGCTACCGAGGTCGTCAATATCGGCCTCGTGGGGAAATACGACCTCCAAGATGCTTACAAGAGCATTCTGGAAAGCCTCGCCCATGCCGGCACGTACAACGACTGTAAAGTGAGGGCGCATTTCATCAACAGCGAGCTTATCACGCGCGACAATGTGGAGGAGCTGTTAAAAGGAATGAACGGCATCGTCATTTGCCCCGGTTTCGGTCAACGTGGCATCGAAGGCAAGATTATCGCCGCCGAATACACCCGCACGCATGACCTCCCTACCTTTGGGATCTGTCTTGGGATGCAGATGATGGTCATTGAGTTTGCGCGTAACGTGCTTGGCTATGCCGACGCCAACAGCCGTGAGATGGACCAGACCACCCCGCACAATGTCATCGACATCATGGAGGAGCAGAAAAACATCACTCAGATGGGTGGCACCATGCGCCTCGGTGCCTACGACTGTCAGGTGCGCGAAGGCAGCAAGACCTTTGAGGCATACGGCGGCCAGACGTTGGTGAAAGAACGCCACCGCCATCGCTACGAGTTCAATAATCGCTATCTTGAAGCGTATGAACGGAATGGAATGCAGTGTGTGGGCGTCAATCCCGCCGCCAACCTGGTGGAAATCGTGGAAATGCCCGACTTGCATTGGTACATCGGCACGCAATTCCATCCGGAATATAGCTCCACCGTGCTGCATCCGCATCCTTTGTTCATGAGTTTCGTGAAAGCATCTTTTGCGGTTGCGAAATAAAACCTTTTTTTTAATAAGAGAGTTCAAAAATTATTTGTATCTTTGCAGCCCGATTTGACCCTTGTGCCAGAATGACAGAAGCGTCAGAGGATCAAGTCGATAAATAGTCAAACCCCCTCGGATGGGCAGTCTGGCATCCACCCGGGTACAAGTAAAAACAAATAATTTGCAAATGGCAGAAAACGAAAACATCATCAACGAGGCCATGCCAGTAGAAGAAACGCCTGTTGAAAAAGCTCCTAAAGCCCCGAAGGCTCCTAAGGCTCCCAGAGTAAAACCTGTGCCTGATCCGAACTTCGACTGGACTACTTCCCACAAAAAATTCGACAGCTACTCCGCCGACGAGCGTACCAAACTCGAAGAGAAATACGCCGGCACCATGAATCAAGTCGCTGACCATGAGGTCATCGAAGGCACGGTGGTCGCCAAGACCGACCGCGAAGTGGTCGTCAACATCGGCTTCAAGTCTGATGGTGTTATTCCGATCGCTGAGTTCCGCACCAATCCCAACCTCGCCGTCGGCGACAAGGTGGAGGTCTATGTGGAGAGCCAGGAAGGCTCCAACGGACAACTCGTCCTCTCCCACAAGAAAGCCCGCATCCTCAAGTCATGGGACCGCGTCAACGCGGCCTACGAAAGCGGCGAGATCGTCAACGGCTACGTCAAGAGCCGCACCAAGGGTGGCCTCATCGTCGATGTGTTTGGCATCGACTCCTTCCTCCCTGGCTCGCAAATCGACGTCAAGCCGATCCGCGACTACGACGTGTTTGTGGATAGCGTGATGGAATTCAAAGTCGTGAAGATCAACCAGGAATACAAAAACGTGGTGGTCTCTCACAAAGCCCTCATCGAAGACGAACTCGAAGCCCAGAAAGCTGAAATCATCAGCAAGCTCGAGAAAGGCCAAGTCCTCGAAGGTATCGTCAAGAACATCACCTCCTACGGTGTGTTCATCGACCTCGGCGGCGTTGACGGTCTCATCCACATCACCGACCTCTCCTGGGGACGCATCAACCACCCCGAGGAGATTGTCAAGCTGGACGAGAAGATCAAGGTCGTTATCCTCGACTTCGATGACAACAAAAAACGTATTGCTCTCGGCTTGAAGCAACTCACGCCTCATCCGTGGGATGCCCTCGATCCCAACCTCAAGGTGGGTGACATCGTGAAGGGCAAGGTCGTCGTCATCGCCGACTATGGCGCGTTCATCGAGATCGCCCCCGGCGTCGAAGGCCTCATCCACGTCTCCGAGATGTCATGGTCACAACACCTCCGCACCGCCCAGGACTTCCTGAAAGTCGGCGACGAGGTGGAAGCCAAGGTCCTCACCCTCGACCGCGAAGAGCGCAAGATGTCTCTCGGCATGAAGCAGCTCATCCCGGATCCCTGGGCCAACATCAAAGACCGTTATCCCATCGGCTCGAAGCACACCGCCACCGTGCGTAACTTCACCAACTTCGGCATCTTCGTCGAACTGGAAGAAGGCGTTGACGGCCTCATCCACATCAGCGACCTCAGCTGGTCCAAGAAAATCAAACATCCCGCTGAGTTCACCAAAGTCGGCGAAAGCATCGATGTCATCGTCCTCGACGTTGACGAAGACAACCGCCGCCTGAGCCTCGGCCACAAGCAGCTCGAAGAGAATCCTTGGGAAGTGTTCGAGTC
Organism: uncultured Bacteroidia bacterium; assembly: GCA_902783365.1. GTDB lineage: Bacteria > Bacteroidota > Bacteroidia > Bacteroidales > F082 > Limimorpha. Next base: position 6,151 of record CACZQL010000043.1, on the reverse strand, counting down.
GGTGTTCACCGTCGGCTCCGTCCACCAAGGCACCATCATCAGCTCCGCCGACAAGGGCGTCGTCGTCTCCCTGCCTTACGGCGTGGAAGGCTTCTGCCCCAACCGCTACCTGAAGAAGGAAGACGGCACCATGGCTAAGGTTGACGAAACCCTCGACTTCAAGGTCATCGAGTTCTCCAAGGAATCCAAGAAGATCATCCTGGCCCACTCCAAACTCTTCGAAGAAAAGGAAGCCGCCCCGAAGGCTACTGCCGACACCGCCGCTGAAAAGGCTGCCAAGCAGGCCAAACGCGCTGTGAAGCAAATCAACGAAACCATCGAGCACAGCACCCTCGGCGACCTCGAGGTCCTCGCTGGCCTGAAGGAAAACCTTGAAAAGCAGGAAGCTGCCGCCAAGGAAGAACCCAAAGCTGAGTAACAATCAGTTCATTCGTAAAAAAAAGCCGCTCCTCGGGGCGGCTTTTTTTTCAAGAAGCCAGAAGCCAGAAGCCAGAAGAAAGAAGTAAGAAGTAAGAAGAAAGAAGTAAGAAGCCAGAAGCCAGAAGACGGAAAGGATCGCCCGTAGGGCGAAAGATGGTTAGAACACAGGATCATAAAATGGCATCGCCCGGTAGGGCGAGAGATGGTTAGGACAAGGATATTAATTGGCATCGCCCGTTAGGGCGAGAGATGGTTAGAAAAACGGAATTGATTATCGAAGAATCGCCCGTTAGGGCGAAAGATGATTAGGGCGAAAGATGGTTAGAACACAGAATTGATCATCGAAGAATCGCCCGTTAGGGCGAGAGATGATTAGGACAAGGATCATAAATTGGCATCGCCCGTAGGGCGAAAGATGGTTAGAAAAAAAAATGGCACAGAAATTAAACAGAATAATATTTACCCTTAGGGAAGGTGAGGATTATATCCCCTTGATTGCTTTGCTCAAAGCCACCGACCTGGTGGCTTCAGGAAGCGAAGCCCAAGAAGTCGTCACCGCCGGCATGGTGCTCCGCAATGGCGAAGTCGAGCTTCGCAAAAGAGCCAAAATCACCGCCGGTGAAGTGATCGTGTTTGAGAATTACGAAATCTTCGTTGAAGGGTGAGATGAATCCGCAGAGGCTTCCCTGACGAGATTATTTGGTAATCTCCTTTCCCAAGTCAGGCATCAAACGCTGGACGAATTTCTTATGGTAGAAAAATCGGCCCGCAATGACACGGATGACCGTGTAGGCCGGAATGGCAGCCAACATGCCCAGCATGCCTCCGATATGCCCCGCAATGAGCATGACGATAAAGATCTCAAGCGCCGTGGCCTGGATGCTGGTGGAGTAGATAACGGGCTGAAGCACAAAGTTGTCGATGAGCTGTACACCCAGCATGATGGCAAACACAATAAGGGCGAAAATCCAGATGTTGACATCCAAGCCGACTCCGGTGCCGTATTTGAGTACCATGCACAGCAGCACGCCAATCACTTCGCCGATGATGGGACCCACGTATGGGATGATATTCAGGATGCCCGCAATGAACGCGATGCCCAGGGCGTATGTGACGCCAATGCGGGTGATGAGACTCAAACCTATGAAATTGAGGATCGCGACGCACAGCATTTCCAAAAGCAGACCCACAAAATAACGCGACAACAGATGCTCAATGTCAACGATGGACGCTGTCACCGAGGCTTCTATGCGGTCAGGCACAAGGGCTGCCACAATCTTGGAGAACAGCGTTTCGTCCTTGACGAAGAAGAAGGAGATGAACACCACCGCGAAAATACCCACCGCCAGGTCGATTACCACCGAACCCACCGATCCAATGAGACCGGCGATGGAGAAGTCGGACAAGGAATCTTTCAGGTAGTTAAGCAATACACTGATGGCATCGAAATCCGCCCCCAAACTTGGGAACAATTCCACAATACGCTCGTTGATGGTGTCGCCGATGTTTCCGAAACTGCTCGAGTCACCAAAAAGCGAAGCCTCATTGATGATGCTGATCACCACGGGAATCACCATAATGACTACCGACAAAAGGATGGCAATCACCAAAAGAATGGATAATATGGCCAAGAGCCAATTCGGAGCGCTCTTTCCTTTGATACGGATTTTTCGCATGAGGTGCATCAGTGGCTGGCTCAGCAACGACACCAGAAAAGCCAGAATCACATAAATCAACACATTGCTGAAGTACCAGCAGGCCAGGCATACAATGGCCAAAACCCCGAGAAAAATCAAATATCCCGCAAGTTTTTCTACTTTGCTTTGGTTTTCCATCTTCTTATGTTTTAAAATTCATTTATTGTTTAAAATTGTTAACCTCATTGGGAAATCCGCCAACGCAGACCGGCTTTCATGAAGAAGCCGTCGCTTAAGTTGGCGTTGCCCGCCACCCATCCGTCGCTTTTCCAGCCCATTTCCAAGTAGGGGGCCACCAGTCGGCTGTTGTAGCATGCCCTTGCCTTGACCAAACCACCCAAAGCCCCGGTGGAAGTATGGAACAGATGGTCCTTGGGCTGTATCCATCCCATCAGCGTGCCGCCTAGCAGCAGGTGGCTGTCCCACAAGGGGTAATCCACCACTCCAACCTCCAAGCCGCCAAAGTGGTGATGGTAGTTGTTGTAGCTGTGCAGGGTGGTGTAGAGGTTGGCCCAAGGTGCCTGGAGATACAGGTCAAGAGAGATGTCATCGCCAAAGGAGGTGAGGTAATGGCGGAACGCGAAGTTGCCGTAATAGGTGCCTGTCGCGGTTTCTGCCAAGCGGATACGAGTCTTTCCGAGGAGCATCGGGGAAACGAAGTTGAAGAGGTCGAGCCCTGTTTGTCTGCGCAGGTATTGGATGCACTCTTGGGGAAAGTCCTCGGTCATGATGTAACGGTTGATGCCGTTGCCGCTCGGATGAGGCCCACGGGCGGCGTATGGTTTCTCTGGATACATGAGTGCATCCACCCAGGCGTTCATGTCCATGCCCGTGAAGTCGCGGTCCTCGATGTCGAACTCCACTGCGTTGCGGTCCTTCATCATTATGTCGCCGTCGCCGTTAACGCATGTCGCCAGATACGCGATGTTTTCGACCGCATTTATCCAGTATATCACGGAGTTGAATATATCTTGTTGGTAGAAAAACTGGTTGCTCTGCATGGTGCGGTTGAGGTCCACCTCAGCTTCGTGTCCGGCACCCATCAGGCGGACGAAGTCGGGATGATAGCGGTCGCAAAGCATCGCCATCTCCTCGTCGGTCTCGTGGCTGACCGCAATGCTGCTCGACCCGAGCCGGAACAGCAGCACCTCGTTGAGACTATTGACGCCGTATTGTGTCATGACGCCTCGATGGTATTCTTCGTGGAGCCATGAATAGCCGAAAGGCAATTCCGTGGTCATCAAATCAAAAAGACCCACCGACAGCCGTTTCACGAAATTGTTCCAATATGGACTCTCAAGGTGGAAGGCATTTCTCAAACCGTAGTGGGCGGCGGTATAAATGTCGGTGGAATAGGCCAGGCTGTTTTCCATGCCGGGATTCATGAAGGAAGAAAAATAACCTCCTGTGGTTTGGTAGGCCTGGGTTTGAGTGGGCAGTGTCACCAAGGGCATGTCGAGATAGATCTGTCCGATGGCGGTTCCTTCAAAAGCCGCCAAAAACAACGTGGCAAGGAGTAATTTAATATGTTTCATTTTGTTATTTATAATTGTAGAGACGGTGTATGCACCGTCTCTACAATAGTTTTGCATGATATGATCGCTGCGAGAATCAGCTTATTCCGCGCTGATCTTGCACACCAGGTTACGGTCGCCGTAGGCGTCGTCGATGCGGGTGACGTGCGGGAAGTATTTGTCCTGAACGTCGCTCTTCATCGGGAAGCCGGCCTCTTCGCGGGTGAATGGGAAGTTCCGCTCGTTGGCCATCAGCATCTCGGCGGTGTAGGGGGCGTGTGAGATGATGTTGTTGCCCTTTTCGGCTTTGCCGTCTTCGATGTCCTTGATTTCCTTGCGGATTTGGATCATGGCTTCGACGAAGCGGTCCAACTCGGCGATGGGTTCGCTCTCAGTGGGTTCCACCATCAGGGTCTCGTGGACGGGGAAGGCCACGGTCGGTGCGTGGAAGCCGAAGTCCATCAAACGTTTTGCGATGTCGATGGCGGCGACACCGGTAGCCTTGTTGATGCCGTTGATGTCGAGAATCATCTCGTGGGCCACATGGCCGTGGTTGCCGGTATAGAGGATCGGGTAGTAGTCCTTCAGCCGGTCTTTCAGGTAGTTGGCGTTCATGATGGCGCCCATGGTAGCTTGTTTCAGGCCCTTACCGCCCAGCATCTTGATGTAGCAGTAGGTGATGGTGAGGATCTGAGCGCTGCCGAACGGGGCGGCTGACACGGCGCCTTCCTGTTTCTCTCCACCGCAGTGGAACAGGACGTGCGAAGGCAGATAGGGTTTCAGGTGTTCGGCCACGCCGATGGGGCCGACGCCCGGACCGCCACCACCGTGAGGGATGGCGAAGGTCTTGTGCAGGTTGAGGTGGCACACGTCGGCACCGATGAAGCCGGGGCTGGTCAGACCCACCTGGGCGTTCATGTTGGCACCGTCCATATACACCTGACCACCGTTGTCGTGGACGATCTTCACGAGGGTGCGGATGCCGTCTTCATAGATGCCGTGGGTGGAAGGATAGGTGACCATGAAGGCCGCCAGGTTGTCCTTGTACTGCTCAGCCTTGGCTTTGGCGTCGTCGAGGTTGATGTTGCCGTGCTCGTCGCAGGCCACCACCACCACTTGCATGCCGGCCATGGCAGCCGAGGCGGGGTTGGTGCCGTGGGCTGAGGCGGGGATGAGGCAGATGTTGCGGTGTCCCTGGCCGTTGGCCTCCTGGTAACGGCGGATGGTGAGCAGGCCGGCATATTCGCCGCTGGCGCCGGAGTTGGGCATGAAGCTCATGCCTTTGAAGCCAGTGATTTCGCAAAGGTCTTGCTCCATCTCGTGGATGAGTTCGAGGTAGCCTTCCACTTGGTCGGCGGGGACGAAGGGATGGATGTTGCCGAACTCAGGCCAGCTGAGGGCGTACATCGAGGTGGCGGGGTTCAGCTTCATGGTGCAGCTTCCCAGGGGGATCATGCAGCGGTTGAGGCTGAGGTCGCGGTTCTCGAGTTTCTTCATGTAACGCATCATGTCGGTTTCGCTGCGGTAGTTGAAGAACAGCGGGGCCTGCATGAACTTGGAGGTACGTTGCATCTCTGCCGGGATGCCGCTGAACGTCTGGCAGTTCGGGTCGCAAACCAGCTCTTCGTGCTGTTTGCCAAGGGCTTCGGCGACGACGATGCCGATCTCGTTAAGGTCTTCGCGGGCGGTGGTCTCGTCGATGCTGATGCCGAAGTGCTGCTTGTCGATGATGCGGAAGTTCATGCAGTGTCTCTCTGCGGCTTCCTTCACCTTGCAGGTGCATGAGCCTTCAGGCAGTTCGAACAGCAGGGTGTCGAAGAAGTGTTTGTTGAGCTGTTTCACGCCGAGTTTGGCCAGTTCGGAGGTCAGTTTGCCGGCGAGGCAGTTGATATGGTGGGCGATCTCGATCAAGCCGTCCGGTCCGTGATACACGGCGTAGAAGCCCGACATGATGGCCAGCAGGGCTTGGGCGGTGCAGATGTTGGACGTGGCTTTCTCTCTCTTGATATGTTGCTCACGGGTTTGCAGGGCGAGGCGGTAGGCCGGGTTGCCGAGGGCGTCTTTGGAGATGCCGATGATACGTCCGGGCATGTCGCGCTTGTAGGCCTCGGTGGTGGCGAAGTAGCCGGCGTGGGGGCCGCCGAATCCCAGCGGCAGACCGAAACGCTGGTTGGAGCCGAGCACTACGTCGGCGCCCCATTCTCCGGGAGGCGTGATGAGGGTAAGGCTTAGCAAGTCGGCGGCTACGGCCACCTGCATCCCCTTGGCTTTCCATTCGGCCACCTTGGCGCGGTTGTCAACAATCTCGCCGAACTGGTTGGGGCACTGGATCAGCACGCCGAAGTAGGCCTCGCTGGCGTCGAATTGGCCGATGGGAGCCACCTCCACCTCGATGCCTTGGAAATGGGCGCGGGTCTTGATGACTTCGATGCTCTGCGGGAACACGTCGTCGGCCACGAAGAACTTCTTCACTCCGGCCTTCACTTGGGCGCGGCTGCGGGCGTGCCAGAACATCAGCAT
>CACZQL010000042.1 GCA_902783365.1 uncultured Bacteroidia bacterium | reverse complement strand
GGCGTCGGCGTAATGCTCCGAGTTGCGACCATAGTCGAAAATATAGCGGCGGTAGTCCTGAACCGTCCGGCAGGCTTGGTAGGCTTGCGTGTCGAGGCTCTCCCCTACCGGCTTTGGCCTCAACAGCAACACCGCCAGTAACACTGCCGCGGCCACGGCCCCAAGGGCAATCCATAAACCCTTCTTGCTTTTGCCGCCTTCCGAAACGGCTTCTTTGGCAGGGGCGGAAACCGGCTTCTCAGCTTTTGCAGAAGCGGATGGTTTTTCAGCCTTTGGGGAGGAAACTGGCTTCTCAGCTTTTGGGGAGGAGGATGGTTTCTGTCCTTTGACCGGTTCGGGCGTTTTCTCCTTGGGATTCCCCGATGCAGCACCGCCGGCCACGCCCATGGTCACCTCGGTCTCCTCCTCGTCCTCACGGAGGAGGGCCATCAGCTCCTCGGCGCTCTTGACGCGTTTCTCGGGATCCACCACAAGGCAGCGCTCCGCCACCTTGCGCCACTTCTCCGGCATCTTGCCCAGGCTCTGCACGTCGCCGTGGACAATCTTGTTGTAAATCTCCAAGTCGGCCTGGGCGGTATTGGAGGCGCCGCTACCCGGACTGAACAGCTGCTGGCCCGTGAACACCTCGTAAAGGATGGCCCCGAACGACCACAAGTCGGTATTGAAACGCAAGGGCTGTCCTTGCAGCTGCTCCGGCGAGCTGTAACGCGGGGTGCCGCCGCCGAAACTGTTGGTGAACACGCTCCCGTCGCCCGTGCTGGCCGCCTTGCTCAACCCAAAGTCGGTGATCAACGGAATGATGCGTCCCCCATGCTTCACCACCAAGATATTGCCTGGCTTCAGGTCACGGTGTACCACCTTGTGCTGGTGCAGGAAACTTATGCCCTCCAGCAGCTGGCTGGCGATGTCTTCCTTTTGCGCATCGGTCAAGCCCTCCTTGATGGCGTTGCTGAGGTTGCCGTCAGGATAATACTGCATCACCGCATAATCGAAGATGCCCTGAGGACTCTCGTATGAATAAAACTCCTCGTAGTTGGCGATGTTGGGATGCTTGGGCACATGGTCCAAAGCCTCGAACTCGTCCTTCAACGAGAAGGTTTTCTGTCCGTCGGCGGTGGTCTTCACCTCGCTCACCTTGATGGCCACCTCCCGATGCAGCACATTGTCGTATGCTTTATACACCGTTCCGAAGCCCCCGCCACCGATGCGGTCTTTGCTCGGAGTGTAACTGTATCGTTTGAAAAACTCTTCCTGGGTCATGTTGTTCAGTTTGTAGTTAGCAGTTAGCAGTTTGAAGTTGTTTGGAGATGCAAATATAGGAAAAAAGAATTCTAAAAACTTTTATGTTTGTTTTTATTCATATCCCTCCGAGCCCATTACTCCTCAACTACCAACTGCCAACTGCCAACCGCCAACTGCCAACTGAACAACTGAACAACTGAACAACTGAACAACTGCCAACTGTTTCACCAGACACGCCAAGCACCTTTCACCTCTCACCTTTATAAAACTTCACGATGGTGTCGATAATTTCGTCGTTATCGTCGGAAATGGTAAGAAGCATGTTCTTGAAGATGCCGCGGTCGCTGAGGTCCTTCAGCACGGTATAGGCCGGCATGTAGTGGGTGTAGTAGTCCTTGCCCATGAAGATCATCGGGCTGGCAAAGCCTTCGGTCTCATAGTGGTTTTGCCCCGCGTCTTGGAAGATCTCCTGCATGGTGCCGGCACTTCCAGGACTGTAGATGATACCTCCCTTGGCCACGGTGACGATACCATCTTCACGCACACTGTTGTCGAAATACTTGGCGATATCGGTGGCAAAAGGCGCGGTGGGCTCATGGCCATAGAAATACGTCGGGATGGCCAGGCTTCGGTAATCAGAGACCAGCGGGAAACGTTCCATCACCTCAAACGAGCGGCGGAGCCAACCAGCGTCCTTAAATGTGGGCGATGGCGTGAGCATCGCCAGGGCTTCTTCCACTTCGGCATCGGTGCGACCCGCCAGATAGGCACCCAGGTGCGTGGCCTCCATGGCTCCGGGACCACCTCCTGTGATCATCAGGCGACCCATCTCGGTGAGTCTCTTGCTGAGATAAACAATCTGACGGTACATCGGATCGTCGCGCCTCCGGGCATGACCGCCCATCACACCGACGACCATCTTTTCATCATACTGACTCAGCAGGTTGTAAAGATGATGTGTGATGAAATGGTCGTGCAGCGAACGTGCCAAGGTCTCCCTCACATTCTGGCCACGTTTTCCGAAGCTGATGTAGTGGCGATAGACCTTGGTGTCGTGGCAGTTCTCGAAAGTTGACTCGTCGTGATAGTCGTAGCCATCATAAAGCATCTTGCTGTTATACAATTTCTTAGGATAGGGATCAAAAGGCAGCCCCATTTTGCGGAAATACAAGCTTAGGTCGTCGTTGGCCAAAGTTTCTAGCACACAGTTGACGATACCGGCGGCATCGAGGCCAAACTTATGCATCAGGGCTGATGCCTGGCCTGATTCGCCGAAACGGTCGTTGATACCGATACGAATCACACGGATAGGATGGTTTTCAGCCAAATACTCGGCAACGGCGCCCCCCAATCCTCCGGCGATTTGATGCTCTTCGACGGTGAAAACCATACGGGTGTCTTCAGCTGCTTTGCTAAGGATCTGTCCATCCAAAGGTTTGATAGTGTGCATATTAATGACCCGAGTCGAGATATTCATGTGTTCCAGCATGTGGGCGGCCTTGAGGGCTTCCCACACTTCGTGGCCGGTAGCCACAATGGTGATGTCGCTTCCGTCGCGCATCAGCTGTGCCTTGCCGATTTGGAAGTCCTGGTCCTCTTCGGTGAAGTCCGGCACGGGTTCGCGTCCGAAGCGGACATACACAGGGCCGTCCAGTTCCTCGATGGCCTTGATGGTGGCGATTTTGGCCTGGGTGGCATCGCAGGGCGAAATGACGGTCATGTTGGGCAGGGCCCTCATGGTGGCGATGTCCTCCAAAGCCTGGTGGGTAGCGCCGTCGGGACCCACCGAGACCCCTGCATGGGCGCCTCCGATGACCACATGCACGTTGTTGTAACAGACGGAGATGCGGATTTGGTCGTTACACCGGTGTGCGGCAAACACACCGTAGGTGCTGAACACCGGCACCTTGCCGCTCAGGGCCATTCCTGAGGCCACGGCAATGGCATCCTGTTCGGCGATGCCCATGGAGAAAAACCGGTCGGGGAAGGCATCCCTGAAAAGGTCCATCCCTACCGAGGCGGTGATGTCGGCGCCAAGGCCAACCACGCGATTGTCGTTTTGAGCCGCGGCAAGAACCCCTTCGCCGAAGCCAGCTTTTGTCGGTTTGTTTCCTTTATTTTCCATTTTAATCATCTTTCACCCTAACGGGTGGTTTACAATTCGTTCCTTGTTTCTAACCATCTCTCGCCCTAACCATCTTTCACCCTACGGGTGATTCTATGCGGGGCGTATCGTTTCTAACCATCTGTCACCCTAACCATCTTTCACCCTACGGGTGATTCCTATTTCGTTCCTCGGTTCTAACCATCTTTCACCCTACGGGTGATTCTCCGTGGAGCCATTTCCGGTTCTAACCATCTCTCGCCCTCCGGGCGATTCTATGCGGGGGCGTATCGTTTCTAACCATCTGTCACCCTACGGGTGAGCACCTCTCACCTTTCACCTCTCACCTCTCACCTTTCACCTTTTCACCTTTTCACCTCTCACCTCTCACCTCTCACCTTTCACCTTTCACCTCTCACCTTTCACACCTCTCACCTTTCACCTCTCACCTTTCACCTCTCACCTTTCACCTCTCACCTTCCCACTTCCTCCAGGAAGCTGTTGAGCTCTTCCATTGTGGGGACCTTGCCATGCCATTTGTTGTTGTTTTCGATGGAGGGGACCCCTTTCCCCATGATGGTGTCAGCGATGATGACGGTGGGTTTGCCGGAGGTACCGGCGGCGGTCCGCAGCGCCAAGTCGATCTGTTCGTAGTCGTGGCCATCAATCTCAAGGACGTTCCACCCGAAGGCGGTCCATTTGTCCTTCAAGGGATCGATGCCCATCACCTGCTCGGTGCCACCGTCGATTTGAAGGCGGTTGCGGTCGATGATGGCGCAGAGGTTGTCGGCCTTATAATGCGCGGCAGCCATCGCCGACTCCCACACACTTCCCTCCTGCTGCTCCCCGTCGCCCATGATGCAGAACACACGGGTGGACTTACCATCCATCTTGGCCGAAAGCGCCATGCCAAGCGCCACACCCAAGCCCTGCCCCAAAGAGCCCGAACAGGTCTCCAAGCCCGGCAACTTGAACTCATAACTCGGATGGCCTTGCAAACGGCTCCCCAACTTGCGCAAAGTCATCAACTCCTCCTCCGGGAAATAACCCGCGGCAGCCAAAGTGGCATAAAGCACCGGAGCGGTATGCCCGATGGAAAGCACCACCTTGTCGCGCCCCTCCCAAAGGGGATGCTGAGGGTCATGACGCAAATGCTTGAAATACAACACTGTGAAGATATCCGCCAAATCGAGCGAACCGCCCGTATGCCCTGAACCCGCCGTGGCCAACGATGTCAATATCAACTTACGAATATGGGTGGCTTTTTCTTTGAAATCCATCATATCAATCCAATTAAATCCTTAATAATAAAAAAGAGGCAAACGACGGCATAGACCACCTTGATAAAGGTGCCCGCCAAAAAGCCCAAAAATGACCCCAAGGCGGAACGCCATGCCAAATGATCATCCACCCCCGCGCTTTTCTCTCCAATGTAAGCCCCGATGAAAGGTCCTAACAACACGGCAATGAAACCTATCGGGAAAAAAATGGTGAACAACAGCCCTAAAATCAGTCCGATGGTACTGCCCCGAACACCCGCCTTGGTGCCGCCTAACGTCTTGGTACCCCAAATAGGCACCACATAGTCCAACACGAAGATAATGGCCCCAAGGATGCCCATCACCACAAGAAACTGCGTAGAGTGATTGACACCGGCCACAAAAGAGACCGCTAAAACGCCCAAAAAACTGAAAGGAGGACCAGCAATGCCAGGCACAATGGCCCCGACAAGCCCTACCAAAGCCAATACAAGCGATGCTATGATGAGAAAAACAGTCATGTCACAACAAATGAAGAATGCAAAAATACTCAAATTTCAAACAAAAAACACACTTTTTCACAATAAAAGTGAATAAATGGACAAAAATTCAACATAAAATTGTTTGAATTTAAATTTTTATGTGTATCTTTGCAGACCAATCAAATCTTATGATAAGAATTAAATGTATTTTAGTAGTTGCCCTATTAATAAATAAGGTGTATGGCTTCGACCTCACCCATCCTGTAGGAGGAAGGTCGGTGGCCATGGGGCGCACCGCGGTATGCGAGAAAGGAATCTGGGCCCTGCAAAACAACCCCGCGGGGTTGGCCATGACGGAGGGTTGGCGTTTCGGGGTCTTTTATGAGAACCAGTGGCTACTGAAAGCGACGGCACTCAAATATGGGGCGGTCTCGAAAAACATCCCTAAGATAGGTTGTATCGGGCTGAGCCTCTTCCAGTTTGGAGGAAGCCCTTATTCGGAGAACCAGTTCGGACTGTGTTATGCGAGGGATTTCGGTCCCTATTTGCAGTTAGGGCTTCGGGCGGACTATCTGCTGTTCCATTGGGGCGAGGGCTATCCCAACCAAGGCGCCTTCAGCTTCGCCTTAGGCCTCCAGTCGCAGGTCACGGAAAAGCTACGCCTCGGAGCCTGTGTGTCTAACCCCATCCACAGCCGGTTGGGGACACTCAACAAAGACGCCATCCCCATCGTGATGCGCTTGGGAATGGCCTACCAATTTATCGAAGATTTCGCCGGACAATGCGAAATGAGCTACGACAGCAGTCGTTCCGGCTTCAGCTTTCATAGTGGTCTGGAATACTTGGTTTTCAAGCAATTCCATCTTCGTGCCGGCATCCAAAGCAACCCCAACACCCTCAGTTTTGGTGTCAGCTACCGATTAGGACCCATCCAGGTGGAGGTCTCCGCCGAGCTACAACAAGCCCTCGGTCCTAGTCTCTGTTTTGGGTTGCTGAATGCGAATTAATTGGCCCCAACTCCCTTCACTGTAAATCAATAATTAGAAAGATAATGTATATAATAATAGTAATCATATCAATATTTTTCTCAGGAATGATGCCCGACACCATCCCCATGACCAACGACACCCTGGGGGCAAACCCCACGGAAAACATTGAATTGCTGTACCAAATGCTGTACGAAGAGGGCGCTGAAAACCTTGGTGAAAAGCTTGAAGATGGGGATATCGGCGATGGCGACGCTCAAGAATACCAAGAGGCGGCATTGGAGGAACTGCTACAGGAATACCTGTTCCTGCAAGAAAATCCCGTCAACATCAACAGTGATGAAATTGTGCGGTTGGAAGCGCTGGGACTGCTCAACCATTTCCAAATAACACACCTGCAAGAATACCGAAAGAAATATGGCAATCTGTTGTTTATCAACGAACTGTCAATGCTTGACGATTTCAACGAACACACCATTGCGGTCATTGCGCCCGTCGTATGTTTTGGCAGGAATGATCAAGAAAAAGAACAGGAAAAAATCACTATTGGCAAGTTAGCGACGCGGGGGAAGCATCAACTTACCGTGAATTACGCCCAAAAATTCAACCCTGACGATGAAGCGTCAGCGTATCTTGGCAGCCCCATGAAACTGCAAGTGAAATACGCTTTCCATTTCCATCAAAAGGTACGGGCAGGGATCGTGATGGAAAAAGATGCGGGAGAACCCTTCCTATTACACCGAATCGCCGATTCCCTGCAAGACCTCGTCAAGACCTATCGAAAAACCGGTTTCGACTTTTACGGCTTTCACCTTTACGCCTCCGACCTTCGGCTCACGCGAAGAGAACCGTTTCGTGACAGCAAGAACACGCTGATTGTAAAAGACTTGGCCATAGGCGATTACCTGCTCAGCTTCGGGCAGGGACTCACATTATGGACTGGGATGAGCATGGGGAAAACGGCAGGAGGCGGCAACGTGATGAAAAGGGCGTCAGGCATCAAACCCAAAGCCTCCGCCAGCGAAGGCCAGTTCTTTCGAGGAGCTGCCACCACCCTGAGGTTCACCGACTTCTACGCCACGGTGTTCTATTCCATCCGCGACATCGACGCCACGATAAGCCTTTTGGACTCCTTGGAAGAGGCCGAGCAGGTCAGCAGTCTGATAGCAAGCGGCTACCACCGAACCATCAATGAACTGAAAAAGAAAAACGCCGTAAGACAAAAGGCGTTCGGCGGACATCTCTCCTACTCCACGGCTTCCTTGGAGATAGGAGTGACGGCCTACCATCTGAGGCTCAGTGCGTCCTTACAGCTGAAACCTTCCAAATACAACCAGTTCTATTTCCAGGGCGACAGACTCACCGACCTCGGAACCGACTTCCGATGGACCCTCCGGAAAATCGCCTTCTTCGGAGAGCTGGCCCGAAGCGACAACGGGGCATTGGCGGGCTTGTTGGGAATGACGGTGAAACCGGCAGGCTATATCCATTTCTCGTTGCTGTACCGCAACTACGACAAACGGTATCAAAACCTGTTCAACAGTGCCTTCGGAGAGCAAAGTCGCCGCCAAGGAGAGGAAGGACTGTACTTAGGCGTGGAATGCGCACCTGCACCTCGATGGAACATCCTGGCTTACAGCGACTTTTATCGATTCACCTGGCTCGGTGCCCAAGTGTATAGCCCATCTTGGGGGCAGGAGTATTCCCTCAAGCTGGAGCACACACTCAACAAAAACGCCTCCATGCAGTTCCGTTGGAAGTCGAAAACCAAGATGCGGAACAGCCCAGAGGCAGAAGTATATTCCTATTACCCTGTATTTTACACTAAGAGGACGGCTTTTTTCCAGATAAGCTATGGCATCACCGAAGGATTGGTCTTCACCGACCGTGTGGAGTACTGCCGTTACCTCATCCGCGACGGGCCCGACAGCCGAGGTTACTTCCTGAGCCACGACATCGCCTACAAGCCCGAAGGGAAGCCTTACGCCCTCACGTTCCGTTACGCCTTGTTCCGCAGCGACGATTACAACAGCCGCCTCACGGTGTATGAGAACGACGTGCTGGGGGCTTTCTCCATCCCCTCCCTCAACGGGACCGGCACCCGCATCTATCTGCTGGGCAGGCTGAAGCTCTTCAACCATCTCAGCCTCTATGCCCGTGTAGGATGCCTTTTCACCGAGGACGCGCCCAAGACCGACCTAAAAGTGGAGATGGTGTTGAAGTAGCTCCACCTAGAAAATCCGCTCCATCCGTTGCCATTTCTCGTCGCTGCGCGCATCGGCTTGGCAGCCCTGGAACTGTGCCACGTAGGCTTCCCATTCCTTTTGGCGGGGCAGCTTCGACAAGCGCAACATGTCGCGCTCCCAGTCGAATTCATCGACCGTGTCGCATATCATGAACAACCGGGTACCTTTCCGATAAATCTGCATGTCGAGGATACCCACCTCACGCTGGCCTTCGATGATCTCCGGCCACACATGGGCATGGGCTTCCACATATTTCTGAATCATTTCCTCGTCATCGACAAGGGTGAGCGTTTGGCAATAGCGTTTCATGGGAGTGGAAAGTTGAAAGTGGAAAGTTGAAAGTGGAAAGTTTTCCTTATTGTGCGAGCGTGCGGATGGTCAAGGTGATGGACTCGGGATGCTGTAGGGCGAAAGACGGGGCGTCTGTGACCACGCAGGCGAGATAGCCACCGCCGCCGGCACCAGGCATCTTATAGGCCAGCACTTCATCCTTGTATCGGTCGATATAGCTTTGCACCGAGCCTTGGATCATGGCAGGGAACATCGCCACTTGGGCGTTGAACGAGGCCATGTAGGCTTTTGAGAAGCCTTCCAGGTCTTTCCGCATGATGGCCTCCCAGCACGCATCGGCGGCTTGAGACAAGGCTTTCACCTTAGCCTCGGTGACATCTTTGCCTTCCACCACGGAGCATCCGGGTTTTCTCGGTTCCATGGGAATCATCACCAGATGGCTCTCCAGCCATCTCAGCGTATCCTTGTCGTTGCAGGTCTCGATCTTCAAGGGCCAGTAGGCTTTGTCGTAATAATGCCTTGCCAGTCCAGGCACACAGATGCCGATGGAATCTTGGGCGCCGCTGACGATGCCGTCGCTGCGTTCCGGGTCATTCTCGAAACAGAACACCAACTTGGCCAGCAATTCGGGTTCCATGTCGGGCAGCTGAATCGGCCAAATCTTTTTGATCATGTTCCTAGTGGAGGTCGAGAGGCCACAACGTTCCCTCACCTCGAAGGTCGGTTCGAGGGAGATGGTGATGGCCCAGCCAGGGGCAAGGCACGACACAAACGGCTGGTCAATCCAGGTACCCGCCAAGTCGAGACGGGTGGGGATCTGGCAGAGCTGGTCTTTGATGGAAGTGCTCGAATGTGCCTCCAGGCCCTCATGAGGAGTCCTCTCCAGCACCACATATCTGATGCCACGCGCTTCGCAGAAACGCCGTTTCTCCTCCGAGTCGCCGTCCCAGTTCACCACCAGCACGTCGGGTTTCAGAAAATCGACAGTTGGAATGAAGTCCATGATGCCGCTACCCGCGTTGATGAAGGCATCCTTCACATAACGGATGGACTTCACCATGAAAAGGCGTTCCTGCTCATGGTACAAGGTACGATGACCTTTGTAGTGCAGAATGGTCGCATCGGAACCGATGCCCACGTAAAGGTCTCCATACTGCGCGGCTTGGCGGAAAAACTCCACATGGCCCGAGTGCAGCAGGTCATAACAACCGGAAACGAACACTTTCGTCATACGATGGCCGACTTGATGCAATCCACGATGTAACGCACGTCGTCGTCGGTGACGTAAGGTCCTGATGGCAAGCACATTCCCACTTTGAACAGGGCTTCGGAGACACCATTGACGTAAGCCGTCGCATCCTTATAAACGGGCTGTTTATGCATGGGTTTCCAAAGGGGCCTGGCTTCCACACCCGCCTGGTCGAGGATGACACGGAGGGCTTCCACGTTGTCGTTGGGCTCACAGTCGGTATGGGCACTCTCGGTGGCATGAACCACGCCCGCCGCGCCGCCCACCGCGCCCTGCACCACGGTCTTGTAGGCGTTCTCCTGACCTTTCACCCTGACCGAAGGGTCGATGGTAATCGTGTTCAGCCAGAAGTTGGAGTCGTAACGCTCATCGGGATTGCCATGCACCTCGATGCCGTCAACGTCTTTCAGCAATTCTTTGTACAGTTCAAAAACATGCTTGTGATGGTTGATATGGTCGTTCGCGATGGTCATTTGGCCGCGACCGATACCTGCGCAGATGTTCGACATACGGTAATTGTAACCGATGGCTTCGTGCTGATAATAAGGATAGGCCTCACGGGCTTGGGTGGCGAGCCACATGATTCTTTGCCAAGCCTCTTGGTCGGGACAAATCAAAGCACCTCCCCCGCTGGTGGTAATCATCTTGTTGCCGTTGAAACTCAACACGCCATAATCTCCGAAGGTACCCAGTACCTGGCCCTTCCAACGGCTTCCGAAGCCCTCGGCAGCATCTTCCACTACAGGGATTCCATAGCGGTTGGCAACCTCCATGATCCCTTCAATGTCGTAAGGCATTCCGTAGAGCGCCACCGGCACGATGGCCTTAGGCTTCCTTCCCGTCTTGGCGATACGGTCCTTGATGGCTTCTTCCATAAGGCCGACATCGATGTTCCACGAGTCCTTCTCGGAATCGATGAAGATGGGTTTTGCCCCAAGATAAGTGATGGGATGCGACGAGGCGCAGAAGGTGAACGACTGGACGATGACTTCGTCGCCCGGCTGCACGCCACAGGCAATCAAGGCCAAATGGACAGCGGCGGTGCCGGAAGAGAGCGCCACAACGCGCTTGTTTAATGCGGAATGCGGAATGCGGAATGCGGAATCGCCGTTATTACATTCCGCATTCCGCATTCCGAATTCCGCATTCACAAACTGCTCCAGGTCAGCCTCGAAGCCGTTCACATTGGGACCCAGCGGCACCACCCAATTGGTGTCGAAGGCTTCTTTGATATACTTTTGTTCAAGTCCCTCGTCGCTCATGTGAGCGAGACAGAGGTAAATCCGTTTGTTTGCCATTATATTTAATCTTGTTTTTATCGAAGCAAAATTAGGAAAAAACTCAAAATACGAATAATGTTTTTTATTGATAGTAGAATATCTTATTTATAAGACACTGATAAACAGCGTAATGCAAACACCAAAACCACAGCGAAGCACACCAGCGGCACCACAAAAGAGCCTCCAATCCAACCGGCATCAATGATCAGCGCCTGCACCGGCGGCAACAGCGAGCCGCCGAGGATCGCCATGATAAGACCGGCGGAGCCAATCTCCGCGTCGGGACCGACATCCTTCAAGGCCAACCCATAGATGGTAGGGAACATCAGGCTCATGCAGGCGGACACCGCCACCAAGGAATACACCCCTACCCTGCCTCCAGCGAAGATCACCACCAAGGTGAGGAACATCGCCGCCGTGGCGAAACAGGCAAGAATCTTAGCCGGCCTGAACCATTTCATCAGCCAGGTGCAAAGGAAACGCGATACACAGAAGAGCACCATGGCAATGATATTCAGCCGTTGCGACAAAATCTCCGCCGCCTGCTCAGCCATTCCCTCCGCCATGAACACCTTGGTGCCGTATTGGATGATAAAGGTCCAGCAGGTGATCTGGGCCCCCACATAGAAAAACTGCGCCACCACACCTCCGCGATAGGCCTTGTTGGCAAAGAGCCGCCTCACACTGGGTCCAAAAGCCCGCGACACACCCTCATCAGCGCGATCGGCCACCGGCATCCGCATCAACAGCACCAGCACAAAAACCGCCACCAGCACAATGCCTATCGCCGCGTAAGGCTTCACCAGCACCGACAGGTCTGCCGCTTTCAGGGCTTCGAACTCCGTATCGTTCAAGAGGGCCCGCTCGTCCGTCGAGAGGGGATTCATTCGCGCCTGGATATAGTTCATGGCCACCCACATGCCGCACAACGACCCAATGGGATTGAACGACTGGGCTAGGTTCAACCGCCGTGTCGCCGTCTCGGGCGCCCCCATCGAGAGGATGAAAGGGTTGGCACTGGTCTCAAGAAAACTCAACCCACAGGTCAGGATGAAATAAGCCAGCAAAAACGGCCAGTAATTGCCGGTTTTGGCCGCGGGCAGAAACATCAAGGCCCCCACGGCATACAAGCCAAGACCCATCAGGATGCCTTTCTTGTAGCTGAAGCGCTTGATAAACAATGCGGCAGGCAACGCCATACAGAAATAGCCCCCATAGAAAGCCACCTGCACCAAGGAGCCTTGGGTGACACTCATGCGGAAAATCTTCGAGAATGACTTCACCATGGGATTGGTGATGTCGTTGGCGAATCCCCATAAGGCAAAACAACTGGTAATGAGGATAAAAGGCAGCAAAAAATGGGGTTCAACGGTTCTGCGAGGGTTGGATTCTGGCATAGACAAGTCTCCTATTCATTAAAATAGTATATAATCATAAAGTATTTTTATCACATTATTTGACAGCTCCACGGGATTATTCTTCAGCCTCACGGGATTCACCGAATTCGAGAGGATGTCCAGCTCCGCATCGCGGTCAACCGCCACAGGTTGTTTCAAATCCATATCCGCCATCATGCGACGGAACTTCTCTATCGCATCTATGGGGTTGTCACAACCCATAGCTTGAGCGATCTCATGGAAGACGCCGGCCAGATACGCCGCTCCCCTTGCATCGATGCATCGGTCCAGATGGTCCACCATATATTCCCATATCACAGGCAGACCCACCGCAACGGCATGACCATGAGGCATTTGATACATCGAGGTAATCTTGTAACTAAAGGCATGGGGCGCCGTGGTCTGGGTAATGCAGATGGCCTGACCCGCGAGATTGGCGGCGTGCATGACGGCTTCCGCCGACGCATCGGTGTTCTCAAAAATGTACTCCCGCCACCATCGCATCACGGTTTCCACCGCCTCCTTTGAGAGTTTCCGGCTCGCATCGGTGCTGTTCACGCTCCACCACGATTCAATGCCTTGACAAAATGCGTCCATCATGGTGCATTTTTTCTGATAAAGGGGTAAGGTTTTCAGCACCTTGGGTTCCAAAATAGCGACATCGGGAATGATGCTTTCGTGCGTCACACTCTGCTTTTTTCCTTCGTGATAGATGACGGCATAGCGTGTGGACTCGCTTCCCGTACCGGCAGTGGTCGGGATGGCGATGAGTCTCACTCCTGTGTCGGCGCACTCCTGGTCTAGATACAGCTTATCCTTCGCCATCTTGCAATAGAGCTTGATGCACTTGGCCACGTCCAAACTGCTGCCCCCTCCCACGGCAAGAATAGTGTCGCAATGCGCATTCTGGAAACACTCCACCCCCTTGCAAACATCCTCATAGAGAGGGTTCGGGGTGAATTGGTCAAACACGGTGTATGGCACGGTCATCCGTTCAATGTCGTCCTTGATATTGAGGAACGGGAAACTGCTGTCGCACACAAGCAGAATCTTCGAAGCGCCTTCAAGTGCTTCACCCAAATGACTGATTCCCTGGTAGATGGTTTGCATGGCGGTTTACTTGGATAAAAACTGCATCAGCGCTTCTTTATTTTGAATCGGTGTGGTGGTAGGACGACCGAGGTCTTTGCGGTTGCCTTTCTTCACTTTGACTTCCAACAGCGTTGGCCCCTCAAAACCTCTTGCTTTCGCAAGAATCGCTTCAAGGTCCGCCTTGTTATCCACACTATACACGGCCTTGTACCCCACCGCCTTGGCCACCGCTGGCAGGTCCATCTTCAGTCCCACGGTGGGTTGGCCGCCCACGCTGTCGTGGGCACCGTTGTTGAATACCACGTGGACATAATGCCGCGGGGCCTTGTTGGCCACGATGGCCATGCTGCCCAAATGCATGATGGCGGCACCGTCGCCGTCGAAACACCACACACGGCGTTCGGGCTGGGCAAGGGCGATGCCCAATGCGACCTGGGAAGCATGTCCCATCGAGCCTACCGTCAGGAAGTCGCGCTCATGGCCTTGGTTCATGGCGGCGCGGTATTCAAACAACTCGCGACTGATCATTCCGGTGGTGCTGACAATGCAATCCTTCTCGCCAAGGGCGGCGGCAACCGTTTGCACCGCCTCCTCACGACTCAGCGTAAGGTAGTTCTGCTCAACGTTTTGCAACTTGTACTCATCGAAGGTGTCCTTCTCAATCACCAGCGCAAACGCATCCTTGTCTTTCAAGGCCTTGACAGCCTTGGCAATTTGTTTTTCAGCTTTGTCCTCCTCTTTGGCAAGCACCTCATAATTGATGCCCATCACATTCAGCAGGCCGGTGGTCACCTTGCCCTGCTTCACATGCTGAGGCTCGTCGTGAACCCCGGGACGGCCTCGCCAGCCAATCAGCAGCAGCACGGGGATGTGATAGACCTCTGGGTCGGTGAGCGAGGCCAAAGGGTTGATGATGTTGCCCTCGCCGCTGTTCTGCATATACACACAGGCAGGCTGGCCTGTTGCCAGATAATGACCCGCGGCCAGGCCGACCGCCGCGCCTTCGTTGGCGGTGATGATGTTATGCGCCGCATCGAAATGGTCGGTGATGTAGGCGCACATATTTTTCAGCAGCGAGTCCGGCACCCCCGCAAAGCAGTCGATGCCGTTCTCTCTGAGTCTCTCGATAAAAAATTCAGGTCTGATCATTACTCTTCCGGAATTAAAGTGATAATGTCCTTGATGCTCATGCACTTGTCGTCGCACTCCTTGGCGCGGTGGTGTTCCAGGATGGTACGGGCCGCCTCCTGCATGGCGGGAAAGCCGGTACGGGTAAGTTGGTTGGCATAGATCACCACATTTACGCCGCGGTCTTTGAACTCCTGCTCCGTGACCGTATTGAATGAGGTAGGCACCACCACGATGGGGGTGACGGTGTTCTTTTCACGAAACTTCTGCACGAACTCGAAGATTTCCGCCGGGTCTTTTTTGCGGCTGTGGATCATGATGGCGTCGGCACCGGCAGCGGTGAAAGCGAAAGCCCGGTTGAGGGCGTCTTCCATTCCCTGTTCCAGGATGAGGCTCTCGATGCGGGCGCAAATCATGAACTCCTTGGTCTTTTGCGCGTGTTTGCCCGCCTTGATTTTCTCGCAGAAGTGTTCAATACTGTCTTGCGTCTGTTTCACCTCGGTCCCGAAGAGGCTGTTCTTCTTCAAGCCGGTCTTGTCCTCGATGATGATCATGCTCACGCCCATGCGTTCCAGCGTGCGCACGGTATAGACGAAGTGCTCCGCCAGGCCGCCGGTGTCGCCGTCGAAGATGATCGGCTTGGTGGTCACCTCCATGATGTCGTCAATGGTGCGGAAGCGGCTGGTCATATCCACCAGTTCGATGTCGGGTTTCCCCTTGGCGGTAGAGTCGCAAAGCGAGCTGATCCACATGGCATCGAACTGATACGTCTTTCCGTCCTGAAGCACGGTAGTCTTTTCCACAATGAGGCCGGTAATCCCGCTGTGGGCCTCCATGGCGGTCACCAAGCCCTTCATATTGATGAGTTTGCGCAGCCGGCCACGGCGCACATCGGGCATGGAGGCTTCCGCGCGATGGGCGGCATCCAGTTCCTTATACATGGGGTTGTTGCTGTAGGGATACTCCACCAGTTGGCCTCCATATTCGGCCAGCACCTCGCACACCTCCTGACGGATGGGTTTCTGGAAGCCTTCACACCAGTCGTTGCCATGGACCACGAAGTCGGGTTTCAGGGCGCGCAGGTTCTCTGCATAGCTCAAGGTGTTTTGCGTCACCACACGTTCCACGCCGGCCAGGTTCTCGAACAGCGCCTTACGTTCGGCGAAGGGGATCAGCGGATAGCGCTTGTAGCTGCTCACGGCCTCATCGCTCAGCACGCCGATGATCAAGCGCCCCAAGCGGCGGGCCTTGTTGATGATGGAGGTATGACCACTGTGGATGTATTCGGTGGAAAAGCACATATACACCGTGCGTTCGTTCACCTCGGCCACCTTCTGGCTCACCGCGAGTAAATCCTCGGGAGTGTCGATTTCGGCGCAAAGCATGTCTTGCACATCGCAGGGATAGATCTTGCACTGGTCGCTCACCTCGTTGAAAGCGTTTTCCGCATACACGTTGCGGTTCCCCGCCTCGCAATACTTCTCTATGTTTTGGAGCCACACCCGCCAATCCTCCTTTTTGATTTTGTAGAGTGGCTGTGCGGCCAAGGCGTAGTCGAAAAACTCGACCCCCACCTTTTCGATGCGACCGTCTTTGACGACGGCCTTGAAGTCTTTTTGGGGCAGTGGCAGCGTACTGCTCACCACCATGCAGCTATGCTCGCTGTCGAGCACCGCTTCCATCACCCGGCTCTCGAACACCAGGTCGCCGTGCATGAGGATGATGTCGTCCTCTTTGAGCTGATCCTTGGCGCAGTAGATGCTGTAGATATAGTTGGTTTTGTCGTAGATCGGGTTGTTAACGAAGGAATACTTCAGTGGGAGGTGGAGCGCGTTGCAATACTCCACCAGGACTTTGTCGTAGTAGCCTGTAGTGATCACCACCTCTTCCACGCCGAACGACACCAGCTGTTTGAGTTGCCGGCTCAGGATGGTGTTATCGTAAGCTATTTCCGTCATGCATTTGGGGTGTTCATTGGTGATGACCCCCATGCGTTGGCCTAAGCCGCTATTAAGAATCAGAGCTTTCATTTTCAATAATACTATAAAACCCTCTCCTAGTCAATTGTTTATACTTCAAAAAAACCGATTCCGGCCTCACCTATTGGTTCAGCCGGAATCAGATGGTTCACCTTCCGATGGGCGAAACTATAAAAAGGGAAAAACCTATCCTCTTTTTTATTAGGCAGTCCTGTCAATCAAAGGCCGAACCCATATTGGAACACAAAGGTACGACTTTTTTCCAGAGGGGAAGCAGGATTTTTGATTTTTTTAATTTAATTTCTGTTACCTTTAACTTCAAAAATCGATTCCGGCCTCACCTATTGGTTCAACCGGAATCAATACGTTCGCCTTTAAAGGGGCGAAACTATCCTAGGAGAAAACCTGCACTAATATATACCTAATTATTGATTATGCATGTTTTGGACATGACAGGCATCCACAACGTTTACGGTTTCACCATCGAAAGTATAAGCAAAGTACCATTTATCCGTGTTGGCCATGTAATAGCCTTTCCAACGTGACAATGTGGGTTCG
>CACZQL010000041.1 GCA_902783365.1 uncultured Bacteroidia bacterium | reverse complement strand
TATGGAATTACCATTTGCAGAAGCGTGGAAAATCAAGATGGTTGAACCCATTAAGAAATCCACCCGTGAACAACGCGAAAAGTGGCTTAACGAAGCCCACCAGAATGTCTTCATGCTGAAGAGCGATTATGTCTATATCGATTTGCTGACCGACTCAGGCACTGGCGCTATGAGCGACCGTCAATGGGCGGCCATGATGCAAGGCGATGAGAGCTACGGTGGTGCCCGTTCCTTCTATCACATGAAGGACACCATCACCGAGATTACTGGTTTCGAGTTTGTCATCCCCACCCACCAGGGTCGTGCTGCCGAGAATGTGCTGTTCTCCTACCTCGTGAAACCCGGTCAGGTCGTTCCCGGCAACGCCCACTTCGATACCACCAAGGGTCACATCGAGAGCCGCAAGGCTTTCGCCATCGACGTCACTGTGCCCGAGGCCTACGACACGCAGTTGGAGGTGCCTTTCAAGGGCAACGTCAGCCTCGAGAAACTTGAGAAGGTGCTGAAAGAGAACCAGGGCAACGTGCCTTTCATGGTCCTCACCGTCACCAACAACACCGTCGGCGGTCAGCCCGTGAGCATGAAGAACATCCGTGAGACCTGTGAGCTTTGCCACAAGTACGGCGTGCCGGTCAACATCGACAGCGCTCGTTTCATCGAGAACGCCTATTTCATCAAGACCCGTGAGGAAGGCTATGCCGACAAGACCCTGCGCGAGATCTGCAAGGAGATGTTCAGCTATGCCGACTCCATGACCATGAGTGCCAAGAAGGATGGTCTCGTCAACATGGGCGGTTTCATCGCCACCAACAAGAAGGACTGGTACGAAGGCGCCAAGCTGTTCTGCATTCCTTTCGAGGGCTTCCTCACCTACGGCGGCATGAATGGTCGCGATATGGACGCTCTGGCGGTCGGTTTGCAGGAGAATATCGAGTTCGACATGGTGGAGACCCGTATCAAGCAAGTGCATTACCTTGCCAAGAAACTTGACGAGTATGGCATTCCTTACCAGCGTCCTGCCGGTGGCCACGCCATCTTCGTCGATGCCGACAAGGTGTTGACCCAGATTCCCAAGGAGGAGTTCCCCGCCCAGACTTTGACCTGCGAGCTCTATCTTGAAGCTGGCATCCGCGCCTGCGAGATTGGCTATGTGTTGGCCGACCGCGACCCGGTGACCCGCCAGAACCGCTTCGGTGGCAACGACTTCGTGCGTCTGTGCATCCCGCGCCGTGTCTATACCAACAACCACATGGACGTGATCGCCGCCGCCCTGAAGAATGTGTATGACCGCCGCAACGAGATCAAACGCGGCCTCGAAATCACTTGGGAAGCCGAGCTGATGCGCCACTTCACCTGCCAGTTCAAACGTTTAGGATAATCCTTTTTAGGGATTGTTTTTACCTTGTAGAGACGGTGCATGCACCGTCTCTACAAGGTTTTGTCCTCCACTAACGAAAAATATTTGTATCTTTGCCGCATGACTACATCTGCCATACTGATAGGGGTGATTTATATTTTGTCGCTGACTACCACGGTGGTGCCATTGGCCGTCGGCTTGGAGCCGAAAGGGGAGAGTACCCCTTCGAGACGGCTGCTGGTGTCGCTAGTGTTCGGGGCCACCCAGGCTTTGATGGCTTTGCTGGGCTATCTGCTGGGAAAGATGGTCGGCTATCTGTTCGGCGACTTTTTGCGTTACGTGACCTTCGGCATGATGGTCGTTGTGGCCGTCAAAATGATTATTGACTCCATGAAGGTGCTTAAAGGCAAACGCCTTTACTCCTTCACTTCCAATTGGGGATTCCTGCTGTTGGGCATCCTTGCTTCCATGAACACCCTGCTGATGAGTGTCTGCTGTGAGGGGTACATGCCTTTCGGCAATGGGTATTTCCTTGCGGTGGCGGTGGCGGGTGCTTTTTGGGCATGGCCTTCAGTACGTACCCTTTATTCCCCTAAGATGCTCCGTGCCACCAGCTTCATCGAGTTTTCAGGTGCGGTGTTTGTGTTGGTGGTGGCGGTGCTTTTTTTGTTTACTGATTTAGTTTAGAGTTTAGAGTTTAGAGTTTAGAGTTTAGAGTTTAGAGTTTAGAGTTTAGAGATTAGAGTTTAGAGTTTAGAGTTATGAGAAGGAAGTTTTTGCTTTGGGTGTTTTTGGGCTTGGGGATGATGGCTTTTGCCCAGCCTCCGGCGAACTATTATAGCAGCGCCGATGGTCTCACGGGCGAACCTTTAAAGCGCGCCTTGCACAACATTGTCAAAGGGCATACCTCCATCTCCTATGCCCAGCTTTGGACGGCCTTTTGGAGTACCGACAACAAAGGCAACGGCATTGTGTGGGACATGTATTCCGACCGTCCCGGTGGCACTCCCGCCTACACCTATCAGCTGAGTGTTGATCAATGCGGCAACTATAACGGCGAGGGCGACTGCTACAACCGCGAGCACTCCTGGCCGCAAAGTTGGTTCAACAACGACGGTGTCGCCCGTACCGACCTGCACCACATCTTTCCTACCGACGGCTTCGTCAACTCCAAAAGAAGCAACTACGCATTCGGAGAAGTGAAGTCGGCCAGCTGGACCTCCACCAACGGCTCCAAACTCGGATCCTGCAAAACCCCAGGCTTCAACGGTACCGTGTTTGAGCCCATCGACGAATACAAGGGCGACTTCGCCCGCGCCCTCATGTATATGAGCGTTCGCTATTACCAAGAAGACGGTAGCTGGGGCACCAGCGACATGACGACCAAGTCGGTAATCAAACCCTGGGCTATCGACCTGCTGCTGCGCTGGAATAAAATGGACCCGGTGAGCCAAAAGGAAATCGACCGTAATAATGCTATTTATGATGATTATCAGCGGAATAGAAATCCTTTTGTGGACCATCCGGAATACGCCGACATGATTTGGGATCCTCATTGGGATGTAGAAGAGTATTCCCTTAATAACCCCCAGCCAAACCGTGTCATAGTGTATGACCTTTGTGGTAGAATAGTGTTGAAATCGAACATTATGAACGAAGAGGAAGATATTTTATCTTTAAAAAACAGACTTCAACAAGGGTGTTATTTAATCCAACTCCTCGACGGAAATCGCATTTTGTCGAACAAGAAAATGTTGGTTAATTAAAAAATATATTTATATTTGCGGGCATATTTGATTGCAAAACACTGCTATTATGATATGCTTTTTTACTTCTGAAAATCAACGAGTTATCGCTGTTGATGCCATTTCAGAACTTTCATCAGAATACATTTCCCGTTTATGTTGGCTTTTTGGTGATGCCCATCTTGTGAAAACCAAATCCGTGAAAGGCTATTTCGTTGGCCCTCGAAGAGAGATGATTACGCCATGGAGTACCAATGCCGTTGAGATCACCCAAAACATGGGTGTAGAGGGCATCCGTCGCATCGAGGAGTTCCGTTCGGTGGAGACCAAAGATGCCCCGTATGACCCGATGCTCCAGGCCTTGTATCACAACCTCGACCAGAAGGTGTTTACGGTGAACCGTCAGCCGGAGCCTTTGCGTTACATTGACGATATCGAAGCCTACAACGAGCAGGAAGGGCTGGCCCTTAGTGAAGAGGAGGTGACCTATCTGAAGGGCGTTTCGGAGAAGATTGGCAGGAAGTTGACCGACAGCGAGGTGTATGGCTTCGCACAAGTCAACTCTGAGCATTGCCGCCACAAGATCTTCAATGGCACCTTCATCATCGATGGCAAGAAAAAGGGCAGTTCCTTGTTTGCCTTGATCAAGAAGACTTCGGAGACCAACCCCGGGAAGTTGGTCTCGGCCTACAAGGACAACGTGGCCTTCATTCTCGGCCCCAAGGTGGAGCAGTTTGCTCCTAAGGGCCAGTGTGAGGCCGATTTTTTCCAGATCAAAGACACTGACACCATCATCTCGCTGAAGGCGGAGACCCATAATTTCCCCACCACGGTGGAGCCTTTCAACGGGGCTGCCACGGGTACCGGTGGTGAGATTCGCGACCGTCTGGCCGGCGGTCGCGGCAGCTTGCCGCTTGCTGGTACCGCCGTCTATATGACTTCCTACCCGCGCACCGAACCGGAGCGCAGCTGGGAACAGGGCATGGCCCCGCGCCCGTGGCTGTACCAAACCCCCGAAGAGATTCTCGTGAAAGCCTCCAACGGCGCCTCTGACTTCGGCAATAAGTTCGGCCAACCCCTCATCAACGGCAGTCTGCTCACCTTCGAGCACCAAGAGGAACAGAACCTTGGCTACGACAAGGTGATCATGCTGGCCGGCGGTATCGGGTTCGCCAAGAAACAAGATGCCGAGAAGCTGGCCCCGGAACCCGGCGACGTGATTGTGGTGCTGGGTGGCGACAACTACCGCATCGGTATGGGCGGTGGCGCGGTGTCGAGTGTCGATACTGGCCAATACAGCAACGCCATCGAGTTGAACGCGGTGCAACGCGCCAACCCCGAGATGCAGAAACGTGTCAGCAACGTCATCCGTGCCATGGCTGAGATGGGCAAGAACCCTATCCTCAGTATCCATGACCACGGGGCGGGCGGTCACCTGAACTGCCTCTCGGAGCTCATCGAGGACGCTGGCGGCGTGATCAACGTGGACAGCCTTCCCGTGGGCGACCCGACCCTCTCCGACAAGGAGATCATCGGCAATGAGTCCCAGGAACGCATGGGCCTGTTGGTGAAGAAGAAAGACCTGGAACTGATTCGCAAGACCGCCGAGCGTGAACGCGCCCCTTATTATGAAGTGGGCATGGTAACCGGCGACGAACGTCTGCGTTTCATCAGAAAAGAAGGCACAGCCCCCATCGACTTGGCCCTCTCCGATTTCTTCGGAAGTACCCCCAAGACCGTGCTGTACGATACCGACAAGCCCTATCATTTCAAGAAAATCAGCTATACCAAGAGAGACATCCATAAATATCTGGAAAAAGTGTTGCAGCTGGAGGCTGTGGCTTGCAAGGACTGGCTGACCAACAAGGTGGACCGCTCGGTGACCGGGCGTGTGGCCCAACAGCAATGTGTGGGCGAGATCCAGCTTCCGCTCAGCGACCTGGGTGTCACCGCCCTCGACTACCAAGGGGTGCGTGGCATCGCCACCGCCATGGGACATGCCCCCATCGCGGGCCTCATCGACCCGGCGGCAGGCTCCCGCCTCTCCGTCTCCGAAGCCCTGACGAACCTGGTGTGGACCCCCATCGAGGACCGTCTCTCTGGCGTCTCCCTTAGCGCCAACTGGATGTGGCCCGCCAAACAGGAAGGCGAGACCGCACGTCTCTATAACGCCGTGAAAGCCCTCAGCGACTATGCCATCGCCCTCGGCATCAACGTGCCCACCGGAAAAGACTCCCTCTCCATGACCCAAAAATACCCCGACGGACAGAAAGTGGTGGCCCCCGGTACGGTCATCGTGTCGGCAGTGGGTGAGGCATGCAACATCCGGCAAACCGTCCAACCCGTGATGAAAGGCCGGCTCGACACCGAGCTGCTCTATATCGACTTCTCCAGCGACGGCTTCGAGCTGGGCGGCTCCAGCTTCGCCCAGGCCATCAACGCCGTGGGCCAGCAATGCCCCGACGTGAAAAGCCCCGCTTACTTCAAGAAAGCCTTCAACGCCCTGCAACAGCTCATCGAGAACAACCTGGTGCTGGCAGGCCACGACGTCTCCGCGGGTGGCCTCATCACCACCTTGCTCGAAATGAACTTCGCCAACACCGAAATGGGTATGGACCTCGACCTCCAGGACTTCAACGACCTCGACCTGGTCTCCCTGCTGTTCTGCGAGAAACCCTCGGTGGTGATTCAGGTGCTCGACGACGGAGCCGCCCAGAAGATGCTCCGTGAACTCGGCATCCGCTTCAAAGTCATCGGAAAACCCTCCATCCGCCGCAGGATCACCCTCCGTCATGGCGACCACGACTACCTCTTCGACATCGACGCGCTGCGCGACGTGTGGTTCAAGTCGTCGTACCTGCTCGACTGCAAGCAGAGCGGGAAACGCAGGGCCCTCGACCGTTACCAGAACTTCAAGAAACAATACCTCCACTATAGCTTCGGAAGCACCTTCACCGGCAAGGCTGCCGACCTGGGCATCAAGATGAACCGCCGTAAGAAGTCGGGCGTGCAGGCCGCCATCATCCGTGAGAAAGGCTGCCAGTGCGACCGTGAGATGGCCTACGCCCTATACCTCGCCGGCTTCGACGTGAAAGATGTGACGATGACCGACTTGAGCAGCGGTCGCGAGGACCTCAGCGACGTGAACATGATCGTGTTTGTGGGTGGCTTCTCCAACTCCGACGTGCTGGGCTCGGCCAAAGGCTGGGCAGGCGCCTTCCTCTACAACAAGAAGGCCAAGAAAGCCCTCGACGACTTCTACGCCCGTGAGGACACCCTCAGCCTCGGTGTGTGCAACGGCTGCCAGCTGATGATGGAACTCGGCCTGCTCTATCCCGACCACGAGGAGCACCCCGTGATGAAGCACAACGACTCGCACAAGTTCGAGTCGGGCTTCCTCAACGTGGAGATCGCCCAAAACGAGAGCGTCATGCTCAAGTCGCTGTCGGGCCGCCGCCTCGG
>CACZQL010000040.1 GCA_902783365.1 uncultured Bacteroidia bacterium | reverse complement strand
GACAAGAACGAAGTGTGGCAGATGGAAATCCTCGGCGAAGGTCCCGACAAAATCGGTGGCGTGTGGGCCGCCAAGCGCATCCCCGACGACGAAGTGGGCGTCAGCGCCAACATCGCCCGCATCGGGAAGCTCGAACGCAAAAGCAAGGACTTCTATTGCTCCGACAACTGCGAGAAAGTGGCCAAGAAATACGGCCTTTGGGACGGCAAGGGCGACTTTGTGTTCTGGAAGGCCTTCCGCGCCGAATATGGCGGCGGCAGAAACTACAGCGACCGCGAGTTCTTCATCCTTAGCCAGCTGGCCCCCTCCCTGAACCTTAACCGCGACATGGACGAGCTGCCCTTCTCGGTGAAACCCGACGAAAATGTGGACGTCCGCAAGGTGATGGAACTCTTCCGCAGCACCTACGAGGGCACCGACATGGACATGACCCGCAACATCAAGATGGTGACCAGAAAACGTCTCGACGACGGCACCGTGGTCAACGACACCATCGTCAGCCCCATCGCCAATCCCTGGATGAACGGCACCATGCAAAACACTTTGAACTTCCTGGCCCCTGAGACCGTGAAGTTCCAGCGCACCGTGGCCGTGGCCTGGAGCAGCTACCACCACATCATCCAATGCCGCAGCTGGGTCCCCGATGAGATTGGCGCCATCTGCTGGATGGCCTGCGACAACCCGGGACAGAGCCCGCGCATCCCCATCTTCTCAGGCTCCACCACCCTGCCCGAGGGATTCGACAAATGCGGCCAGCTCCGCTACCGCGAAGAGGCCTGGATCTGGCATTACCGCAGGGCCAACAAACTCGCCACCGTGATGTGGGGACGCACCAAACCCGTCCTGATGGGCAACGCCAACCGCCTTGAAGAGAAAGCCTTCGAGGAGATCCCCGCTATTGAAAAGAAAGCCCAAGGCTTCCTTGACGAAGGGAAGAAAGGCGAAGCCACCAAGGTGCTCAACCAATACACCAAGGACTTCGCCGCAGCAGCCCGCCAAACCTGGAAAGAAATGGAAAGCCAGTTCTGGTACTGGTTCGGAACAGGGTTTTAAAAATGCGGAATGCATAATGCGGAATGCGGAATAAAAAAATGGGATGGCCTTTCGGTCATCCCATTTTCTTCGTTGCGAAATGCAATTCCGCATTCCGCATTCCGAATTCCGCATTAATAGAACATCACGCGGTTGTCCTCGATTTCACACATGTTTCTGAGGGCATTATAGACGCTGTTGTTCAACACCTTGTTGTTGAACTGAGAGGTCTTGTCTCTCAAGATGGTGCTATAGTCGGTAGTGGCGGGAGCCGGGGTCACCTTCACGTTCTTGATGACGAAGGCGCTGGAGTTACCGGCGATGGGGCCGACCACTTCGCCTTCCTTCATGCCCATGATGGTACCGATCACATCAGCTTCCACGCCGAAGTTGCTCAGCACGCGTGAATCGATGTTGACATCCGACACCGAAGTGCTTTCGGCACCCAGTTCCTTGACCATGCGGTCGTAGTCGGTGCCGCAGGCTTTCATCCTCTCAACGGCGACTTCACCCTTCTTCTGGTTGATGATCTGGTACTTGGCCTGCTCGGCGATGGTGGCCAAAGGAGCGTAACCCTTAGGCACGACATCGGTGAGGGCAGCCACCACGAAGGCGTTGTCAAGTTCAAAGATGGACGACACGTCATGCATCTTGGTCTTGTCGTCGAAAGCCCAGCGGACAATCTGGCGCGGGTTCTCGATGCCCGTGATCTGGTAGGTGGAGGCATTCATTCTCGGCATGCTGCGCTTGGTCAGGCCTTGGGCCTCGATGGCGGCATTGAATTGGTCATAGGTACGGTTCTCGGTGACGAACTTGTTGGCCACGGCAAAGATGTCCTGATAGGTCTTGGTGCTGGGGGTGACCTCATGCTTCAAGACGGCGAGACGAGCCTTGGGCTTCATTTCGGTCTTGCCGGTGACTTTGATGACATGGTAGCCGAAAGGAGACTCGACCACGCCCATCTGACCCACGGGGTTGTTCATCACAAACTCGTTGAAGGTAGGAACCATCACACCATCGGTAAACCAGTCGAGGTCGCCACCCTTCTCGGCGGAACCTTTGTCGGACGAATACTTGGTAGCCAGTTTTTCAAACAAGTCGGTGCTCTTGGCATTCTTCTTCAGTGCGTTGAGAATGCTGTCGGCGCGCATCTTGGCCTGTTCCTTGGTGGTGACGGTGTCTTCGCTGCGGAGAGCGCCGTTGTAGGAGATGAGGATATGGCTGGCTTTCAAAGAGTCGGCGCGGTTTTGGAGGTCCATGATGCGCACCATGTTGAAAGCGTTGTCATCGAAGTAAGGTCCATACACGAAACCGGGCTGGTTGCCTTCGTCGAAGATCACCTTTTCGATGGCGGCGGGCACATCGGTGCGGCTTTTCCAGGTACTGTCGTAACGCTGGTCGGAGTTGCCATTCACGAAGTTGGCGATGTTGTCGGTTTCGGTGAAGTCTTTCTTCATCTCGGCGACCAGTTGCTGGGCGTCTTGGTTATCCTGTGCCGAAGGCTTGATGTCGAAGACCACGTATTCGATGCCGCGGCTTTCGTCGGTCTCGTATCTGTATTTGTTCTCGTTGTAGAACTTCTGGTTGTCCTTGTCGGTCACCACGATGGTGGAATCGGGGATGGTGGAGTAACGCAGGGCGATCACCTCGGCGGTAGCCTTGGCGTTCTTGTTCTCATAGTACTTCTGAGCCAATTTGGCGGGGACGAAGTAAGAGGCCTTCACGAGGTTGTTGAACTTGGTCTCAAGACGGTTTTCCTTGACGGCGTTCTCGAACTGGATCCACTGGTTGCGGTTCTCAATCGGGAAGTTGTCGAAGTTCTTCATATAGTTCTCGACGGCCTGTCTGTTGAAGTTGCCTTCACCGTCAGTGAAGTTCTGCACGACCCACTGGTGGGGTTCTTCACCCACAAACTGGTCGGTGAGTTCCTCAGCGGTGACATTCATGCCAAGCGTGTTGTATTCCTTGGTCATGATGTGATCCTTGATCATCTGCTCCAGGGTATTGTTGTAGATGCCATAGGTCTGCGACGAAGAGAGGCTGCTGCCATAGTTGCGCTTCATGTTCTCCAGGTTCTGGTTCTTCAGATCCTCGAAATCCTTGTAAGGAATCTTCTCTCCATCAATGACTGCCACGTTATATTCGCGGTGTCTGCCAGTACTTTGGAAAAGGTCTTGAAGGACGAATGCCAACAATGCAAGACCGATGATTGCGATCAACAATCCTGAACGTTTTCTGATTTTTTCAATTGCTGCCATAATGCATATTTAATTAAATTATTATTCAAAATTTGAGCCTGCAAATTTAGTAAAAGGATTCCAATCTACGTTAAAATGATGAAATTTTATTTTTTATATCAACTAACTCGTTGTAACTCAACTTCTTCCAGTTTCATATCCGTAGCCTTCAACACCTTGATTCTATAGTTGCCGATGTGCAATTCCTCTCCCTCCTCCGGGATATTCTCATAGAAATGGAGAATCATTCCCGCCAAGGTCTCGTAATCGTCCGACACGGGGAGGTCCAGTTTATAGGTTTCGTTGAGGTAGTCGATCTCCAAACGGGCCGAGAACACGTAGGTGTCATCCTTGACCTTTTTCTCGGTTTCCTCTTCCTCGTCGTATTCGTCTTCGATTTCACCGAAAATCTCTTCGATAACATCCTCCATGGTGACAATGCCGGCGGTGCCGCCAAACTCGTCCACGACGACGGCGATGCCTTGGTGTTTTTGGATGAAGTGTTTGAGGAGCCGGTCGGCGGTGTAGGTCTCGGGGAAGAAATCGATGGGGCGCACAAGGTCGGCGGCGGTATTGCCTTTATGATGCACCATGGCGTCCACCACGTCGTTCAAGTGGATATACCCCACGATGTTGTCGATGGTGTCGGAATAGACAATCAGCTTGGAGTGTTTGGTCTCCTCGAAACGGTCCTTCAGAAAATGCAGGTCGTCGGTCAGTTTCACCGATTCGATTTCGTTGCGGGGTCCCATGCACTCGCGCAGTTTCACCGACCGGAAGTCCATGGCGTTTTGAAACAGCTGAATCTCTTGCTGCACATCCTCGTCGGCCTCTTCCGGGTCGGCGTATTCGGTGATGTAGTCGTCGAAATCCACCGTGCTGATCTGATACTGCTGCTGGTCCATCTTCATTCCAAAGAAAAGCCTGATAATCAAATAGGCGATTCCCGAGTACACCAGCGAAAGAGGATAGAGAAGATAGTAGAGCATCACCATCGGGAAGGCGAAGAACGAAAGGATGGCGTTGGGGTTGATGCGGAAAAGAATCTTGGGAAGGAACTCGGCCACCACCAGCACGATCAACGTGGAGAAGATGGACTGGAGCAGGAGGATGAAAAACTCATACTCCAGGCTGGCTGGGAGCAGCCAAAGCACAAAGGGGCGAAGCAGGATGGCCGTGGCGATGCCATAGATCACGTTCGCGATGTTGTTGCCGATGAGCAGCGAGGTGATGAACCGCGACTGGTTTTTGAAGAAGAGTCGGACAATCTTGGCGGAGAACTTGTTCTTTTTCAAGTCCACTTCGAGTTGGAGCCGGTTGGTGCTGTTGAAAGCGATCTCAAGGCCGGAGAACAGCGCGGAGAAAAACAGGGTGACGACCACCACAATCCACTGGTTTATCATTTATTTGTCCTCCACCTCAAAAGTTGCTTGGCCGTTATAGATGGTATATTCGTCGAACCCTTCGGTGGACACGAGGCTGTCGCCTGTGATGTCCTTGTCGGGCATGATGATTCTCACCTTCGACCGGGTATAGAGCATTTTCGTATCTTGGTACCAATAGAGTTTCTCGGAGAGCATCTGCTGGTTGTTTTGGCGATTCTCGACGCGGACGTTGCCGACAGCCTCCACCATTTTCTCACGATTGTGGTTGATGCCGTAGTCGGCGCTGATTTCGGAGACTGTCTGGTGGTTTCTGTTGAAGATGGAGGCGCGGAATCCTTC
The DNA here is from genome assembly GCA_902783365.1 of uncultured Bacteroidia bacterium. Lineage (GTDB taxonomy): Bacteria > Bacteroidota > Bacteroidia > Bacteroidales > F082 > Limimorpha. The sequence continues at coordinate 14,408 of CACZQL010000040.1, read as the reverse complement.
GGGGAACTCCAGGTAGCTGGTGTCGCTGCCTTGTTGGACCATCATGGGTGCTTCGAGCTCCACCTGTACAAATCCCGAGTCACTTCGATAGAACACGATATCGTAGGCGATGACGCCGGAGAGGGTGTCGTCGGAGGCGAGTTGTTGAATGACGGAGGTTGGGTTTCCACACGAAAACAACACCACAGCCAAGAAGGCTGTGATGTTGTAGCGTAGGAACCGTTTCGTCCTGTAAGGCCTGTCGTGTTCTCTTTCCAAAGCTTGGTTATTTAGAGGCCCTGATGGTCGTGGTCTCGTTGATCCAGCCGCCCACCGTGTAGGACTGTCCTTCAGCATAGTCGTTGAAGAAGATGGTCTCGACCGAGGGGTAGTGCTGGGAGTAGATGCTGATCATGCTGTTGGCTCTGTCGGCCACGGAGGGGTCGATTTGCTTGGCTTTGATGCATTTGTCAACAGCCACCCAGAACACGGCTTTGGTTTCGACATCGCCGGAGAACTGTTTGCCGCTCTCCGCGTAGAGTTGGGCGATGATGAGGTAAGGCTCGCCAGCGGTGGGGTCAACTTGGGCGGCTCTTCTCGCGGCGTCGCGGGCTTTGCCGTAGCTGCCAACATTCTGGTAGCAGAAGGCCAGGTTGCGGTAGGCGCGATACACGCGGTCGTTGTTCTCGGAAGCGGTGGCCTGTTCGAAGTACTTGGCGGCCTCGTTGAATTTCTTGTTCTTGAACTCCTGGATACCGATGTTATAGGCGGCCTCAGGGCTGGGTTCCAGTTCATAGAGTTTCTTACTGGCGTCGAGGAAGAGCTTCGAGTCGGTGCATTCCTTCTTGTCGAGGATGGTGGTGATGCGCTTCAGCAACGCGATGTCTTCCGGAGTCTCGGCCATCTTGGCGGAGAACACCTTGATCAGGTCTTCGCAAGAGGCGTATGGTTGGAAGAGGTTATCGACGTTGTTCTTCACACCTTTGTTGATGTTGATGGACTTCTCGTTCTTCTCAATCTGCTTGTCGAAATTAGTCACGGCTTCGGAATCGCCCGTCTCTTCGGCGTTGGCGCGGGCTTCGACCAGCTGGGTCTCTTTCTCAGCCAGCTCCTTGATGTTTCCGTCGAGCACATCGGTGAGTTCCTGATACACGTTGATGATGGTCATTTTCTCTTCCTTACCGTTGTTCACCATGTCGATGGTGGCCTTGAAGTAAGCGTCGATGTAGGCGCCTTGCAGCTGGGTGGGATCGAGGGCGACGGCATCTTTCAGCACGTTGTAGGCTTCCTCATAGCGGTTCTTGTTGTAGGTATAGATCAAGAGGCCTTTTCTTCCCATGATGCTTGCGACTTGCGACTGGCCCGTTTTGGGATCAGTGGGGAAGCACTTGGCTCTGGTGTCCATCAAGATACCCAGAGTATCGATGTAAGCGTCCTTTTCTTTCGGGTTTTTACGAATCAGGTAGTCCAGGATCTTCTCGCCGTTGGTGAAGGTATATTGGCTGGCACGGGGACCAGTGAGGAACACTTCACGCCAAGCGGAGATCATTTCGCCGCTAATGGCTTCAGGGGCAAACTTGGCGGCTTCCCATTGTTTGTAGTACTCACGATAAATCGAAAGCTTGGTGACGCAGTTAACACTATCGGCACCATACTTCGATTGCGTGGTGAGGTCTTGCGCTGAAACACTGGAGGCAATTCCTAAAATAACTGCCAAAATCAAAAAGCTTTTAGTTTTCATTTCTCTTGTATTTTAATGGTTTAACTTTTCTATTGATACATTCTCTTTAAGAACCAGCGCTCGAAGATCGAGACACCCACGGTCAGGTTCACGTAACCTTCCCGGATGAGGTTATCAGATTTCGTGCCACAATTTCCGACTTCAAGGGCGAGACTCACTCTTGAGAGGGTTTTGGGCACCGGAAGCGTCATGCCGGCGGTCACACCTATTTTATTAATAGACTGTCCGTTGATATTGAGATAAGTTTGCTCATAAAAGCCGCCAAGACGGTATGACACTTTGGTCCAATAGCCCGAGATGGAGGTCGAAGTGGGCAGGAACTCACCTCCCACGGCCACGCTCCATGAGTCTTGCAAAGGCTCACTCACCCCGTTACGGGCAAAAGTGCTCCATTGCGCCCAGTTAAAGTCGGCGCCGATGGCCCATCGGTTGTTTTTCTGCAACGACACGCCAAAGCCCACTCCATGAGGCAAGGTATAGCTGGCGTTTTTGTCTTTGCTGTAAAAAACGGTGTCGATCAAGTATTCTCCCGTGACGGAAGTGCTCTCGCTGGCCTCGATGGAACGGATGAAGAGGGTTTGAGTGCCTTTAATGTTGATTTTCTGGTTGTAAGTGGCGCCAAGGGAGAGCGTCAAGTCGTTGCCGAGGTTGCCACGATACATGAGGCCATAGTCGAACATGAAGGAGCTGACCATCATATCGCGGGTACGGCGGGAGCAGATGTTGTAGGTAGAGTCGGGAAACGTGAGGGTGGTAATGGACTTGCAGTCGCCAAACACATAGTTGGCGTTGACACCCACCGAGAAATGTTTTCCCAACCTGAAGGCATTGCCCCAGAACACCTGGTTCAGTCCGCCTTCACCTTGGAAATATTGGGAATAGTTGCCAAGATTGTCATCATGGAAGGAGGTCACGATATTGTAACCCACGGAAGTGTAGGGTTGGATGCCCGCGGCCATCTTCCACCAGTTGGTGAGGGAGAATCCCAAGGCCATGTAGTCGAATGAGACGGAAGTGGCGGTTTCCGACAAAGAGGAGGTACTGAACGTGGAGGACTTGGCATACATTCCGGCATCGAACAGGAAAGCCAAGGTGTCAATCATCGCATACGAGGCGGGATTCTCGGCATTAACCATCGTTTTGTCAAACATGGCATTCGCCACACCGCCCATGCCTTTGAGGCGGGCGTTCATGGTTTTGTTCCTCACTTGACCGATTCCGAACAAGGAATAAGGGGAGTCAACGTTGGCCTGTGCAAATGCGCCTACGCCTAAAAAAGCGAGTAACACCGTCAATATAAGTCTATTAGACGTAAAAATCTTCATCATGCTCTGTTTCGGGCTGCAAATATCTGAAAAAAAAACCGAAATTTTTATAAAAAATTGTTGCCAGTTTCAAAAAAAGCTGTATTTTTGCAGTCGCAAACAATGAGGTACCATAGCTCAGTTGGTAGAGCAACGGACTGAAAATCCGTGTGTCGCTGGTTCAATTCCCGCTGGTACCACAGAAGCCGGGCGAAAGTCCGGCTTTTATTTTTTCCGCTATCTCATTCGCATCCAGCGAGTTCATGCAAGCGAAATGGCCCTTCGGGCAACGGCTGTAACCCAACTTATCGCAAGGGCGGCACTTCAGCGACTTATTCTCAACAATGGCGGCAGGCGCCATCTCTTGGGGAAGGTAAGGGTACATCCCGAACTCTGGCACCGTGTTGCCCCAAACGGAGACGATGGGCTTACGCAAAGCGGCGGCGATATGCATCATGCCCGTGTCGTTGGTTAACACGGCATCGGAGAGCTTCAACAGGTAAGCCGACTGTCCCAAGGTGAGACGCCCGCAATAGTTCTCCACATTCTTCCCCACCTTTTCAACAATCCGCTCCGCTCTGGCACTATCCTCGGAGCCACCCACCAACAGCACGGGATAGTCCAAGGCCTCGCACACCTCCACCACCTTATCGACAGGCAAAATCTTGGTGGCATGCTGCCCCCCGATCACCACCGCCACAAAACCGTCGCGGAAGGTCTCCGGAAAGTCCTCATAATGTAACTCATCCCCCTCGGAAAAGAAGAAATCCAAGCCTTGACCGTCGTTGTGCACCCCCAACCGCTTCACCGCCTCGAAATAACGGTCCACAATGTGCACCGGAGGCATCTTCCCGATTTTCAGTTTGGTATAAAGAAACTTGCGGAAGTCGAGCTTGGGGAAAGAAGCCGAGGGACAACGCAAAGCCATGCGCACCCGAAACGACCTCCAGTTCTTGTGAAGATCCACCACAAAGTCATATCTTTCGTTCTTAAGCAACGGCAACACTACCTCCCACGAGCCCTCCCAGTCGAACACCTTATTAATATTGGGATTGTTGGCATAGATGGAATGATAGGACGACTTGGTCAACACGTGCAACTCGACCTCAGGGATTTGACGGCGCAAACAACGGACCACCGGCGTGGTCAACACTATGTCGCCAATGGAGCTGAAACGGATAAGGAGAATCTTTTTCAAAATGCAATAATTATGCAGCAAAGATAGTTAACAATTCATTATTTTTGCCAAATTTTGGACATGAAAAAATATCAAGGGCTATTATTGTCGGTCGTGAGCGGTCTGTTGATGTGGGCGGCATGGCCGGTGCGGGGCTGGGCGGCTTTGATTTTCATTGCTTGGGTACCCCTTCTTTTTGTGGAAGAACGTGCCAGCAAAGGGGAGAAAAGAAACGTCTTTGGACTCTCGTTTCTCACTTTTCTCATTTGGAATGTACTGACCACCTGGTGGGTCTGGAACGCCACACCTGCGGCCACCTTGGCGTGGATTCTCAACTCGCTCTTCATGGCCATCGTGTTCTGGGCTTTCCATTATACCAAGATGAAGCTGCACAACGACCGATGGGGCAACTTCCTGCTCATCCCCTATTGGATGGCTTTTGAGTTCCTGCATTACTACTGGGCCGCCAAATGGCCTTGGCTCAGCCTCGGCAATGTGTTTTCCACCTGCACCACTTGGATCCAATGGTACTCAGTGACAGGCGTAGCGGGAGGCACCTTATGGATTTTATTAGTCAACATACTGATTAACAATTTATTGTCGGCTTGTCTCGAAAACAAAAAGAGAGCCATTGCCTGGCATATTGGCATCATCTTGGCCCTATTGGCCCTGCCCATCGTTGGAAGCAAAATCAGCTATGTGCATTACGAAGACCAAGGGGAGGACACGGAAGTCATTGTGATTCAGCAAAACTGCGATCCTTGGAACGAGCAGTTCGACAAAAAACACTACGACGAGACGATTCAACGGAACGTGGCTCTCGCCGAGCAGTGCATCAGTCCCCAAACACGCTTCGTCATCAGTTCCGAGTCGGCCATCCAGGAGGGCATCTGGCTCAACGACATGAAAGAGGTCAGGGCCTTCAAGATCATCGGAGACTTTTTGGAAGCACAGCCGCAGACCTGTTTCGTCATTGGGGGTACCACCATGGAATGGGTGCCACGAGGCATGGAGAAAGACTTCCCCGCACGACCCACAAAGAGCGGCAAATATTACTATGTACACAACTCCGCCCTTCTCATCGACACGGTGAGCGCACAATACCGCCATAAGTCGAAGCTGACACCGGCTGTGGAGGCCATCCCTGAATGGATGGGATTCCTAAAGAACTATAGCCTGACGATGGGCATCGCCCGTGGCACGTTAAAGACCGACAGAACCTCCAAAAACATGCGTTTTGGCGACCATCTGGTGGGAGTACCCATTTGTTACGAGTCGGCTTTTGGGGGTTATGTGAGCGAGTTCGCCCGCAAAGGCGCCGACCTGCTTTTTGTAATCACCAACGACGGCTGGTGGGGTGACACACCCGGCTACAAGCAGCATTTCGAGTTCTCCAAGCTACGCGCCATCGAGAACCGCCGCTGCGTGGCCCGCTCGGCCAACACCGGAAAGTCGGGGTTCTTCAACCAGCGGGGCGACGTGCTGCAATCCACTGAATATTGGAAAGAAGATGTCATCAAGGCTTCGCTGAAAGCCAACAAAGAAAAGACCTTCTACACCCAACATGGCGACTACCTCTATGACATCGCCATGTGGATGACCTACGGATTGCTTATCGCCACCTTGATCCTCACCCTCTTAGGTCTGTTCCGAAAAAAGAGATGAGATGAACACCTTTAAGCTAAGCCTCGGGCCTTTCCAAGGCATCACCGACGCCCCCTTCAGGAACGTCTTCAAGAAACATTTCGGGGGCATCGACAAGTTCTACACCCCTTTTTTCACCGGCATCCAGAAAGACCACGCCAAAAACCTTCAAGTGGAGGAAATCGACCCTGCCTGCAACGACGTGGAACATCTGACCCCGCAAATCCTAAGCACCGATGCCACGGAAATTCTAAGGTTTGCCACACAATGCAAGGAGCTGGGTTACCAGGAAATCAACTTGAACATGGGCTGTCCTTTCCCCAGGGTGGCCAACAAGAAACGAGGCTGCGGGCTTCTTCCCTACCCCGAGAAAGTAGAAGCGCTACTCAATGGAGTTTTTGAGCATATCGACTTGAAATTCAGCATCAAATGCCGACTGGGATATTTCGAGCCTGACGAGATAGTGCCCATTATTGACATTTTCAACCAATATCCTCTAAGCGAACTGATCATCCATCCGCGCATCGGCAAACAACTCTACAAGGGCGAGGCCGACGTGAAACGCTTCGCCGAGCTGATTCCTTTAGTGAAGGCTCCGCTGGTGTATAACGGCGATATCGTTTCAGTGGAAAGCTTTCTTCGCATCCGTAAAGAGGTGCAGCCGGTTGGCGAATTCATGCTGGGCCGGGGACTGCTGGCGAATCCCTTTCTCGCTGAAGAGATCGGCGAATTAAGGGTTGCTGCCGGCGAATTGAGGGAGGTCGGCGAATTAAGCAAATTAAGCGAATTTGGAGGAGGAAGGAAGGAAAGGCTGCATGAGTATGTTGTTGATTTATACGAGGATAGATTGCGTCATGCTGGGGGAAGCCCAAAAGTATTGGGAAGGATGAAAGAACTGTGGTCTTATCTCATGTACTCATTTGATGATCCACAGGTAATCTGGCGCAAAATCAAGAAAATCAATGCGCTGAAAGAATATGAGGAAACGGTGGAAAACCTTTTCCACGGCGAATTATTATAACTCGGCGGTTTATTTCGGCGAATTTAGCGAATTAAACGAATTATTTTTTTACTCAATAAATTCGCTTAATTCGCTTAATTCGCCGACTTTTTTTACTCGCTTAATTCGCCGATTATTTAATCCAATAGATGTAGTTGGATTTGCGCGGTCTGGCTTCAGGGTAGTCGCCGGCGGTATAGCCGAGGATGCAGTTGCCGATACCCACGTACTTGGTGTCGTCGATGCCGAGGTCGCGAAGGATGGCTTTGCCCTCTTCCGTCTCAAAGACTTCCTTGGCACGGTGAATCCAGCAAGAGCCTAGGCCTTTGGCGTGGCAGGCGTTGAGCAGGTTGCCCATCACGAGGGAGCCGTCTTCCTTCCAGGTTGGGGCAGCGGTTGTGTCGGCTAACACCACCAAAACCACAGGAGCGCCATAGAACGGATCCGAGTCGTTGTCGGGACCAAACACGGCGGCATTGAGCTTGCTCAAACGGTCACGCACCTCACGGTTGGTCACCGCGATGATGATGGGGGCTTGGCGGTTCATGCCGGTAGGGGCGTATGTGCCAGCCTTGCAGATTTCCTCAATGACCTCCATGGGAGGCACTTCTTCAGTGTAGCTGCGCACACTGCGGCGCGTCAGCAAGTCGTTCATCGTAGTATTCATAACAGTAGTGTTTTTGTTTTCGTCGGCGCATTTGTCGCCACAGCAGGAGGCCATCATCGCCGCGACAGCCACCATCAAAAGAAGCGAAAGTTTTTTCATTATAGTTAAAAATTTTATTTCGGCACAAAGTTAGTAAAAAAAGATGAAAACCTCCAAGAAAAAGAATAAAAACCTCTACCATGATTTAAGTATCAAATTGATTATATGATATTTAACTAATAATAGTGCCCCAAATGTCTCTACTTGAGTTCCCCCCTTGAAAAATTAAGGGATTATTATGATACTTTTGCAGACATGAAGAACTCAACACATCACATCATGAAGAGACAAGCATTATTGTTCCTGATGGTCTGCGGGATGCTATCCTCAGGAGTTGTTGCCCAAAACGACGCACCGAAAAACAAGATGGACAGTCTGAAGATGACCGCCGACACCCTGTTGTTGGAAGGTGTCTCCATCACTGTCGAGCGGCCTTTGTTCTCGGTAGAAGGAGAGAAAACGCTGTATCAAGTCTCCGACGACCCCACGGTACAGTCGGGCGTGGCCTCCGACGCCTTGCAGAATGCGCCTGGGGTGAGCGTGGACGTGGAAGGCAACATCACGTTGCGGGGGACTTCTTCCGTGGAGATCTGGATCAACGACCAGCCTTCGCATCTCAACAAGGAGAACCTGAAAGCCTATCTGCAAACCCTTCCTGCCAACGCCATCGACCGCATCGAGGTCATTACCAACCCCTCGGCGCGCTATGCCACCGATGCCGACGGCATCATCAACATCGTGATGAATGCCAAGATCAAAAAAAATGAGTTTCTGTGTTTCGGGACCAACGTCTCTTCACAACCCTACGTCATGCCTTGGGCTTCCTACGTGTGGAAAAACCAGAAATGGACCGTGAACGCCTACACCAGCGCCTATTTCTATCGTGGCGAGATGGACGCTCAATTTGAGAGGGACCTCTACAGGAAAGACGAGAGTGGGAATCTCCTCCATGCCAGCCACATCGTGAACACGCGACACAACAAGTATTTCACCTACAGCCCCGGAGGCAGTCTCAACATCAATTACGAACCTGACGCAAAGAACACCTATTCTTTTTATTTGAATCTTTGGGATTCGTTTGGTCCCTCGGAAGTAAGCCAAAAACGGGAACGCACCGAGTATCTGGAGCAAGAAGGCTTCTATAAGTATTTGATTACCAATGTTTCAAATACCAATTACCTTTATCTCAACTCGGGACTGTATTTCCAACACAAGTTCAATGAGGAGGGACATAACCTGACTTTTCGATGGAATGGAACTTGGAACCGCAACGCCGTGCCTTTGGAAGACCACACCACCTATACCTTGCCAGTTCCCTGTGAGACGGCCTTTCGGATGGATTACCGCTACCACAACATGCCGGTTTCTGCCAATCTGGACTACAACCTGCCTTATTCCCCAAACGGGGAATTCTGCATGGGTCTCCGTGGCAGTTGGGAAAAGGAGCGCGCCGACGTTATCGTGGACAACTTGGAAGATGGCGTCTATGTGCGGGATTCCGTTATGAGCTACCGCTATCGAAGCGGGAACCAAAGCTTGGGCGGGTATTTCATGGTAAGGCATCGTTTCGGGAACTTCACGATGCAGCCGGGCATGAACCTAAAGTATTACCGGACAAGGATTGTCTATCCCGACGCACCTGATTACGACTTCGTTAAGGATGATTTCGACATTCTGCCATCCTTGCATCTCTCCTATCGCACCCCATCGATGCACAACTTCAAGATGAGTTACTCCATGAAGATCAACCGGCCTTCGGCAAAGCAACTCAGCGATTTCAACCAATATGACATAGAGATGTACGCCACAGGAAACCGTTACTTGGAGCCCATCTATACCCAGCATTTGGAAGCCAGCTGGACGAAATACTGGGACGCTTTCGGGTCGGTGGGGCTGACCGGCTACTACAAAGGCAAGAAGAACGACATCAACACGAGCTATGAGTCGGGGTATCATGAGCATTATGGCAGGACTGTTTTCTACACAAAGCCGGTCAACGTGGGACGTTCCTACACGGCTGGTGGGGAGTTCAACATGATGTACCGTCCCAACGGCATGTTCAACTTACGGTTTTACGCCAATGTGTATGACTCTTATCTCGAATCCAATTACGGCAATTCAGAGCAGCTGACACCGAATGAGTTATGGTCGTATAGCCTTCAGTTGAGCCTTTGGACGAAGCTCTGGAACCGCTTGGAGGTCCACACTTCCGGTTATTACACTTCACCCGTACAGACCTTGTTTCAGGAGGTGGGTGCCCACTATTCCATCGACTGCGGAATGCGCACGGATTTCTTCGACCACAAATTATCGGTGTTTGTCAACGGCTATGACCTTTTCGGGTTGAGACGCTACAGCAACACCTATACAAACCCCGTGATGCAAGGCACCTCCAACTCGCGCTACAATTCCACCTATCTCTGTGTGGGCTTCACGTTACGATTCGGAAATGTGGAGCTGGAAAACGAGGCCCAAACGGCGGGAGAAAAAGGAGGACAGTGAGGGAGGTGAAAGGTGAGAGGTGAAAAGGATTAAAAATAAAACGAATGATTATGCGTTTGATATCATGATGATGAAACTACTTTACAAATCGAGATGCTGGATTATCCTGGGGCTGATTGGCCTGTTGGCAGCTTGCAATGTGAGGGCCGACATGGACATGGAACGGACGGTGATGGAGATTGAGGGCAAGTTCCAACGGGGTGAGGACATCTCACAAGACACCGCCATTTTTCAGGCTAGACGGTATTACAACCTCTCCGACGACGCTGAGATGAAAACTCTATCGGCTTTGTACAGTGGTTGCGTGTATTGGGAGCAAAACAACTTCGACTCCGCCATGGCTGCCTTGAACGAAGCCGTGGTGTTGGCCAAATCCTCCGATGATGAGGGGTTGATTGCCAAGGTGCAGCAGACCATCGCTGAGTTACATTCCGACTTGAACCGCAGCGAGGAGATGATGGAGGGATATCTACGGCGTCGCAAGCTTTTGGTGTTCTTGGCTATTGCCATCGTGGCTGCCATGGCAGTGGTGGTCTGGCTGCTGTATCGCACCTCGCAAAAGCGGAAAGAGTTGGAGGCCATGAGCACCTCGTTGGAGGAATTGCAACTACAATGCGAGGCTTTGAGGGAGACCCGAAAAGACAACTTGGTCGAGAAGACGAACATGATATACAAGGTATTCCGTCTGGGCGAAAGCAAAAACGTGGATGAGGCCACTTTCAAGAAAATGAAGTCGTGTGTCTGCGGTCAGGATGCGAACACCGCCTACGACGCCATCTTTGAGGCCTACCATCAGGTTCATCCCGAGGTGGTCCAACGGATTCAGACGCAGTTCCCCTCTTTGACCGAAGGCGAGTTCAAGGTCTGTATCCTGTCGTTGTTGCCCTTCTCTGTGAAGGAAGTCGCCGACATCATGGGGGTCTCCTCCGCCATGATCGGAAAATATCGCACCAATCTCCGCAAGAAACTCGGCATCCCCGAGGCGAGGGGAAGCATTGAGGAGTTTGTACAGTCAATTATTTGAATATACCCGAAATGATATATTATTTCAAAAAGTCGGATTATGGGTGGGATGCTTTTGCACAAAGCGTTCCAGAAATGCAAACAGCTTATCCGCAAGCACAACGAGACTGAGAAGCAAGTGCCCATCAGAGAACCCGATTTGTTACTTATCCTAACTGGCGGCCAGATGGCTTACACCCGCCAAGATGGCGTAAAAATCATCCCGTTAGGTTGCCTAAAAGACTAAGCCTTTCGACATGATATTGTTACCAACGCTTCACAGATTCACAGTGACATTCCCCTCGAACTCGCCAGTGCTGACGTTGACGACTTGCGCCCGAACGTATTCCTCGGTGATGTGAACGCATATTTTATCTTTTTTTGAAAAACAAACACGATTTGAAATGTTATTTGTATTTTTGTACCCGAATAGAAAAGCAAATGGCAGAGCGTAACAACATAGAAACCAGTGAGAACGAGGCCATTCTCAGAAGCGGCGATGGCTTTACGGCTTTCAGCTTTGGAGGCTATCATATCCGTTTTAAGGCTCCTTACAGCCTCGAACACTATGTAGATGTTGTGAAGTGGGACGACGGCTATCTGGTAGTGCTGGCAAAGTATAGCCATAATGCCGAACCAGAGGAAGAGTACATAGACCTCAAACCCATCCTTGACGGATTATATATCGACTCCGCTGATTTTCTGAAACCGATTAAAACTGTGCGTGTTGCTTATGCTTGACGATGATGTCAGCCTTATCGACAACAGCTCCCAGCACTCTTTCATTTGCTTTTGGCGGATTCAAAAACTGCTGAGCACATATACCCGTGCAAATCGTCAAATACAACACTGTCAATAATAATACTTTTTTCATTTTCATGTGTTTTTAATATTTTATTTAATTCAAGTTTCGCAAGTGGAGTGATAGGAAGGGGGAACGGCGGCCTGAAAGGCCAACAGCTATCAGCCCAGGGCAACGCCCTGGAGATGACGACGGATTATCAAATCGCCCTGAAAGGGCAAAAGCCTATAAAATTCCAACAAGGCTTTTGCCCTTTCAGGGCGTTTCCCTAAACATCTTTCTGGAACCCAGGGCGTTGCCCTGGGCTATTGGCTTGTTGCCCCTTTCGGGGCACTCCTTGAGAACGCTTGCGAAACTTGAGTTATTTAATTTGTTGATTATGAAATTCTTTCAAAAAGAACATCTTGTTTTTCTTTATTTACGTTATCCCACACTTTGATGTGAATACTGTATAACAGCATTGACAATAAGGAATGAAAAAAGGCACCCAAAGATGCCTTTGTTTCTGCCCCGGAATGCGTGTGGGAGGTTTACACCTGATGAGTGTGACGCTATGCGGGCGGGGACTTCGCACTACCCATATACATCGGCCGCACACGACTTGTTTCCAACGGCAAAATTACAACAAATTCTTTTTCTCCTCAATAACTACATAGAAAAAATATCTCATAGTTTGGGATGGCTTACCACCTCCACCAAAGCAGTCAACTGCTTGGCAACTTCAGGCGTAAGGCTCTCGAAACAAAATTTGGCAGTGGAAACAAGATTCCGTTGTGGTTGTTTGGGTTTTTATATTAAACGGTTTAACCTCATGATCTTCACCGGCCTCTCGTCACCTTGATAAAGACGGCTGCACCAGTTGATTTTGCCGGTGTCGCGGAAACCGCATTTCTCCATCACCCGACCTGAGGCGGGATTATCCACGAAGAAGTCGGCCCATAGAGTTTGGAAATGCTTGATGTTGAAGCAATAGTCGATCATGGCTTGAAGGGCTTCCGTACAAAGACCTTGATTCCAATAGGGCTTGGCTATCCAATAGCCCAGCTCGGCATCGTCAGGGGCGATGTCGATATTGCTTTCACCATGGGCGTAATAGCCCATGCAACCGATAGGCTCACCTGTTTCTTTGAGTTCCAGAGCCCAGGTATGACCATTGGAGAAGATATTGCGAATCACCTGAAGGCTGTCTTCGACGGACTGATGCGGAGGCCAGCCGGCACGGGGACCCACCTCGGGGTCGGAAGCATACTTGAAAAGGGCTTCGGCATCAGCGTCGAGCCAAGGGCGGAAACGGAGACGCTTGGTCTCCATCAAGAAGATCTCATCTAGCAAACAACGGCGAAGTTCTTCCACGGTGTCCACAACACGGTTTCCTGCCAGCTGCTCACGAGTGCGGTTGCCCCAGCTGACAGCGATGCCATCGATGCCACCGTTGGCGGCGGTCTGCATATCGGTGTTGGAGTCACCCACCATGACCGCATCGGCAGGGGAGCAGCCTGCCCTGGACAACACCGCAGCGACAATCTCGGGGGCCGGCTTCAAGGGATAACCCACCCGGTTGCCAAAGATGGCGGCAAAACGGATGTTAGGGAAAAACTCATGAATCAGCTGTTCGGTACCCTCTTGAACCTTATTGGAGACCACGGCTAGCTGAATGCCACGGGCATACAGGTCGTCGAGCAACTCGACGATGCCAGGGAAAGGGCGCGTGTGCACGTCGATATGAGCCAGGTAATACTCCTTGAACTCCGTCACGCAGGTTTCCAGATAAACATCGTCCAACTCCATGGGCAAAAAGGCTTTACGAATCAAGTTACGGATGCCATGACCCACCATCTTGCGGTATTGTGCCAGGGTGTATTGGGGCATTCCACGGCGTTCCAATAAAAAATTGACAGCATTCCCCAAGTCCTCGATGGTGTCAAGCAGGGTGCCGTCCAAGTCAAAAATAACCAGTTTCTTCATGACCTTTCACAACCGTGTTAAAAAAATGCAAACCATATAGTTTAACTTCGGAAAACACGGAAAACACGGAAGTCCGAAACGATTCCGTGTTTTCCGATGTTGCAAAATATTACAAAATGTTAGAAAACCAATGAGATTATTCGAAGGAGGCGATGGCCTTCTTGATGATCTCGATGGCTTCGCGGAGTTCGGCCTCGGTGATGACCAAGGGCGGGGCGAAACGGATGATGTGCTGATGGGTGGGCTTGGCCAGCAGGCCGAGGTCACGCATCTTCAGGCACACGTCCCAAGCTTCTTTACCGTCTTTGGGTTTGATGATCACGGCGTTGAGCAAGCCTTTGCCACGCACCTTCTCGATCATCGGGCTCTTGATCTTGCCAATCTCCTCGCGGAAGATCTTGCCGAGACGGTCGGCGTTCTCCATCAGATGCTCGTTCTTGATAACCTCAAGGGCGGCGATGGACACACGGGCGGCGATGGGGTTGCCACCAAAGGTGGAGCCGTGCTCGCCGGGCTTGATGTTCAGCATGATGTCGTCATCAGCCAACACACAGCTTACCGGCACCACACCACCACCAAGGGCCTT
>CACZQL010000039.1 GCA_902783365.1 uncultured Bacteroidia bacterium | reverse complement strand
TTCTCCACTTCAAGTTGTCGAGCAAGGATTCGAACCTTGACAGGCAGAACCAAAATCTGCAGTGCTGCCATTACACCACTCGACACCTTCATTCGTCTGAATGCGGCTGCAAAATTACTACTTTTTTTGATACACGCAAGTTTTTTTTGAGTTTTTTTGTATTTTTGCGGTCTCAAACCCCGAAGTTATGACTTTTAAGAGATTGAACAACTGCATTGGGTGGTTGGCGGGCATCATCGCCACCATCGTTTATTTCCTCACGCTGGAGCCAACAGTAAGCTGGTGGGACTGCGGTGAGTACATTTCCACGGCTTACAAACTACAAGTGGGTCACCCGCCCGGGGCACCGCTGTTCCAGCTCATTGGGCGTTTCTTCACCCTCTTCGCCGGGGGCGACGTCACCAAGGTGGCCATGATGGTCAACGTGATGTCGGCCATCTGTAGCGGCCTTACCATCACTTTCCTGTTCTGGACCATCACGATGTTGGCCCGCAAAGTCTGGATGAAAGACGGAGAGGAGTCTTCGTGGCCTAATAAAATCGGTGTGCTTTTGGCCGGCTTTGTCGGTGCGATGGCATACACTTTCTCCGAATCGTTCTGGTTCAACGCTGTGGAAGGCGAGGTTTATGCCATGTCGTCGTTCTTCACGGCGGTCACCTTCTGGGCCATCCTGAAATGGGAGCAAGTGGCCGACGAACCCAACAGCTACCGGTGGATCATCTTCATTGCCTTCCTCATAGGCCTTTCCATCGGCGTCCACCTGCTCAACTTGCTATGCATCCCCGCCATCGTCTATGTGGTGTATTTCAAGAAATACAGGCACAAGACCAACTTCAAGGGTTTCCTGCTGGCGGGACTGATTTCCGTGGCTTTATTGTGGCTGATCAACATGTTCCTCGTACCGCAGGTGGTCAACCTGGCGGGCAAGTTCGAGCTGTTCTTTGTCAACTCCCTCGGCGCGCCGTTCAACCTGGGCACCATCGTGTATTTCGCGCTTCTTGTCGGACTCATTGTATGGGGATTGTGGTTCACCCACAAGCGCAAAGCGGTGATTTGGAACACGGCGGTGCTTTCGTTCATGTTCATCCTGATCGGCTACTCCTCGTTCTTCATGCTGGCCATCCGTGCCAACACCAACACACCTATTAATGAAAACGAGCCCAAGGACGCTCTTTCGATGCTGTCATACCTCAACCGCGAGCAGTATGGCTCATGGCCTTTGCTCTACGGCGCTTATTATAACGCCCCCATCACCAATGGTTCCGACGGCAAGCCCATCTATGTGAAAGACCAGGAGGCGGGTCGCTACGTCATCACCGACGACAAGAAACGCTCCATTCCCGAGTATCCCTCTGAGATGAAGACAATCTTCCCCCGTATGTGGAGCTCACAGCCCAGACACGCTTCCATGTACGACAGCTACCGGAAAAACGCCCGCGGGATTATCACCGGAAACAAGACCTCTGTCCAGACCATCGACGGAGAGAGGCAGGTGGTTAACAAGCCCACCTTCGGGCAGAACCTCCGGTTCTTCATCGACTACCAGTGCAACTGGATGTATTGGAGATACTTCCTGTGGAATTTCGTGGGAAGGCAAAACGACATAGAGAGCCAAGGCGGCAAAGTCAACGGCAACTGGATCAGCGGCATCAACTTCATCGACAGTGCCCGACTTGGCGACCAGAGCAACCTGCCCACATCTTTGCAAAACCCAGGCCGAACTCAGTTCTACTTCCTGCCGCTGATTCTCGGATTGTTAGGTCTCATCTGGCTGGTTTCCAAAGACTTGAAATCGAGTTGGATTATCTTCCTGCTCTTCTTCCTCACGGGTCTTGCCATCATCATCTATTTGAACCAGACGCCTTATCAGCCCCGTGAGCGCGACTATTCTTACGCAGGTTCCTTCTACGCCTTCGCGATTTGGATCGGCTTCGGTGTGCTGGCCCTCATCGACTGGATCACCAAGTTGACGAAAAAGAAGACCGTAGTCACCACCCTCCTGGTAGGGTTGGTGTGCCTCCTCGCCGTGCCTTGCCTGATGGCCGCGCAGGGATGGGACGAGCACAACCGTTCGGGCAAGACCTCGGCGCACGACTGGGCCAAGAACTACCTCGCGCAGCTGCCGCCCAACGCGGTGATCTTCACCCGCGGCGACAACGACACCTTCCCCTTGTGGTACATCCAGGAGGTGGAGGGCTTCCGCACCGACGTGCGCGTGGTCAACTACATGCTTTCGTCGGGCTACTGGTACGCCCACCAGATGGGTCGCAAGGTGTATGACTCGGAGCGTTTGCCCCTCACCCTCACCCCAAAAGAATACGACAATGGCGTGAACGAGCCCATCCGTGTGTATGAGGAAGACAGCTTCAAGGGCCGCCGCGTGGAGCTGAAGCAAATCATCGACTTCATCCACAACCCCAAGGCCGTGAAGTACTATACCAACGGCTCCTCCACCCATTATATCCCTGTGAGGACCGTGAAACTCACCGTGGACAAGGAAGCCTGCCTGCGCAACGGCATCGTGCCGGAGAGCATGAAGGACAAGATCGTCGATGAAATCAGTTGGGAAATCAAGGACACCTATTTATATAAGAACGCCCTGCTGCTCCTCGACTTCATGGCCACCAACAACTGGGAGCGTCCCGTGTATTTCACGAGCTTCAGCGACATGGCCTCGGTGCTGGGCATCCAGGAGTACCTCCACATGGAAGGCCTCTCCTACCGCTTCATCCCCGTCAAGGCCGAGGATTACTACAACGGCGTGGGCGGCGTGTATCGCGAAGGCAGCTACGACCTGCTGGTCAACAAAGCCATCTGGGGTCACCTCAACGAAAAAGGTGTGATTCCCGACCGTGAGAGCGTCCGCAACAGCGAGTTCGCCCGCCAAAGCTACACCCGTCTTGCCCAGAGCCTCGTCAACCACAAGGAATACGACTCAGCCCTCGTAGTGATGAACAAATTCCAGGAGTTCTTCCCCAACGAGAAGTTCCCCTACGAGCTCCGCATGTACCAATATCCTGAGATGTACTACGTCTGCGGCGACACCATAGCCGGCGACGACATCATGCTCAAGCTGGTGAAAAACGCCTCCGAAAAGGTGGACTACTACGGCAACATCACACCCAGGAAGTTCGCTCCTTACTTCGAGGAAGACATCGACGAGCAGATGAGCCTATTGAGGCAACTTCAGCTGACCGCAAGGAAATACGAACGTAAGGAAATCAAGGACCTATTGGATCCCATGGTTGACGATTATCTCATGAAATACTACATGGATTAACCCTCTCAGGAATTCCATGGAAAGAGACGCATAGTTTTATGCGTCTCTTTTTTTGAATGCCCTGACAATCATCACGATGCCCACCACCACAAAGGGGATGCTGAGCCATTGTCCCATGTCGAGCACCATCTTGTTCTCGAACGACACCTGAACGTTCTTCAGGAACTCGATGAGGATGCGCGAGGTAAAGATAATCACCAGGAATAGGCCGAAGAGCAGGCCGGGATAACGGTCGCCCGCGTTCTTTTTGTAGTATAGATAGAGCAGCAACCCCATCGCAATCAGGCAGAAAAGGGCCTCATACAGTCCTGTGGGATGGCAGGGAAGCCATTCCTCAGGCGGGCAGCACGCCGCGGAGGTACACTCCACGTAGTTGTCGAAGGTGCCGCAAAACTGCTCCTGTCCGCGCAGAAACACGAAGCCCCAGGGAAGGGAAGTGGGGATGCCATAAATCTCGTGGTTGCACACGTTACCCACACGGATCAACGCTCCGACCAGACAGACGGCGATGACCACGCGATCCAGAATCCAGAGATAGGTGATATGCGTCTTCTCGCCTTTTTTCTTGTTGGTGTTCTTATTGAAACGACGGACATAGATGAGCAATCCCGTCAGGATACCGATGGCACCACCATGGCTTGCCAGACCGCCCTCCCAAATCTTGAGCATCTCCAAAGGCCTCGAAAGATAATAGCCCGGTTCATAGAACAAGCAGTGGCCCAGGCGGGCGCCCACCACCGTGGAAACCAACATATAGACCAGCAAGCTGTCGAGAGACCCTTCGGGCATCCGTTCCCTCTTGTAAACTTTGTCCATGAGCAGGTAGCCTAACAGGAAACCCAGTGCCCAAAGAATGCCATACCAACGAACCTCCAAGGAGCCTATCGCAAAAGCTACCGGGTTGAGGTTCCAAGTGACGTAATTCAGAATCATACCAAGAAATTTTTCGGCAAAAGTAAATAAATAATCAAGAAAGCTGTAACATTTTTAATTTTGAATCGTCTTATAGTTGTTTTTCAAGCATCACAAACAAGCAAACTATAAACGTATGAAAAAAGGAATTATTACAATGATGGCGCTGATGCTCGGCATGACCGGCATGGTCGCCCAAAACAAAGTGGTTGTCGCCGGCGCAGGCGATGTGACCCTGCGTCCCGGGGAACAGACCCTCATCAACGAGGGCTCCGTGACAAGAAACGATAACACCATCCACACCACCTCTTACAAAGACGCCGACATCACCCTGCAAGACCTTCGGTCGCTGACAGTGGCAGGCGCCGGCGACGTGACCGGAAAAGGCGTCTTCAAAGGTGACAATCTCTCCATCACTGCTACCGGGACCGGCGATGTCGTCCTGACCATCGACTACGACTCGGTGTCGGCCATCATCTCGGGCGTCGGCGATGTAATCCTGAAAGGCAACTGCCACTACCTCACTGCCACCATCACAGGCATTGGAGACCTGGTTACCAAAGACTTGCAGGTGGACTCTTTGGCCGTCAAAAGCACCCGCAACGGGGAGTACCACTGGGACTGGGAATGGAAAAAGCAAGACCATCCGGACTCCAGCCCTTCAAAAACGGAAGCGCCCAAAGCCCATAAGAGCCTCCGTTTCAATCCCCACTGGCAAGGCGTGGACGCCGGACTGAACGTCCTGCTCGGACCTGGGAAGAACGCCGACTGGGAAGGCAATTACGCCCTGCTGGAGCAACGTCCTCTGAGGAGTTGGAACTTCAACTTCAACATCGCCGACATCGGACTGGCCTTCAGCTACAGCCGCCGCGCTGGCATCTATACTGGCGTCGGACTGGGGTGGAACAACTTCAGCTTCAACACCCCCGTCAGGCTGGAGAAAGGCGAAAACAAGCTCGTCTGCCGCGCCATCGACGAATCGGTGGAAGGCCGTGTGAAAAAGAGCAAGCTCGGCGTGCTGTATCTCCAAGCGCCCCTGATGCTGGAAGTAAAGCCGACCAAGAAATCCTACATCGCGGTAGGCGTGACCGGTGGATTCCGCATCGACACCTGGACCAAAATCAAATACAGGGAAGGCGGCAAGGAAAAGGTTCACAGCGACTATTACATCAACCGTTTCAAGCTGGACGCCTCGCTCCGTGCCGGTGGCGACAACCTCGGCTTCTACGCCAACTACAACCTGCTGCCCTTCTTCGACGAAAGCAACGCCCCCACCGCCCACAGCATCAGCTTCGGATTGAGCCTGAATTTCTAAACGTACAATTCTTTATATGACAAAGGACGAATACAACAAGTGCGTGCGACACTTCTCCGACGGACTGTTCAGGTTCGTCCTTTCCAATTTGCGCAATCGCGAGTTGGCCGAAGACATCGTGCAGGAAAGCTTCACGAAGGTATGGGAACGGCGCGACCAGGTGCCCAAAGAGAAAGCCAAGTCGTACCTCTACACCACCGCCTACCACACGATGCTCGACCAAATCAAGCGAAAAGACTACGCAGCCTCCGTCAACGACGAGGCTGCCTTGCTCATTCATGAGCAGGGCAGTAGCATCCCCTACCCCGACGTGCAGGAGATCCTGCACAAAGCCATCGCCACCCTCCCCAAGACCCAAGCCTCGGCCATCCTGCTCCGCGACTACGAGGGCTACTCCTACGAGGAGATCGGAGACATCCTGGGACTGTCGGAATCGCAGGTGAAGGTCTATATCTTCAGAGGCCGCACCGCCCTGAAAAACTACTTGAAAAGCATGGATAACCTAATAGACACAGAGGCATGAAAACGAACTTGCAAAACTACGAGGAACGCTTTGTCGATTACATGGAAGGGCAACTCAGCCCCGACGAGATGCGGGAAGTGGAGACCTTCGTCGCCCATCACCCCGAGCTGGAAGAGGACTTCAAACTCTTCGCCATCAGCAAACTGGAGCCCGACCCCAAGGTGCGCTATGAACACAAGGAAGCGTTGACGCATCCCGCCGACAAGCCCAAGGTGGTGCACCTCTTTGTCAAGATCGCCTCGGCGGCGGCAGCAGTCGCAGTGCTTTTCGGCCTGGGATGGTTTTTCCTCCATCAGGGACAGGAACCCGTCGTGACGCAACAACCCCTCATCGCCAACCTGACTCCCATCAAGGCCACCGCCCTCGACCTATCCTCGCCCCCGCAGGAACTGGTGCCAAGCAGCCACAAACGCCCCGTGTCCTATCCTACGACCCGGCCTCAGGTCGCCAAAACCCCAGCCGCACACACCACTCCATCCCAGCCAGCAAACGAGTCTCCCTCCATCCCCGTGAGGGAAACCGTCAACCCCATTGACCTCGCCCAGCTAAAACCATTGCCGATGCACCCATTGCCCTGGAACGGGAGCGTGGATTATGGCAGTGTGGAAAACGAGATGATCAAGGACGTGGAGACAAGGCTCGCCCTGTTGGAGCCTTACGACCTCCTGGATGAAGCAGGTAACTCCCCCCTCGCCAAAGGAGGGAGTATCGCCAACGAATTGGGACAATACTTCTTCGGCAACGCCTCCCGCGTCGCCCGCAACCTCTACAAGCAAACCGCCAAGACCGTCATGACGGCCTATTACACGGCGGACGGATACTTGGAGGAGGTGAGAGGTGAAAGGTGAGAGGTTAGAGATGACGGAGGGTTGGGATGGGACCGGAATAGGGAATTCTTTTGGGACGGTTCGGTTCCAAATCGAAGTAGTTTTCTTGGAAGAAGGCTTCGCCTGAGGGGACTTGGAGGCACACATCTTTTACCAAGACTGATGACTTCAACTCCAACATTTTTGTGCCGTTTTCTTCTATTTTGGTGATTTCCACTTGGGCTTCAGGGAGTTTCAGCTCTTTGGGATAGACCAGATAGCAGCAACGCTCGGCCACCAAGGTGTTCTCTTCCACCAGCTCCAGTTTCACATACACCGCACTGGGATCTTGCGCGGCAAGGCACTCGTTGAGTCCCTCTACATAGTAATTTTTTGCGGCACAATACAAATGGTCTTCCTGCACCTTTACATCCTGCTCAAACAGCACTTTTCCGCAAAAATCCTTTACCGCCACCTTCAGTTTCCCGTTGAGGGCGCCCTGACGGTCAGAAGCCACCCATACCGAGCGGTCCTTCCCATCCAGGGAAAGCAACACGGGGGCATACAAGGTGGAGAGCTGGTATTGCAACGCTTTCTTATGGCCGTAGAAGTCAATGGTGGACCAAGAGGTCACCGGCCAAGCGTCGTTGAGCTGCCAGTAGAGGGTTCCCATGTTGTAGGGCATGGCATTGCGGTGCGCTTCGATGGCCATCCCCACGCCGAAGGCCTGGGAGAGCTGGCTCATATAGACATATTCCTCAAAGTTGCGAGGTGTGGGATAGTACCGTTCGATGAAATCGTTGATTTGGCGGGCGCCGCGGACGTGTTTCTGATGGGCGGCGAGGAAAGCGTTTTCACACACCAATTCATACAATCGGTTCTCACCTTCCTCAGGGGCCTGGTAGTCGCACAAGGCTTTGAAAGCCGGGTCGTTGCCGGCAGCTTGTTTCAAAGTACCGAGGTCGGGATAGGCTTGATAGCCATATTCGCTGTTGAAGCGGCCCACCTTCTCGCGATAAGCCTCAAAGGGTAGCTCACCCCACCAGACCCCCCAGTAATGCACGTCGCCTTGGGTGAGGCTTTCGGGTCTCCCCCACCCTTTCGATGGTGAGCTGGGCCAATAGGGACGGGTGCCGTCGTAGGTGTCAATCACAGAGGGAAGGATCTCCTCGAAGAGCCGGTCGTAGCCCGCCTTGATGGCAAGGTCATCCTCTTCCGTCCATTCGAGCGACTGCTGCCAGCCCCAGTTGTAGTAGCCTTCGGAGATTTCGTTGCCGCCGCACCACAGGGCTAAGGAAGGGTGCGAGGCCAGGCGTTTCACCTCTTGAAGCGCCTCCTCTTTGGCGTTGTTCAAAAAGGCCTTGTCGTAAGGATACATGGTTCCCGCATACATGAAATCCTCCCAGACCAGAAGGCCCAAGGAGTCGCAAATGCTGAAGAAATCCTCCGCGGGATAGACCCCGCCGCCCCAGACACGGAGCATGTTGAAATGCGCCTCCTTCGAAGCCAACAGCAAGCTCAGGGTCTGGTCATGGTTGATCCAGGTCTCCACCATCTGCTCCGGGATGTAGTTGGCGCCTTTGGCATACAGAGGCACGCCATTCACCTTGAAGTAGAAAGAGAAGCCTTTCTCATCGGGCTCCTGCATCATCCGCAAAGTCTTGATACCAGTACGTATCCTCTTGGTATCCAACACTTTGTCATCACATTTCAGCACCACCTCGATATTATAAAGAGGTTGTTCGCCCATCTCGTTGGGCCACCACAGGCGAGGCTGGTCGATTGTAAAGCTGAACATCTTGTGTTGGTTGCCTTTTTCCAAAGCAAAGGGGAAACGCTCCACCAGTTTGTCGTTGGAGTGTAGTTCGGCGACCATCTCGCCACCGTTGGTGTTCTCCACATCGAGGTGGAGGGTCAGTTTGGCTTGGGTCTCGTCGGCCTCGTTAGTGACGATATAGGCGTTTTCCATCCTGGCGTCCGACCAAGCCCTCAGCTTGACGGGTTTCCAGAGGCCGATGTTCTTGTATTTCGGGGCCCAGTCCCAACCATGTTGATAGCCGCATTTGCGGGTCACCGCATATCTTTCGGGCAGTTTGGGGAGATGCTGTTGATAGCGTGCGATTTGGGTACTATCGAAGCGTTGAAACTTGACTTCCAACACGTTGTCTTTTTCTTTCAGCAGGTCCTTCACCGAGGTTTCCCAGGCCCGGAACATATTGTCGGCAAAGAACAAGTCCTGGCCGTTCAGCGACACCTGTGCGTAGGTGTCAATCCCTTCGAACACCAGTTCCACCGTTTCTTTGTCAAGCATTTTTTCAGGGACATCAAAATGTGTGGCATAGGTCCAGGGATGGTCGGAGATCCAGAGGAGCTCGTTTTCCACCACCCCCTCGTAGGGATGGGAAATGATTCCCGCCTCGAAGAGGCATTGTTGCACCACCGATGGCACCTCCACAGGCAGGTTATTGATATTCAAGGTATCACCAGATAGTTTCCAGTCCTTTATCAGCGTTTGTTCCAAGACCGGGTTTTGTTTCGAGCAGCCTGCCAACAGCAGCAAGCACCCTAACACCCAACTATATACGATTCTCATCTCTTCTTACTTCTTACTTCTAACTTCTTACTTCTTTAAGGATTAATCAGCTTCTCCATCTCATAGATAATCTCGTAGTTGGACTCGGTCCAGACCATGGAGGCGCCGGTGGCGTCTTTTTGGTTGGGGTAGAGGGTTTCGTTGAAGCGAGGCACCCAGTGGCCGAGGGAGGCGTGGATGTTGACCACGCCAGTTTGGTTGACGATATCCATGACGTTGCCGAGGTTGACGCCGCCGCCGGGCATGATGGCGATGCGGTCGCCGAAGCGCAGTTGCATCTCCGCGATCATGGGGATGCCTTCTTCGGCGGTGGGTTTTCCTCCGGAAGTCAGCACTTTGTCGAAGCCGAGGTCGATAAGTTGTTCCATGGCCTCCAAGGGGCGGACGCAGGCATCGATGGCGCGGTGGAAGGTGAATTTCATGCCTTCACCCGCCTCCATGAGGGCTTTGAGGGTTTCTGTGTCGGGCATGCCTTCGTTGTTGAGGGCGCCGATGACCACGCCTTGGAAACCCAGTTTCTTGCAGAGCATGATGTCGGTTTTCATCAAGTCGGTTTCTTCCTCATTATAGATATAGTTGCCGGGGCGAGGCCTGATGAGGACCCGCATGGGGATGAAGGAGATGTCGATGGCTTTGGCGAGGGTTCCGAAGGAGGGGGTGAGGCCGCCCACTTCGAGGGCTTCGCAGAGTTCGACACTTTGGGCGCAGCCGTCCATGGCGTTGCGCAGGGATGGTATGCCGTTGGCACAGATTTCAAGATGGATCATGACGGTCAGTATTTTTTTTGCAAAAATAGTAAAAAGGATGGTATCTTTGCACCCGCAAAAACATCATCATGATCTACCCCGAACTCTTTGAGCAGAAAATCGGCTTTCACCGCATCAGGGAAGCCATCAAAAGTCACTGTATCAGCACTATGGGCGAGGAGCTCGTCGAACGGATGAGTTTCAGTACCGACCGCGAGGCCATCGAAAGAAGCCTCGACCAGACCGTGGAATACCATCAGCTCACGCAAAATGGTGTCCCCTTCCCCATGCGCGACTTCCACGACTTGCGTGAGGAGTTCCAGCACATCCGCATCCCCGGCACCAGCATCAGCCTCGAAGGACTTTTCGCCATGAAGCCCTCTCTTAACGCTTTGGGACTCATCCTGCGCTTCGGCCAAAGCGAGGCCAGGAAGGACTACCCTGAGCTCTGCGCCCTCACCGACGGCATCACGCTGGACCCCCGTGTGTTCACCGAAGCCAACCGCCTCGTCGATGACAAAGGCGAGATGCCCGACAACGCCTCCCCCGAACTCATGGAGATCCGACGCGACATCCATCGCAAACAGGGCGGCATCGAACACCGCATCCGGCAGATCATGAGCGAAGCCAAGACCTCGGGATGGGTCGATCCCAAGGCGGAACTCACCATCCGCGACGGACGCATGGTCATCCCCGTGCACGCCGGCGACAAACGCGCCCTCAAAGGCTTCATCCACGACGAGTCCGCCACCGGACAAACCGTCTATATCGAACCCGCTGAAATCGTGGAGACTTCCAACGAAATCAGGGAACTGGAATACGCCGAACGCCGCGAAGTCAACCGCATCCTAATGAAATTCAGCGACTTGATTCGTCCTTCCCTACCCGAACTGATGAAAGCCTGGTCCCTCCTGGGCGCCCTCGACTTCATCCGCGCCAAAGCCCTGCTCTGCCAAAGCATCGGCGGTGTGAAGCCCCAACTCTTCGACGACACCCGCTGCCACTGGATCCAGGCCAGACACCCCCTGCTGGAACAGAAACTCAAAAGCCAGGGAAAGACCATCGTGCCACTCGACCTCCACCTCGACGAAAAGGAACGCATCCTCGTCATCTCAGGCCCCAACGCCGGCGGCAAGTCGGTTTGCCTCAAGACCACGGGACTGCTCCAATACATGCTGCAATGCGGCCTGTGCGTCCCTATGCACATCGACTCGCAATGCGGCCTCTTCGACCACCTCTTCATCGACATCGGCGACGAGCAGTCGCTCATGGACGACCTCTCCACCTACAGCTCGCACCTGCTCAACATGAAGCACTTCCTGGAGCACGCCGACCACCGCACCCTCTTCCTCATCGACGAGTTCGGCACCGGCACCGAGCCTCAGCTGGGCGGCGCCATCGCCGAGGCTACCCTGCTGGAACTCAACAAGAAAAAAGCCTTCGGCATGGTCACCACCCACTATGCCAACCTCAAATTGCTGGCCGACAAGCACGAAGGCATCGTCAACGGCGCCATGCTCTTCGACACCAAGTTCATGCAACCCATGTACATCATGGTCACCGGCAAACCCGGCAGCTCCTTCGCCTTCGAGATCGCCCGCAAGATTGGCTTCCCCCAACAGATTCTCGACGACGCCACCCGGATCACCGGCGACCAGCATCTGCGCTTCGAGCGACAGCTGCAACAACTCGAAGTCGATAAGAAAGCCATCAAGAAAAAAGAACGGGAGCTGCAGATTGCCGACACCCTGTTGAGCGAGGTGGTGGCCAAATACAAGAACCTCCTCGACGACCTGGAGAAAAAGAAGAAACAATACTTACGCGACGCCGCCACCGAGGCCCAGGAGCTCATCGACCGGGCCAACAGCCAAATCGAGCGTACCATCCGTGAGATCAAAGAGGCCCAGGCCGAGAAAGAACACACCAAAGAGATCCGTCAGGAGCTGAAAAAGACCAAAGAAGAGATTGCGGAAACTGCCAAGAAAGCAACGGAGCCCAAGAAGCCCAAACCCGAGCCAGAGACTGATGCGACGCTCAAGGTGGGCGACCGGGTATCCATCGACGAGATGGAGATCGTGGGGGAAATCCTGGCCATCAGCGACACCGACGCCACCATCCTTTTCGACACGGTGAAGCTGCGCACCTCACCTGAGAAGCTCCGCAAGGTGAGTCGGGCCGAAGAAAGGAAAGTCATCCGGAAATGGCAGTCGGGACTGGCCGACGAGCTCAGCGAGAAAGCCGAGCATTTCGACCTCACTTTGGACGTGAGAGGCAAGCGCGCCGAAGAGGCCTTGGACATGGTAGCCAAGTACCTTGACGAGGCCAAGCTCCTCAGCATCAAGGAGGTGAGCATCCTTCACGGCAAGGGCAACGGCATCTTGAGGAAGCTCATCAGGGAGTTCCTCAGCCACGACCGCGAAGTGGTCCGCTTCTGCGACGCCTCCCTGGAGACCGGCGGCACCGGAATCACGAGAATCACCTTGAATTAATTAAAAATTAAGAATTTAGAATTAAGAGGGATTTGAGGCAAATCCTCTAAATTCTAAATTCTTAATTATCAATTCTCTACAAGATTATTTTTTCTTGAAGAGAGAGAGGATGAAGAGCAGCAGCACAGAGCCGGCAGTACCAACGAGAAGTTGGCCCCAGAAAGAGGCGCTGGCAGTCAGCCCGAGGAGGCTGAAGACCCAGCTACCGAGGACACCGCCGACGATGCCGACGAGGATGCACACTAAAAGGCCCATGCCTTTGTTCATGATTTTACCGGCAAGAAAACCGGCGAGCGCTCCGATGAGCAATGATACTAAAATTCCCATTTTTTATTAGTTTGAAGTTGGTAGTTTGCAGTTGTCAGTTTATAGTTTTCAAAGACCGTTGGTTTTGAGATAGTTTTCCAGTTCTTTGTTTTGCTGTTCGATGAAGTCGAGGACCTCATCGCGACCCAGTTTGGACTCTGAGGAGGTGACGAAGATCGGGGGCAGTTCCTCCCAGTCTTCCAAGAGGCGTTTTTTGTAGGCCTCCACATTTGTGTCGAGTTGCAGTTTGCTGAGTTTGTCGGCTTTGGTGAACACAATGCAGAACGGCACCTGGCTCTCGCCAAGCCATTCCATGAAGCCGATGTCGCTGTTTTGGGGTTCGATGCGTGAGTCCACCAGCACGAAGGTATAGAGGAGGTTGCGCCGGCGGGTGATGTATTGGGCCAGCATGACGCGCCATTCCTCACGGGCTTTCTTGGAGCGTTGCGCGTAGCCATAGCCCGGGAGGTCCACTAGGTACCATTCGTGGTTCACCAAAAAATGGTTGATGGAGATGGTCTTGCCAGGCACCGAGGAGGTCTTGGCGAGGCCTTTGCGCTGCACCAACATGTTGATGAGCGATGACTTGCCCACGTTGGAGCGTCCGATGAAGGCATACTCCGGCAGGTTGTCCTTGGGGAGTTTGTCGATACGGTTGTTGGCGGTGAGGAAGCGAGCGTCTTTGATAATCATAATCAGCTGAGGTGTAAGGGGATGGAGTTAGGGTCGTATTCGAAATGGCGTTTGACTTTCTCCTCGAAGATGTCGGCGACGGTGACGAGGATGCCCGTTTCCTCCACGTCGCCGAAAGGCGCGTTGAGGGCTGTGCCAAAGGTGCGCATGGTGGGTGAGAGCGACATATAGGCGTTCACCAGCGGAGGCACGGCCGCGCCGCGTTCCCGGACGTTCTTCACCAAGATGCGGTAGTTCTCATTATAGGTGCTGCCTGTGAAGATGGCCTTCAGCTGAGCCTCATCCATGAGGATGGGCAGATCGACTTCGGGGCGTGGAACCACGAGGCAGTCGGGGTCGGGGAACTGGGTCTTGAGGAAATAGAGGATCAGGTCGCGGGCCTCGCGGTGAAGCTGCGAGTACATGGTCACCTTTCCGAAGAGGTATTTGGGTTTCAAGGTCGTGATGAGGGTGCCGATGCCGTCCCAGAGGTTATCGAGCGAATAGATGCCTTTGGAGAAATTGTTGGAGGGCTGGTAGGCAGGTTGCACGAACGAACGTCCCAGCTCCATGGTATAAGGCAGGTATTGTTTCTTGAAAGTGTCGGAATAAAGGAACAGCTCGGAGGTGGGGGTGTAGAATTCTCCGTTGACATCGGGTTGCAGCTGGTCGCAGCAGAGGTAACGGTAGCCGCCGACGATGGCCCGGTCGATGGGGTTCCACACGATGAGTTGGCGGAAGCCGTCGTCGTTGTAGTCGAACTCGTCCACATCGCAGTCGAGGCCCGTGCCGCCGCCCGAGTCGCGGAAGCTGACCTCGCGGAGGCGTCCGATCTCCCGCATGGTCTGCGGAGCGTCCTTGGCGTGAAACACATAGATCTCGTTGTTGCCGCTGTGCGTCTTGCGCAGGTATTTATCGGAGGTAAGCTCCTCCAGAATCACTTCGGCTGGGATCGGTTCAATGATATCTTTCATGGTCTCAATCATAGCTTATCAAGGAATTACATAGTTCTCTTGCGGGTCGAAAACGGCGTTGTTGTCGAGGGGCAAGCAATACGAGAAGCAGCGGAGGCGCTCAGCCCATTCGGCGTCGGTGTAGCGTTTGTCGAACACCTGCCAGGGGATGGGGTTCCCGAAGGTGATGGTGAGCGTCTTATTGCGTTGTTTGAAGAACTCGTCGGCGAGGAAAGCCATCTCGATGTTCACTTTGATATGGAGGGCTTTGCGGAGCCGAGCAAGGTTATAAAAGAAGTTGGTGTTGTGTCCGTCGATATGGGTGGGGATGATGTCGCGATGGTATTCCCGGGCTTTGGCGACGAAGGTCTTTTTCCAGTCGAGGTCCATGATCTTGCCGCCTTTGACCTTGCGGGAGCAGAGGCCGAAGGGGAAGTAGCAGATGGTGCGGTCGCTGGCGAAGGTCTCGTTGAAAAGGCGGAGGTTCTCGGAACGGTTGGCCACGCCTTTGCCCGCCTTGTTCACGGGAATGAAGATGGGTTGCAGGTTTTTGATGAACAACAGGAAGTCGTTGACGGGGGTGACCACCTGGGGGTCGTGGTTGCCGACGGTGCCGATGAGGGCGATGCCGTCGAGGCCACCGAGGGGGTGGTTGGAGGCCACGATGGGGCGGGAGACCACGGAGAGGTGTTCCTCGCCATGGGTGACCACGTTGAGATTGAAGTCGTTGACCACGGCATGGACGAAATCCACCCCTTGCAGTGCGCCATATTGGCTCAGGATGGTGTTGACATCCTCCTCATGAAGGAGTCGTTGGATGCGTCGGAACAGCCAGTCGGGCATCCGCTTCATGAGCTTCGGGGCCTTGGCCTCGAATATCTTCCTGAAATCGATTAAGTTACCGTAAAGGTCTTCCATGTACGTCCATCTATAGATTTGGATGTACAAAAGTAAGAACAAATTCCCAATGGTTTTCAAAAAGACTGAAAAATATTGATTTTAATTTCAGAACCTGTTGATAACTTTTTTAAAATACGTATTTAACATATTGATTTTCAGTATGTTTAGAGTTATCAACAGTTTTATCAACAAGCATGTTGATTGTGATGTAGTAATAAATACACCACAAAAATTTGAGGCAAAGTGGGAAAAAGTGTCAAAAATTGGAGAAAAATGCAGTATCTTTGTCCCGTTTTAACGAAAACCGCCATGAGCAACCCGACTGGAACATTCAACTGCAAGCTCGACTCGAAAGGTCGTCTGATGCTGCCCGCCGACTTCAGGGAGCAGCTGGGCAACCAGGCCGAGGAGGACTTCGTGTTGCGTCCCGGTCTCCACGGCACCTATTTGGAATTATACACCATCGAGGACTGGAACCGGCGTCGGGAGATCTTGATGAAGGTCAACACCTTCGACCGCAGGAAACTCGACATCATGCGCAAGTACCTCGACGGCGTGAAGCGCACCAAGTTGGACGCCAGCGGACGCCTCCAGATCCCCAAGGAGCTGCTCGACCGCAGCGGGCTCGACAAAGACATCGTCATCGACTCCATGTTCACCAACATGGAGATCTGGGACAAGGCGAAATACGAAGAACGCGTCAACGAGATCGACCCCGAAACACTGGCTCAAGGTGTGGAAGAGCTGTTCTCCGGACTGGAATTTTGAGAACTCTAAACTCTAAACTCTAAACTGCAAACTGTAAACTGTAAACTGTAAACTGATTATGTATCACACCCCTGTCATGATGAAAGAATGCCTTGAGGGACTGAACCTTCGTCCCGAGGGAGTCTATGCCGACGTCACCTTCGGCGGCGGCGGACATTCCCGCGCCATCATGCAAGGGCTCACCACCGGCCATCTGTACGCCTTCGACCAGGACCAGGACGCCGCCAACAACGTCATCGACGACGAGAGGTTCACCTTCATCCCGCAGAACTTCCGCTACTTCAAAAACTTCATCCAGCTCTACCATCACGACAAAATCGACGGCGTCATCGCCGACCTCGGAGTGTCGTCACACCAGTTCGACACCCCCGAGAAAGGCTTCTCCACCCGCTTCGAAGGGAGACTCGACATGAGGATGAGCCAAAGCAACCCCACCGACGCCGCCACCATCGTCAACACTTACGACCAAGCCGAGCTGACCCGCATCCTCAGCCTCTACGGCGAGGTGCAAAACGCCCACAGCTTCGCCTCCGACATCGTCATGGCGAGAGAGAGCGAACCCATCGAGACCACCACCCAACTCAAAGAGGCCCTCGCCAGCCGCCTGCCCCGCGGCAAGGAGAACAAAGTGCTCGCCCAAGTGTTCCAAGCCCTCCGCATCGAGGTGAACCAGGAGATGGAGGCCCTCTCCACCTTCCTCGCCCAATGCGCCGACGTGCTCAGACCCGGCGGACGACTCGTCGTGATGTCGTACCACTCCCTCGAAGACCGGCTGGTGAAGAACTTCACCAAGACCGGCAACGCCGAGGGGAAAGTGGAGAAGGACTTCTTCGGCAACATCCTTACACCTTATATATTAATAAACAGGAAACCCATCGTGCCCTCCGAGGAAGAGGTCGCCGCCAACCCCAGGGCACGGAGCGCGAAACTGCGCATTGCTGAAAGGAGGCCCTCATGAAAAGAACCAGAAGCAAGAGAAGCGGCAGGACGACCATCATGAACATCCTGGGAGGCAACTTCCTCACAAGGGAGGACTTCACCAAGCTGTTCCCCTTCCTGGTCTATGTCACCCTGCTGCTCATGGCCCTCATCACCAACGCCTACATCGCCGAGAGCGCAAGCCGGTCCATCAAGAGGAACACCGGCATCCTGCGCGACCTCCGCGTCGAACATATTTACGTCAAATCCGCCTTCACCAAGGAATCCACCCAAACCGTGCTGATCGACAAACTCGCCGCAGACGGCGTCAAGGAGTCCTTGGAGACACGTGTCATCAAAACCAACGAATAAGCCATGGAACGGGACCCTAACACCACAAGCATCTTGCGAACCATCCTGGTTTACCTCGTCATCCTGACGGTGGGCATCGCCATCCTCGTCAAGGCCGTGCTGGTACAGACCAAGGAAGGCGACCAGCTCCGCGCCCTCGCCGAGCAGGTGGAGACCCGCTTCGACACCCTCAGGGCCTCCAGGGGCGACATCCTCGCCGACGACGGCAGCCTCCTCGCCACCGACGTGCCCATCTTCGAGGTGGGCATCGACCCCTCCGTCATCGACGACACCGTGTTCAACAACCATATCGACGAACTCAGCAAGGAACTCACAAAGATGTTCCCCAAGAGATCCGCGGCCAAATGGAAAAACGGACTCATCGAAGCCAGAAACAAAGGCCGCCGCTACTTCCTCGTCGATCTCAACGTCACCCTCGGCCAGTTCCGCGAGATGGAGACCTTCCCCATCCTCAAGTTAGGCAACAAGAAAGGCGGCCTCACCAAGTCGCCCCCGCGCTTCAAACGCATCCACCCCTACGGCTCCCTCGCCGCGCGTACCATCGGCTACGTCACCGACTCCACCGTGGTGGGCCTCGAAAGCGCCTGCGACACCATCCTCCGCGGCAAAGACGGACACCGCAAACAACGCCACATCCACCACAACGTGTGGATCCCCATCGACGACGACAACAACATCGAGGCCATCAACGGCAACGACATCGTCGCCACCCTCGACATCAAGATCCAGGACATCGCCGAACGCGCCCTCAAACACGCCCTCGTCGAAAACAAGGCCGAACAAGGCTGCGCCATCGTCATGGAAGTCGCCACCGGCCACGTCAAAGCCATCACCAACCTGCAACGCGACAAGAAAACCGACTATTGCTACGAAGGCTTCAACTTCGCCCTCGGCAATGGCATCGAACCCGGCTCCACCTTCAAACTCGCCTCTATGCTCGCGCTGCTCGAAAACTACCCCGACCTCAACATCAACTCCCACATCAACATCGGCGGCGGCCCCCTCACCTTCTCCGGCAAGAAGATGTACGACGACCACACCATCCACAGCGACGGACGCGTCACCATCCGCGAAGTGTTTGAACAGTCGTCCAACAAAGGCACCGCCAAACTCATCACCGACTACTTCGGCTCACAACCCGAAAAATACATCAACACCCTCTACGGCATGGGACTCAACGTGCCGCTCGGCACCGGCATCGCCGGAGAAGCCAAACCCTACATCAAACACCCCATTTTCGACAAGAAATACTGGGCCAAGACCTCCCTCCCCTGGATGTCGATCGGCTACGAGCTGCGACTGCCCCCGCTGCAAATCCTCACCCTCTACAACGCCGTGGCCAACGACGGCAAGATGATGAAACCCCAGTTCGTGCGCGAGATCCGCAAGGACGGACAGGTGATTCAGGACATCCAACCCGTCGTCCTCCGCGAACAGATTGCTTCCAAGAAAACCATCGACTCCATCAAAAGCATGATGGAAGGCGTTGTGCTGAGAGGCACCGCCAAGATGCTGAGAGGCACCGAATACGGCATCGCGGGAAAGACCGGCACCGCCCAGCTCTACAACGTAGAGAAAAAAGCCTACAAGTGGGTCAACGCCGAAGGCCGGCTCGAACGCGACTACAACGTGACCTTCGTGGGCTACTTCCCCACCGAAAACCCCATCTATAGCTGCATCGTCGTCATCAGCAAAGCCAAAGGCCGCTTCTACTCCGCAGGAAAAGTGGCTGCCCCCGCCTTCAAGGAAATCGCCGACCGCGTGTATGCCACCAAGATCAAAGGCATGACCGAGAGCGAGGACAAGACCGAGAAGACCGTTGACAGCACGGTGCGCTACAAATCAGAGACCAGCCCCTACCTTGAAGGCATCGGCGTCGCCTACTCCGACCACTCCACCGGCAACGAGTGGGTGGTGGCCAGCTACTCCAAGGAAGACCAGCAATACCTGCTGAAACCCGTCAAGTTCGACTCGACCCGCGTGCCCAACGTGGTGGGCATGAACATCACCGACGCCGTCTATCTGCTCGAAAACATGGGATGGAACACCACCTTCGACGGATACGGAAAAATCGTCCAACAGTCGGTCAGGGCCGGCGACACCCTTCAAGCGGGAGGCATCATCAACTTAAAACTTGCAAAACAATGAAGATCAAGGAGATATTAGTCAACTGCAACCTAATGGAGTTCATCGGCGACAAGGACATCGACATCGCCATGCTCTCGTTCGACTCGCGCGAGGTGAAGGAGGGCGCCTTGTTCTTCGCGGTGAGAGGCACCCAGAGCGACGGGCACAACTACATCGGGAAGGCCGTCCAAAACGGGGCCGTCGCCGTGGTATGCGAAACCCTCCCCGAGACCTTGCAGGAAGGGGTGAGCTACATCCGGGTTGACAACAGCGCCTACGTCCTGGGCGTGGCCGCCGCCAACTTCTTCGACAACCCGTCGAAGAAACTCAAGCTCACCGGCGTGACCGGCACCAACGGCAAGACCACCATCGCCACCTTATTATATAGGCTCTTCACCGACGCCGGGTTCGTTTGCGGACTGCTCTCCACCATCGAGAACATCGTGGACCGCGAACACATCCCCTCCACCCACACCACCCCAGACCCCATCGAGCTGAACGCCCTGCTGAAAAAGATGGTGGACTGCCACTGCGAGTACGCCTTCATGGAAGTCAGCTCGCACGCCGTGGACCAGCACCGCATCGCGGGACTGCATTTCACCGGAGGCATCTTCACCAACCTCACCCACGACCATCTCGACTACCATAAGACCATGGTCAACTACCGCAACGCCAAGAAGAAATTCTTCGACGACCTGCCCGCCGACGCCTTCGCCCTCACCAACCTCGACGACCGCAACGGCAGCGTCATGCTCCAAAACACCAAGGCCAAGAAACTGAGCTACGCCCTGAAGCACGACGCCGACTTCAAAGGCATGGTCATGGAGAGCCACTTCGACGGGATGCTCATGAAAGTCAACGGCACCGAGATGTTCACCCGCCTGGTGGGCAACTTCAACGCCAGCAACATCCTGGCCATCTATGGCGCCGCCATCGCGCTGGGATTCAAACAGGAAGAGCTGCTCGTGGAAATCAGCAAGCTGCAAAGCGCCAATGGCAGGTTCAACATGGTGTATGGCGACAACGGCGTCGTCGGCATCATCGACTACGCCCATACCCCCGACGCCTTGGAAAACGTGCTCAAAACCATCAATGAAGTGATGAAAGCGGAACCCGTTCACCACTCAACTCTCAACTCTCAACTCTCAACTCTCAACTCTCAACTCTACACTGTGGTGGGCTGCGGTGGCAACCGCGACACCACCAAGCGTCCCGAGATGGCGGCGGTCGCCGTCAGGCTCAGCGACCGGGTGATCCTCACCAGCGACAACCCGCGCGACGAGGAGCCCGACGAGATCATCCGCCAGATGCGCGAAGGCGTGAAAGAAGAAGACCGGCACAAGGTGCTCTCCATCACCGACCGCAGAGAGGCCATCCGCACCGCCGTGGCCCTAGCGCGCAAAGGCGACATCATCCTCATCGCCGGCAAAGGCCACGAGGACTACCAAATCATCAAAGGCGAAAAACGCCATTTCGATGACAAAGAAGAATTAACCAACGCATTGAAGGAGCATTAAGCCATGTTATACTACCTGTTCTCATATTTCGAGCAAATGCATTTCCCGGGAGCGAGGATCTTCACCTACGTCACGGTGAGAGCCGTCACCGCCGCCATCCTCGCCCTCATCATCTCGATTTGGTTCGGCAACTGGTTCATCAAGAAGATGAAAGAGAAAAACATCTCCGAAACCCAACGCGACGCCAAGACCGACCCCTTCAACGTGAAGAAGACCGGTGTGCCCACCATGGGAGGCATCATCATCATCGTGGCCACCCTCCTCCCCTGCCTGCTCGTCAGCAAGCTCCACAGCATCTATATGATCCTGATGATCATCTCCACCCTGCTCCTCGGCGCCATCGGATTCGCCGACGACTACATCAAGACCTTCAAGAAACGCAAAGACGGCATCAACGGATGGGTGAAGATCGGAGGTCAGGTGCTCCTGGGACTCATCGTCGGGCTGACCTTGCGCTTCAGTCCTGTGGTACAGATGAATGAGACCGTGAAGCTGAAAATCGAGGACAACAAAGAAATCGTCGTGAAAAGTCCCGACGTGAAATCGACCCGCACCACCATCCCCTTCCTGAAGAACCACAACCTCAACTACGCCAACTTCTTCCGCTGGGCCGGTGAGAAGTGGATGTACATCCTCGGATGGGTGTTTTTTGTGCTGATCACCGTGTTTGCGGTGGCCGCGGTATCGAACGGTTCCAACCTGAACGACGGCATGGACGGCATGTCGGCGGGCAACACGGTCATCATGGCCATTGCCATCGGCATCCTGGCCTATATCTCGAGCAACGCGCGCACCGCGGGTCACTTCGACCTGATGTACATCCCCGGCAGCGAGGAACTGGTGGTGTTCCTGAGCGCCTTCGTGGGTTCCTTGCTGGGCTACCTTTGGTACAACTGCTTCCCCGCCCAGGTATTCATGGGCGACACGGGGAGCCTCACCATCGGCGGCATCCTCGCTGTGTCGGCAGTCATCATCCATAAAGAGCTGCTGCTGCCCATCATCTGCGGCGTGTTCCTCTACGAGAGCC
The DNA here is from genome assembly GCA_902783365.1 of uncultured Bacteroidia bacterium. Taxonomy (GTDB): domain Bacteria; phylum Bacteroidota; class Bacteroidia; order Bacteroidales; family F082; genus Limimorpha. The sequence goes on along the minus strand of CACZQL010000039.1, from coordinate 20,360 downwards.
TCTCCGTCATCTTCCAGAGGATGTACTACAAATCCGGCAAGAAGAAAGGCGTCCACCGAAGAATCTGGAAACGCACCCCGGTTCACGACCATTTCCGCACCTCGTTGGAATTCGTCGAGAAAATAGACCCCGGATGCACCGTGAAATACAAAGGTCAGTCCGACCTGCACCATGAGGCGAAAATCACCATGCGCTTTTGGATCGTGAGCATCCTGCTGGCAGCCTTTACCATGCTGACATTGAAAATCAGGTAATTAAGAATGAAGAATTTAGAATTTAGAGAGAGATGAGATATTTATTTGAATCGAAAGAGAAAACAGTTAGAAAGAGGCCTGAGAACATGGCCTCGGGGATTTCCTCGAAGATTTTGGAAATCAGGAAGGAGAGCATCAAGAACAGCATGGGCAACCTGCAGAGCATGCCTCACCGCCAGCATTACCTCGGCACCATCGACGGGGTGATGTATTACGACGACTCGCAAGCCGAAAACGTCAACGCCACCTGGTTCACCTTTGAGAACATCGTCAACCCCGTGGTGTGGATTGTCGGCGGCAACGGACACAACAACTACAGCGAGTTGATTCCCACCGCCAAGAAGAGCGTCAGGGCCATCATCAGCCTGGGCGAGGAAAAGGAGAACATCCAAATGACCTTCAAGGGCGCGGTGAACGAGTTCTACGAAGCCAAAGACATGGAAGAGGCCGTCAGCATCGCCTCCATCATCGCCGAGGAAAACGACATCGTGCTGTTCTCACCCGCATGCAAGGACAACGTCATGGACTACTCGGAAAGAGGCGCGCAGTTTGAGCAAGAAGTATCGAAACTGATGAAAGAATAAAAAGTGAACTGGATCAACAAAATATTGAAAGGCGACAGGGTCATCTGGGTGGTAGCCCTCCTGCTCGGCATTGTCTCGCTGCTGGCGGTCTATAGCGCCACCAGCTCGGAGGCTGCGGTGAAGGTGGGCGCCTATAACGAGATGGTGCTGCTGAAACACGCCGCCACGCTGCTTGCGGGCTACGTGATGATGTACATCGCCTCGAGGATCGACTACCGTTACTACGCGAAAGGCGTGGAGCTGGTACTGATTTTCAGCGTCATCCTGCTGGTATTCACCTTCTTCTGCGGCAGCCGCATCAACGGCGCCTCAAGAAGCATCATGGGATTCCAGACCAGCGAGATGGCCAAGATCGTGCTCATCGCCTATCTGGCCAAATATATCGTGTTGTACACCGGAAAAAACTACACGTTCAAGGAGATCATCGTGCCCATCGCACTGCCCATCTTCTTGATTGTGGCGCCGATCTTCCCGGAGAACCTCTCTACGGCAGCGATGCTGTTTGTGGTATGCCTCACCATGCTCTTCATCGGTCGCATCAAGTTCGGCCACATCATGGCCATCCTTGGGGTGGCGGTGTTGGGCGGACTCCTGTACATCCTCACCGACGACGCTGTGGCCAGCCACAACCAGCGGAAGTACGAAAGGGTGGTGGCCGAGGCCCAGGCGCACCCCGAAGACACCAAACTCCAAGAACGGGCCGCCAAACAGCCCCGGGTCAGCCGTGTGAAAACCTGGAAAGGCCGTATCGAGGACAAGAAAGCCGAGAAAGAAGCCAAGCGCCTGGCCAAGGAAAACGGCGAAAGCCTGGCGGAGACCCCGCTGATGATCACCGACCGCAACGCGCAGAAGACCTACGCCAAGATCGCCGTCGCCAAAGGTGGCCTCATCGGCAAAGGCTCCGGCAAGAGCACCCAACGCAACTTCCTGCCCCAGCCCTTCTCCGACTGCATCTACGCCATCATCATCGAGGAATACGGCCTTGTGGGCGGCATCTTCGTCATGCTGCTCTATGTCATCCTTTTCACAAGAGCCTTCAAGATCATGCGCACACGACCCCTTACCTTCGGGGCACTGCTCGCCTTTGGCCTCGCCCTCATCATCATCGTACAGGCCATGATCAACATGGGTGTCTCCACTGGACTGATGCCCATCACCGGACAACAACTGCCATTCATCAGCAAGGGAGGGTCCTCCATGCTGATGACGGGCTTCGCCATAGGCATGATATTAAGCGTGTCAAGACACGAAGAAGAAGTTGAACACTTAGAACTAGCAACGGAGGAGTTATGAGATTCGTAATCAGTGGAGGCGGAACAGGCGGGCACATCTTCCCGGCCATAGCGATCGCGGATGCCCTCAAGAGAAGGCAACCCGATGCCGAGATCCTGTTTATCGGCGCCAAAGGACGGATGGAGATGGAACGCGTGCCCAAGGCCGGCTATCCCATAGAAGGCCTGTGGATCAGCGGATTCAACAAGGATCTGAGCGCCTTGGCACTGCCCTTCAAAATCGTGAGCAGCCTGATAAAGGCCAGGAAGATCTTGAAGAAATTCCAACCTGATGTCGTGATCGGCGTGGGTGGATTCGCCAGCGGTCCTACCCTGAAAGCAGCCAACTGGCTGGGCATCCCCACCGTTATCCAGGAACAGAACTCCTACCCTGGCAAGACCAACCGCAACGTGGGCAAAAAAGCCAAGGCCATCTGTGTCGCCTACGAGGGACTCGACAAGTGGTTCGACAAGGAGAAGATTCATTTCACCGGCAATCCCTTGCGTGGCAACATCAACGGCCAGTGCGATCGCAACGAGGCCGCCAACTATTTCCAACTCGACGCGAAGAAACCCATCGTGCTTCTCGTCGGTGGCAGCCAAGGCGCCCTCGGCATCAACAGAGGCATCTCCGCCCAACTGGCCTCCTTCAAGGACCACGACGCGCAGCTGCTGTGGCAAACCGGCAAGTTCTATTATGAGCAAGCCGTGAACGAGGTGAAGGAACTGGGCCTCGAAGCCCGGGTGAAGCCCATCGTCTTCATCGACCGGATGGACCTCGCCTACTCCATGGCCGATGTGGTCATCTCGCGCGCCGGCGCCATGTCCATCTCCGAACTCGCCTTGGTGCGCAAACCCGTCGTCTTCGTGCCACTGCCCACCGCCGCCGAAGACCATCAAACCAAGAACGCCCAACAGCTGGTCAACGCCCAAGCCGCCATGATGGTCCGCAACGATGAGACCACCACCAAGCTCCTGCCCACCGTCATGGCACTGCTCAACGACCAAGAGAAACAGCGCACGATGAAGGCCAACATCGCACGGTTCGCCAGACCGAACGCGGCGGACGACATCGTGGAGATAGTGATGAAAGAAGTAAGAAGAAAGAGGTAAGAAGTAAGAAGATGAGAAGAGAAGGTGTGAAACATATTTATTTTTTAGGCATCGGCGGCATCGGCATGAGCGCCTTGGCGAGGTATTACAAAAGCCTCGGCATGGAAGTGTCGGGCTACGACCTCACCCCTTCCCCCTTGACAAAGCAGTTGGAACATGAGGGCATGGCGATCCATTATGAAGACAACCCGCAACTATTGCCTGCCCTCATCGACGCTGTGATCTACACCCCCGCGGTGCCGCAAGACCTGAAAGAGCTGGTGGCGCTGAAACGCCGGGGCATTCCCATGAAGAAACGCTCGGAAGCCCTGGGAGAGATTTCCAGGAAGTATTTCACCATTGCGGTGGCCGGCACCCATGGCAAAACCACTACCACAGCCATGGTGGCCCACATCCTGAAGGAGAACGGCATCGATATGACCGCCTTCATCGGCGGCATCGCCAACAACTTCGGCAGCAACCTCCACCTCGGTGTCACCGACGAACCGGTGCTGGTGGTGGAAGCCGACGAGTACGACCGTTCCTTCCTGCAACTCAAGCCAGCCATCAGCATCATCAACTCCATCGACGAGGATCATCTGGACATCTACGGCGACAAGGCGCATCTCGTCAGCAGTTTCAACGAGTTCGCCCGCCTCACCCGAGAATGCCTCATCAGCCGCGAGCAGCTGCCCGTAGAGAACCCCAGCCTGACCCACTTCCGTTTCGGGTTTGGCGAGGGCAACGACTACCAGGCAGTCAACATCCGCCAGCAGGAGGGTGAGACCGACTTCGAGATTCTCTATCAAGAAGTGCGTTTCCCCATCCACCTGAAGATGGCCGGCACGCACAACGTGCTGAATGCCACCGCCGCCTTCATCGCCACCCGAGAGCTCGGCCTCGACGAGGAGGGCATCGCACAAGCCCTCTCCACCTTCACCGGAGTCAAACGACGCTTCGACCTCCGCGTGAAGAACGAGAGACACTGTTACATCGATGATTACGCACATCATCCCGAAGAAATAAAATCTTGTCTGTCGGCCATCAGGGCATCATTCCCCAACAAGAAGCTGACCCTGGTCTTCCAGCCGCATCTCTTCACTCGTACACGCGATTTCATGGAAGACTTTGCCAGAACCCTGGCAATGGCCGACGACCTGATTTTATTGGACATCTATCCCGCAAGGGAAAAACCCATCGAAGGCATCAGCTCCCAAGTGCTGTTGGACAAGACCCCGTTGAGAAGCAAATGCCTGTGCAAGAAAGAGAACCTGCTCGATGCCATCGCCCAACGCAAGCCTGCCCTGCTGGTGACGATGGGAGCAGGCGACATCGACCGCTTTGTTGAACCCCTCCAAGAAATGATCCGCCAATGGTAAAGAAGATATTAAGCATCGTGTTGTGGGCGGTCACCGCCATCGCCCTGGTAGTCCTCTTCGCCTTTGGCAGGAGGCATTACTTGGAGACCCCGCTTCAAGGCATCGCCTTCCACATCGACCGCCATCTCGAAAAAGGCTTCATCGACCGGGACACCGAGATGCGCCAGTTCGAGTCGGTGTGCGACCTGGAGCACCACACCAAGATTTCGGGCATCGACCTGATGAAGATTCAAAAGCTGCTCAACGCCAACCCATGGGTAGAGACATCGAGCGCCTACATCGGCCTCAACGACACTTTGACCGTCACCGTCAAGGAATACGAGCCTGTGCTGCGCGTCTTCACCCAAGACAAACGGTCGGTGTATGTCACGCACGAGGGCATCATCTTCCCGTCGAGTCCCCGATACACCCCGCGCACCATCATCGCCAGCGGGCATTACAACTTCCCCGCGCCGCTCAAAGGCGACCGGGCCACCGACAGCCTCTACAAAGACTCGGGCATCAAGGAGGCCCTGGCCATCGCCGAAGCCCTCCAACAAGACCCGTTCCTCAACGGCAACGTCGGACAAATATACAGAAACGAAAAGAATGAATACGAACTGACGGTCAACAACCTACAAGCGAGAGTGCTCCTGGGTGACACCCTGCAGATGGCCTCGAAACTCTCCAACCTCAAAGTGCTGTTGGAGAAATACAGCGGGACTGACGAGCTCTCCGGGTACAAGACCGTGGACCTGCAATATAAAAATCAAATCGTGTGTACAAAACAATAAATTATGAGTGAAGGAAAAATCATCGTAGGCTTGGACATCGGCACCACCAAAATCGCCTGCATCGTGGGCAGAAGAGGGGCCAATGGAAAGATTGAGATCTTAGGCTACGGCAAATCAATCTCTACCGGTGTCAGCAGAGGCATCGTGAACAACATCGACGAGACCGTCACCGCCATCCGCACGGCTGTCGATGAGGCGTCGGCACAGTCGAACGTCGATATCAAGACCGTCAACGTCGGCATCGCCGGCTCGCACATCAAGAGCATCCAGCACCGCGGCGTGCTGATGCGCGACAACCGCGACGTGGAAATCACCAACGAGGAGTTGGAGAAGCTGCGTCAGGACACCTTCAAAATCAACATGATCCCCGGCGAGGAAATCATCGACGTCATCCCGCAGGAATACTTCGTCGATGGCGAGATCGGCACCACGCCCAAAGGCATGTTGGGAAGCAAATTGGAAGCCAACTTCCACGTCATCATCGGACAGAAGGCCGCGGCCATGAACATCGTCAAGTGCATCCAGCGTGCCGGTCTGGAGATGGACCAGATGATCCTTGAGCCCATCGCCTCCGCCGAAGCCACCCTCGACGAAGAGGAAAAAGAAGCCGGCGTCGCCCTGGTGGACATCGGAGGCGGCACCACCGACATCGCCATCTTCCACGAGAACAAGATCTACCACTCCGCCGTCATCCCCTTCGGAGGCAACATCATCACCGAGGCCATCAGCAAGGGCTGCGCCATCATCCGCCGCTACGCTGAGGACGTGAAGGTGAAGTTCGGCTCCGCCGTGGCCAGCGAGAACCGCGACGACGAGGTGGTTTCCATCCCCGGCATCAGAGGCCGAGCCCCCAAGGAAATCTCGTTCCGCAACCTCGCCAACATCATCCAGGCCAGAATGGAAGAAATCTTCGACCTGGTGAACTGTGAGATCCAGAAAGTCAACTCCCAGCACAAACTCATCGCCGGCGTCGTGCTCACCGGCGGCGGAGCCATGATGCGCCACATCCAACAGCTGGCCGCCTTCAAGACCGGCCTCGACGTCCGCATCGGCTACCCCAACGAGCATCTCACCGACGACACCGCCAAAGAACTCGCCAGCCCCATGTACGCCACCGGCATCGGCCTCGTCATCGAAGGCATCAAACGCGCCGACTACCAGGAGAAACTCGAGAAAGCCAAACAAAAACAACCCGTGTTCACCCCACAAGTCCCCGAACCTGTTGTAGTGGAACAAGAACCCGAGGAAGAAGAAGAAACCGAGACCCCAAAAAGCAAGAAGAAAAAGGACAAGAAAGAGGGCTCCGGCCACAAAGGCTTCGACCTGACCAAAATCATTACCGGATTCTTCAAAGTTGACGGATTAGAATAATAAATAAAAACATATAACAATGGAAGATTTTACAAATAACGAGATGTTCAGGCCGATGTGTGAGAAGCCTAGCAACTACATCAAGGTCATCGGTGTGGGTGGCGGTGGAGGCAACGCCGTGAACCACATGCTCGAGGAAGGCATCCAAGGGGTGGATTTCGTCTTGTGCAACACTGATTACCAAGCATTAACCAGAAGCACTGTGCCCACCAAGGTACACCTTGGCAAACGCGAGCTCGGCGCAGGCAACGACCCCAATGTGGGACGCGAGGCCGCCTTGAGCAGTGAGGAAGAGATCTCCAAGATCCTCGACGAGAACACCAAGATGCTGTTTGTCACCGCCGGCATGGGTGGCGGCACCGGCACCGGAGCGGCCCCTGTGGTGGCCCGCATCGCCAAAGACAAAGACATCCTGACCGTCGGCATCGTCACCCTGCCCTTCGAGTGCGAGGGACGCCGCCGCAAACAACAGGCCTTGGCCGGCATCGAAGAGCTGAAACAGCATGTCGATACCCTCATCATCATCAGCAGCGACAAGCTCCGCGACTCCTACGGCAACATGAAACTCACCGAGGCCTTCAAAAAAGCCGACGACGTGCTCACCACCGCCGCCAAAGGCATCGCCGAGATCATCACCGTGACCGGCTATGTCAACGTGGACTTCGAAGACGTCAAGACGGTGATGAAAGACAGCGGACGCGCCATCATGGGCACCGGACGCGCCGGCGGCGAAAACCGCGCCGAAGAAGCCATCAAACTCGCCATCAACTCTCCCCTGCTCAACGACTCCAACATCGAAGGCGCCAAGAACGTCCTGCTCTACATCACCTCCGGCACCGACGAGGTGTCGCTCGACGAAGTGGTGGAAATCACCGAATACACCCAAAGCATCTGCGGCAACTGCTCCGACGTGATCTGGGGCAACGGCGTGGACGAATCACTCGGCCAAGACATCAGCGTGACGCTCATCGCCACAGGATTCGAGAGCAAAGGCTTCAAGAAAGAAGAACCGGCCAAAGAAAAACCCGCCAATGAGCCTCAGGGACCCCTGTTCGAGCAAACCAAAGAAAACACCGTATGCGGAGGCACCTGCGACCCGACCCCCGGACGCACCACCTACGAACTCTATCCCCAAGAAGAGAAGAAACCCGTAGCCGAGACCAAGGAAAACCCTGACCCAAAAGAAACCGGCAAACCCGAAACCCATCAAGGCGTGGTGGTCCACTCCCTGGATGAGAGCAACGACGAAGCGTTCAACTTCGGCGCCCCTGTCGTCAAACACGAAGAGACCGCCCCCGTGACAAAAGTCACCACCCACACCTTGGAACCGGAACCGCAAGTGAAAGTGTTCGACAACCCCTTCGCCAACACCGTCGAAGAAGATGACAGCTTCGAGATCTCAAACCACGAAAGAAACATCGTGTATGCCCAAACCGCAGAAGTAGCCCCAGTGACCACCATCACCTTAGAAGATTCCAAGACGAAGCCCTACGACCCGAAAGAAGAACTCAAACGCAACAGACTCAGGGCGTTGAGCCTCAACTTCAAAACGCAGAAAGGCCTCGAAGAACTCGAACGCCAACCTGCCTATATGAGAAGAAACAACAACTACGAGGAGATTGAAACAGAGGATGAAATCTCCCGCTATTCGACAACGAGTACCGGAACGTGTTCAGAAAACACCTTCCTCCACGGTAACGTTGATTAAATCTAAAACAATTCCTCTTCGAAAGTCATCGGCGAAAACAAACCTTGCGAGTAACCGATGACTTTTCTCATTACTTTTGTATTTTTGCAGGTCGGATTCCAAAGCAACCCACTATGAAAGGTACCTGTTTTAAGCCATTGACAATCGTTTTCCTGTTAGCCTGGGCCCTCAACGTCCAAGGGCAACAATATTCCAACAACTTGGAATTCAATATCTACGATTTCCCGTGGTTCAATGTTCACCCCTCCATCGACACCACCTTCGGCTCGGAAAACCATGTGAGCCTCTGCAACAGTCTCATCGAGTACGGGTTTGGCTTCGAACTGCCTATCCCCGAAAGCCTCCTCGGCAAAAACCTACACCTGCGCTATGAGGCAGACTTCCGTTTCCCCGACACTATCGGACAAGGCGATCTTGTGCTCACCATCCTGCGCGACGGCAACACCCTCTACTGGCAAAGCTATGCCTTGAGCCCATACGCCAACGACAGCGCCCAATGGTTCCACACCGCCATCGAGACCCAAATCCCCTTCGACTACCTCACCCACAGCACCCTGAAATCCTTTATTTGGAATCCCAACAAGTCACTCATCCATATCGACAACGCCCAGCTGGAACTCAGCACCTTCGAGACACCCTCGTACCTCCCCTCCATGACACTAGCCCCCGAACCAAGGCCTGACGGCATGCAGCTGAGGCTCTTGGGCGACACCCTCCCCCTCTCCGGCCCCATCTTACTGCTGAACGAATACGTCCTTGACCATGACACCATCACCGAATTCACTCCCTTCATCCTGCATGAGCAAGCGCTGGCCACCTCTTCCATCGGCACCACCCGCCTCACCATCCTTCAAAGCCAATACGTCAAGGAGCTGCGACACACCCTCCACTCCACCTTCACCAAAGACTGCCACCTGCTTCGACAGGCCTTTGTCATCCCCTTTACCGACCCCATCCAGACCGTTTACCGCCGAAACTTCAAAGCCGACAGCGTCATGCTCCAAACCGAGTATTACCTCGACCGCGAAGGATTCACCATCGGCGAAGGCCCTAGGTCCGTCAGCTGCTACCATCCCACCGGCATCTCCTCCATGCAACTCGACACCAAAAACAGGACAGTGTTCTTCAACGTGGATTATTGGAGAGACCACCCCATGATCCACTATCCCCTCAACGACACACTGGAAGACCACTTCGAGGATATCTCCTACCGCGACATCCACGCGGGTGACACCCTGACTTCATCATTTAACCTGTGCATCGGCGCGGACGCCAAGGACTTGCCCAGGATCATTCCCATCCCCGACGGCTACGAGTCGGGCATCATCTTCACCGAACATGCCGACTGGACCGATCTTCGCACCCACCGCGCGGTATGTTTTGGCAACGAACATATCACCAGGGCCAAAGACGCCACCGGAGGCTTTGTCCATTACGGCATTCCGGTGACCAAAAGTGTTTTTTACAACAACCCCGACGGCATCACCAACCAAGAAGCCAGCCACGGAGCCTTCCCAGGGCTCCAAGCCACCCTCAGAACCGACAAAGAATTCAAGCAATTGCTTGACCAGCTGGACGATGCAGGGTTCGAAATCTGCCTGCACACGCCCGAACAATACACCAGTACCGCTTCCAACCTAAAAGAAGCCCTCGCCTACATGAAACGGCATTACCGCTCCGCCTCCTGGATCGACCACGGCTACAACAACGGTTCCCGCAACAACCGAGAAGACCTGGTCTGCGACGGTTTAAACCCCGAATCGGACCTTTACGCCGGAGCCTTATGGCAGCAATACGGCATCCGATACCTTTGGAATGCCTATTACGAGGAAAACCGCATGGAAGCATGGTGTTTCGACAACAACCTCACCCAACCCTACTTAGGTTTCGGTGACGCCCTCCCCAACCGCCAAATCACCACCCTGCCCTCCCAACTCTCACCTCTCACCTCTCACCTCTCACCTTTCTTAGCCTGGTCCACCCCCTCCACCCTCGACGCCAACAGCGACGACGACTGGGACTTCTACTACCATCCCAACCGGTTGCAACGAATCGTCGAGAGCCACAGTGTCCACATCACCCACACCTATCCTGCCTGGACCAACCCCGCGAGGGCTTTCTGGACCTACAATGACGAAGGCGACATCGTGGCGCTGCCCGGCATGAACCGAGCCCTGAAACGCATCGCCGACCTCAAAGCCCAAGGAAAGATGCTGCCCATGACCGTGAAAACCTACCTGGACCATTACACCGCCCTGCTTCAGGTGGAATACCACATCATTGACGCACATACCATCATGCTGGTCAACAAAGGCAAGAGAATCAACGGCTTGACCTTGCTATGCCCCGCACCCTTCTTCCCTGAGAACAAATTCTACCATATCAAGGAAACCCCCGAAGGAAGCATGATATGGTTCGACCTGAGAAACAAAGAAACCGTCACCCTCAAAATCCGATAAACCATGAAAAGAATCTCCATATTCGTCTCCGGCAACGGCACCAACCTGCAACGCATCGCCGACTATTTCCACGACAACCCCGAGGTTGAGATTGTCAACGTGGTATGCAACAACCCGAAAGCCTACGCCATCGAGAGGGCCAAGAACCTAGGTATCCCCCTCAGGATGATTACCCGCAAGGAGTTCAACAGCCAGGCATTCACCGAAGAGATGGCCGCCTTGCGATGCGATTTGATAGTGCTTGCAGGATTCCTTTGGAAGATTCCATCGGGGCTCATACAAGCCTATCCCCAGCAGATCATCAACATCCACCCTGCCCTATTGCCAAAATACGGAGGCAAAGGCTTTTACGGAGCGCATGTGCACGAGGCCGTGGTGGCCGCAAAGGAAGCCTTCTCGGGCATCACCATCCACTACGTGAACGAGGTGTATGACAGCGGAGAGATCATCTTCCAGGCCAAGGTCGCCCTGGAGGAGGGAGAGACCCCCGACAGTCTGGCCGCGAAAATCCATGGACTGGAGCAGAAGCATTTTCCCGAAGTCATCGAAAGGATCCTCTTTAACGAGAACGCTTGATGGACTGCCAGCTCTATCACGGAGACTGCATCGAGATGATGCGGAGACTCATCGACGAAGGAGTCAAAGTCGATGCCGTCATCACCGACCCGCCCTACGGCACCACCTTGTGTGCCTGGGACGCCGTCATCCCCTTCAATAGCATGTGGGAGTGTATCAAGCAATTACGCAAAGACGACACCCCCATCCTGCTGTTCGGCAACGAGCCCTTCAACTCTTATTTGCGCATCTCCAATATTGAAGAGTACCGTTACGACATCTATTGGCAGAAAGAGCGGGCTACCAATATTTTCCAGTTGAAGAAACGGCCTGGCAAGGTCATCGAGACCATCAATGTGTTTTACAAGGCACAGCCCGTGTATCATCCGCAGATGGTGCGGCATAATGGACCCAAAAGGACCAACAAGATAAAAGACGGAAAGCTGGGCTTTTTAGTGGACGTAAGGAACGGGAAACCCAATGAATATCAGGACAACGGGACGCGGTATCCCCTTCAGATTGTGCAATTCAAGCGTGACATCCTGACTTCCAACCTCCATCCCACCCAGAAGCCCCTCTCGTTGATGGAATATTTGGTGAAGACCTACACCGACGAAGGTGCCACCGTACTGGACTTCACCATGGGCAGTGGCAGCACCGGCGTGGCCTGCCAACATCTCAACAGGAGTTTCATCGGCATTGAATTGGATGCCAAGTACTTTGAAATCGCCCGGGAAAGGATGGGGAACTCACAATAGAACAGCATTCGAAAAACAAAAACCCCTCTGAAAAGAGGGGCTAATCTGTGTTATCGCTGGAGGGAACATGCCGAAGCCCGCCCCTTACGTCTTGATAATCAATAACGAAGGTTATTCCGTAGGCAAGGCCTTGAAGCCGTTGCCCATGATCTCGGAGCTCTCAATGACGTTGACAAAAGCGTTGGGGTCGAGGAAACGGAGATTCGACTTCAGCTTCACAAGGTCGGAACGGTTGAGCGTCACATAGAGCATCTTGCGCTCGGCGCCCTGGTAAAGGCCGCTGCCTGAGAACACCGTGCCGCTACGGTCCAAGTCCTTGATGATGAAGTTGCGCACCTCTTCAATCTTGTCGGTGACGATGAAGGCCGTCTTATAGCTCTTCACACCCTCTACCACCAAGTCGATGATCTTGCTCTCAATGAAGATGAGGATGACCGAATAAATAGGAAGACGAATGTCCTCGAAGGCGATGAGGGTGGTCAGCGAGATGATGCTATCCACGATGAGCACCAGCGTGCCGAGGCTGATCTTCGTGTATTTATGGACAATCATGGCGATGATATCGGAGCCGCCCGAAGTGGCGCCCGAACGGAAAATGACACCGATGGCCAACCCGTAGATGAGGCCGGAGACCACCGTGTTGAGGAAGAAGTCAGGCATGAAGAAACGCTGCGTCTCGCCCTCCATGAAATACAGCGACGACTGCACCTCAGCGTCGAAGAAAGGCCCGTCGTGTATCACCGGAGCGTAACCCCAGGTGCTTTCTAAAAGGAAAGTGAACACCGGAATCAAAATGACCGAGATAATGGTTTTGATGCCGAACTTGGGACCCAGAATGATAGTGCCGATAATCAGCAAGGGGATATCCATGCAGATGCCGGCCAGGGAGATCTTCCATCCCCACAAGGCATTGAACACGTTGGCGAGACCATAAACACCGCCAGGCGCCAGATGGTAGGGGTTCACAAACATCACATCGCCCACAGCGAAAAGGGCGGAGCCCAACACCAGCAAGGCGTAGGCAATGATTTGCTGCTTCAGTTTTTCGTTTTTCATGGCATGAAAGTTTTTGAAAGCGCAAAAGTACGAATTTTAGTGTAACCACTCAAAACTTTCACTAACTTTGCCAAAACAAACCTTCGGTATCATGGCAAAGCGCATTCTCATCCTCTTCCTCTTCGGGTTATGGCTGCTCAACCTGCCGCTGTCGGCGCAGTCCCAAGATGGCCCGCTCTTCGTCAGCGAAGGCGAGACAGTGACCTACCACATCAGCCGTGACCCCCAAGCCCGGAGAGGAACCCTGTCGGACGCCCTACAAAACGTCCCCGGGGTGAAAGTGGACACCGAAGGCAACATCAGCCTGCGCGGCGTCAGCGAGGTGATGATTTTCATCAACGGGAAACCCTCTCATTTCGATGAAGAAAGCCGGAAGAATTACTTGCAGCAGGTGTCGGCAGCCTCCATCGAGCGCATCGAAGTGATGACCAACCCCTCGGCACGCTACACCACTGCCACCGACACGGGTGTCATCAACCTCATCACCAACGGCGAGGAACGCTCCGAACGGCATCTCAGCCTGGGCATCCAAACCAACACCCACCCCGAAGTCAGCCCCTGGGTCTCCTACATCTGGAGCAACCGAAGATTCGCCTTCAACGCCAACCTGAAAGGCACCTTCTCCAACAACATCAAACACACCGACAAATACAGCTATTCCTTTGTCGATCACATCGACACAAAAGCCAATGTGATGGACACCGCCAGCTACCTACGCTCCCACAGCGACGACACCTCACGCTATTACTGCATGGAGCTCTTCCTGAAAGGAGAATACCATCCCGATGACCGGAACGACTTCATGGTGTTTTTCAACATCACCCCGAACATCAGCAAATCCGCCACCCTCTCCAACACTTACCGAAAAGAATACCTCCACGACATCGGCGAATACGAATACGCCATCTATAACGAAAATCTCGAATCCATGTCGTTCGGCTCGACGGGGGCGAGTTGGCATCACCGCTTCGAACAGCCCGGCCACACCCTAGGCGTGCAAGTCAATTCCGACTTTGACTTCGGAGGTAACGCTGCCAAAGAGATCCGCACCTTCAAAGAACAGCCTTTCCTGAACCGCAACATACGGAGAACCAACGACTTCCTCGACATCGGCAACGAAGCCAAGGTGGAATACACCTATCCCTACAGCCAAAACGGCGAGCTGTATTTGAGCCTCACCAACAACTTCAGACCCGACAACAACGTCGGATTGTACGACACACTGGGCATCGACGGTTATGTCAACGACGCAATGCGCTCGGAGAACCGCAAATTCAGCAGGGATCATCTATCGGGGGTCGTCATGACGCAGATCCATCTCGGGCGACTGACCTTGAAGCCTGGATTGAGTTACGAGAACACGTGGCTGCGGGCGCGTTATTTCGACACCCCCGAATACGACACGGTGATGCGCTTCGCCCATTGGCTGCCCTCGATCCACCTCTCCTACCGCACCGAGTCGCAACACAACTTCAGCGCCAGCTACACCCGCAAGAACGACTATCCCTGGATGCGCTATTTCACTCGCCGTGTCATGTACGAGGAGGAGAGCTTCACTTTGGGCAATCCTTTGCTGAAGCCCACCTTGATAGATGTTTTTGAGCTTTCGTGGTCGAAATATTGGGAGCAATTGGGGTCTGTACATATCAAAGGTTACTACAACAACTCCCTCCATGCCATCAACCAGGTGTATGACGTGGCCTACGACGCGTTTTTCGGACGTGTGGTGCCCTATAGCAAGCCGGTCAATTTGAACAAGTACTACGAGGCCGGCGGCGAGTTCAACCTCACCTATCGGCCCAGCGCCATTTTCAACATTCGTTTGGATGCCAACGTGTTCGACTCCTACATCGAGACCCTGTACGACAAGACCCAGGACAGTGTCATTGTCAGTAACCTTTGGGCTTACAATTTACGTCTAAGCACTTGGGCGAAATTGTGGGACAAACTTGAGGTCCATGCCACGGCCTATTACAACTCCCCCACCCAGACGCTCTTCGCCACCCAGCAAACTGCCTACGGTATCGACTTCGGCCTTCGGGCCGACTTCTTCGACAAACGGCTTTCGGTGTTGCTGAACGCCTACGACATCTTCAATTGGAACAAGGAGGACAACTACAACTATAATCCTTATTACATTTCCTACAGTTCCTATAAGGCGAACAGTCGGTATGTCAGTCTGGAGTTGGTTTACAGGGTATTGTGATATCACAGTAGGGACGCACTGCGTGCGTCCGCCAAACCATTATCAGATGAATCCAACCTGGTTACGGAACGAATTACGGACGCACGCTACAACAATTCGGACGCACGCGGTGCGTCCCTACGACAATTCGGACGCACGCGGTGCGTCCCTACGACAATTCGGACGCACGCGGTGCGTCCCTACAAGGTGGATTATCAAACGTTTATTACAACATCATCTATTTTTATAGAACTTATCTAATTCCCAACGCATCGGATTATTTTCAATGTATTCTGCAATACGATTCATTTCCAGCTGATTGCGAATGATATGGTCATAATAACGCGATTGCCATGCAAATGGAATATCGTGTTCTATGGCATATTTCGTCACTGCGGATTTGATGCCTCGCACCACTGATGGTAGATTCCCAGATTGCGGTCCAAAACGTAGGGACGCACCGCATGCGTCCGCCAAATTATCATTGGCACAAACGACAATCAAATGAACATGGTTCGGCATAACCACAAACAGTGGAATTTCTACCTCATTATGGCGAATAGACTCCGTTTGTTCGATTTGCATCACGGTCCATCTCCCAATTTCCGACAATTCCATTATCCCATTAACCACATCGCCAAAATACAATTCGCGATTTTTTGTACAAAATGTAACAAAATAATCTGCACCCGTATAATCATGCCAATGGGCACGAGGAGATTTTCGTTGTGGAAAATTACAATTCATTGCTTATTTTTTTGCAAAAATAAACAATTTCGAACAATAGAAATAAAAAAACAAGCAATACCACATTTGTAGGGACGCACCGCGTGCGTCCGCCAAACCATTATCAGATGAATCCAACCTGGTTACGGAACGAATTACGGACGCACGCTACGACAATTCGGACGCACGCAGTGCGTCCCTACAACAATACGCGGTGCGTCCCTACGAAACGATTTATAAAAAAACGGATGGCGGAAACAAACATCTCCGCCATCCGAATATCGTAAAAAACCCATAATCACAGCAACTTCTTCTTCAGGGTCTCGATCATATCGACCGTCATCTTGTCGAGGTCATATTTCGGGCTCCAGCCCCACTCGGCACGGGCGCAGCTGTCGTCCATCTTGTTCGGCCAGCTGTCGGCGATGGCCTGACGGATCGGGTCGAACTTGTATTCCATCTCGAAGTTCGGATAGTATTTCTTGATGGCGTTGTAGATGATCTCCGGGTCGAAGCTCATGGCAGTGACATTGAACGAGTTGCGGTGCACCAGCTTGCTCGGGTCGGCTTCCATGATGTCCACCATGGCATCCAGGGCGTCGGGCATGTACATCATGTCCATGTAGGTGCCTTTGCTGATGGGGCAATAGAACTTCTCGCCCTTCACGGCAGCATAATAAATCTCCACGGCGTAGTCGGTGGTGCCGCCGCCAGGCAACGTCAAGTTGCTGATGAGACCCGGGAAGCGGACACTACGGGTATCCACGCCGAAGCGGGTGAAGTAGTAGTCGCTCAGCAACTCACCCGTGACCTTGGTCACACCATAGATGGTGTTTGGACGTTGAATGGTGTCCTGAGGAGTATTGTCATGAGGTGTGGAGGCACCGAAGGCACCGATAGAGGAAGGCGTGAAGACGGCGCAGTTAAACACGCGTGCCGTCTCAAGGCAGTTCACCAACGAGCCGATGCCGACGTTCCAGCCCAGCATGGGGTTCTTTTCGGCAGTGGCCGAAAGGATGGCGGCAAGGTTATAAATCGTGTCGATGTCGTAGCGTTTCACCACATCGACAATTTGCATAATTTGCGTGGAATCAATTCTTTCAAAAGGACCACTCTCAGCAATTTCACCAGTCAAAGGGCGAAGATCCGAAGCCACCACATTGTCATTTCCGTAGGCGGCACGGAGCTTCTTCACCAATTCTGTTCCGATCTGTCCGCCGGAACCAATGATTAATATCTTTTTCATATTATAGCAATTATATATAAATGATTCTTTTAGTTTAAACGTGCAAAATTAAAGATTTTTCGTATTATTGCACTCAGATTCTTTAATTATTCATTTAAAACAACAAAAAATGAAAACAAAACTATTCATCGTATTGGCAGCGGTAGCCATGTTGTTCACCGCTTGTGGCAAAGATAAAACCTATAAGAACGAACTGACTTGGAACGGGGAAACCCGTCAATTGATCAGTATCGTGCAAATCCGTCATAATGGCACAGAGTATTACATTAGTGGCTCGACCGATCTGGAAGAAGGACATGATCATCCAGAGTACGACTTCGACTGTGTAATTAACAAAGACAATCTCAATAAGACTTTTGACTTAGTGGCAGGTAACATCGCTGAACAAAACGGCTACCACATTTGGGCCAACAGGTTTTACAGTCCTGACAATCATTGGTTTTACAACAAATTCCACAGTGACACTGGAAACACATGGAGTGGTCAAATCAATGGAACCAACTTTGAGAACACCTCCATCTTCAAGAGCGGCACGATGACCATCACCCTTGAGGATGACGCCCTCGTTTTATCACTTGACGGTGTCCTAAAAAACAACGACACTTTCACCGTTGATCTATACATTCCCAAGACTGTTTTTATTCAAAGATAACAAACGACAAAAACCATGAAACTTAAACTAATAATTGCATTGGCTACTGTAGCCATGCTGTTCACCGCTTGCACCAAGGAAGAACTGCCACTTGAAGCCGGCATCAACCAGCTTATTCTCGACGGTACTAAATACGACATCCATTACCCTCGCACCATTGACCATGGTGAGTTTTACATGATCGACAACATTCCAGCACCGGGTAGCCCCCAAGATGAGCATGGCTATTTCTATTATATAACGATAGAAAAACGATCCATCAACAAAACGTTGGACCTCACAAGGCATTTGTCCAATGATGGTTATGAGCTTTCACTCACCCATAATGAGGATGAAACCATCTTTATCCAAACCAATATCGGGAGCGTGTTAGACGGCGAAATTGACGGACATGGTGTAAACGGAGCCGTTTTCATCGCAGGCGAGGCTTCCGCAGTGATGAATAACGAGGGTATGACTTTCGCCCTTCGCGGTGTCTTCACCAACGGCAAGACCATAAGTCTGAAAACCTTTGTGGCGAAAGAAGACATTTTAAGATAACATAACCAAGACACCAAACCAAGAAAATCGGCTGATCTGAAAAATATAAATGATTCTTCTATTTAAACGTGCAAAACTAAAGATTTTTCGTATTTTGCAGTCAGAATCTTCAATTATTTACCTAAAAGACAATAAAAATGAAAAAGCTATTCATCGCACTCGCGGCAGTAGTCATGCTATTCACAGCCTGCGGCAAAGACGACATGCCTGTGGCAGGCAACAACCAAATGGTCTACAATGGTACGCTTTACAATTTAACCAGCTATTACGAATACAATTCAGAAATGATTTTCTATGGCTGCGAACCAGTGACTGAAAACGAGGAGGCAGTTCCCCAATTCTATTTCCTTGGTGAAGGATATAAGGAATCACTGAACAAGACTTTCGACCTCACTCACGGCCCCATTGGGGATTTTTCCGGTTATTGGATTGTTATGGAATGGAGTGACGGCAGCCATCTCTCGTTTTGGAACGCGAACCAAGCAGAAAACATGAGTTGTGGTTATAACGGAGAAGACCATGAGAACGCCTCCGTTTTCAAGAGCGGCACCATGACCATCACCAAGGATGACACTGCCTTTATCTACCAGCTGAAAGGTGTCCTTGTGAACGACGACACCATTGATATGAAACTTTATGTTCCTAAAGAAGAATTCAATAATCTAAACGAAGAATAACAACAAATCATGAAAACAAAACTCCTTATTTTATTGGCAGCGGTAGCCATGTTGTTCACAGCTTGTAAGAAAGATGAACCCACCATCGCCGACAACACATTCATTTACAACGATGTCACCTATCACATGACAAATCTTGAACTTTACGGAGGCATTGGCGGAGAGTTGGTGGGAGAATCCACCGAATCAGGTCCCCAAGGGTACCCTGCGGTTGAGTTCTGTGGTCATCACATTCTTCAATCACAGCTGAACAAAACCTTTGATCTCACACAGTATTACACCACTGGAAGCAGTGACATTGAAGAGCTGCAATTGTTTGTCTGTGGTGAGGTCGCCGATTTTAGTTTCCGTATCGACAAGGAATGGTGGGATGGCCGTATTGGTGAGACCTTTTACGATCACACTATTTTCACCGAAGGCACCATGACCATCACGGGTGATGAAAACAGCGATTTCGTTTACACTGCCAGTGGCAAGTTGATCAATGGCGACACATTCGAGTTCAGGATTGTGCTTCCCAAAGGCTGGTACAACTGGCAACCTGAATAGAATTAAAAATTTAGAATTTAGAATTTAGAGGGATTTGTCGCATCTCCCTCTAAATTCTAAATTCTTCATTCTAAATTACTTCAAAACACCCAGTTCCTTGCCAATCTTGACGAAGGCGGCGATGCACTTGTCGAGGTGCTCACGCTCGTGGGCGGCGCTCACCTGAACGCGGATACGGGCTTGTCCCTTCGGCACCACAGGATAGTAGAAACCAGTGACGAAGATGCCTTCTTCCTGCAACTTGGCGGCGAACTTCTGCGACAGCGGGGCGTCGTAGAGCATCACGGCGCAGATGGCGGATTGCGAAGGCTTGCAGTCGAAGCCGGCCTCGGTCATCTTCTTGATGAAGTAATCGGTGTTGGCGTGCAGCTTGTCTTGCAGCGTGTTGGTCTCGCTCATCATCTCGAACATGCGGATGCCGGCGGCCACGAGGCCCGGGGCCATCGAGTTGGAGAAGAGGTACGGGCGGGAGCGCTGGCGCAGCATGTCGATGATCTCCTTGCGACCGGTGGTGAAGCCGCCCAT
>CACZQL010000038.1 GCA_902783365.1 uncultured Bacteroidia bacterium | reverse complement strand
GTTCGACGCCAACGCCAACGTGGAGAAGAAAAACATCGCCACGCTGATGGGCGAGCTGCCCAAGTCGAGCTTCATCCGCATCAACCGGCGCCTGCTTACCGACCGCATCAAGGAGGTGTATGGCAAGGAGCTCGCCGACCGCTATGTGTATCTGCTCAACAACCATTTCATCTATAAGAACGACGAGACCTCCCTGGCCAACTACTGCGCCTCCATCACCATGTACCCCTGGCTGAACGAAGGCACCAGCTCCATCGGAGGCAACTCCACCGCCCCCACCAAGCTGCGCTCGTTCTGCGGTGGCTTTATTAATATGGTGTTTATGGTCTCTTCCCAACTTTCGGGGGCCTGTGCCACGCCTGAGTTCCTGATGTATATGAACTATTTCATCGGAAAAGACTATGGCACAGACTATTACAAACGTGCCGATGAGGTGGTGGACCATTCCATCAAGCCGCGTACCCTCGACAAGGTGATCACCGACTGCTTCCAGCAAATCGTTTATTCGCTCAACCAGCCCGCGGGCGCCCGCAACTACCAGTCGGTGTTCTGGAACATCGCCTACTACGACCGGTATTATTTCAAGTCGCTCTTCGAGAACTTCTATTTCCCCGACGGTTCGCAACCCGACTGGGAAGGGTTGAGCTGGTTGCAGAAGCGTTTCATGAAGTGGTTCAACCAGGAGCGCACCCGGAGTGTGCTGACTTTCCCCGTTGAGACCATGGCGCTGCTCTCCAAGGACGGCGATGTCATGGACCAGGAATGGGGCGACTTCACCGCCGAGATGTACGCCGAGGGACACTCGTTCTTCACCTATCTCAGCGACAACGCCGACTCGCTCTCGTCGTGCTGCCGCCTCCGCAACGAGATTCAGGACAACGGCTTCAGCTACACCTTGGGCGCTGGTGGCGTCTCCACCGGCTCCAAGAGCGTGCTCACCATCAACCTGAACCGCTGCGTGCAGTATGCCGCCCGCAACAACATGCACTACCTTACGTTCCTCGAGGAAATCGTTGATCTCTGCCACAAGGTGCAGATTTGCTATAACGAGAATCTCAAGGCCCTTCACGCCAAAGGCATGTTGCCGCTGTTCGACGCGGGTTACATCAACCTGGGCCGCCAGTACCTCACCATCGGTGTCAACGGACTGGTGGAAGCCGCTGAGTTCCTCAAGATCCCGATCACCGACAACCCCGACTACGAGCATTTCGTGCAAGGCGTCCTGGGTCTCATCGAACGATACAACAAGAAATACTATTCCAAGGAGAACGGCTTGATGTTCAACTGCGAGATGATCCCCGCCGAGAACGTGGGCGTGAAACATGCCAAATGGGACAAGGAGGACGGCTACGAGGTGCACCGCGACTGCTACAACAGCTATTTCTATATCGTGGAGGACCCCAACACCAACGTGCTCGACAAGTTCCGCCTGCACGGCGAGAAGTACATCAAGCACCTCACCGGAGGCTCGGCATTGCACTGCAACCTGGAGGAGCATCTCAGCAAGGAGCAGTACCGCCAGCTGCTCCGCGTGGCAGCAAGGGAAGGCTGCAACTATTTCACTTTCAACATCCCCAACACCGTCTGCAACGACTGTGGCCACATCGACAAGCGTTATCTGAAAGAATGCCCCGTGTGCCACAGCACCAATATAGATTACCTGACCCGTATCATCGGTTATTTGAAACGAATCAGCAATTTCTCCGAAGCCAGACAGGAAGAGGCCGCCAGAAGGCATTACAGCAAAAAGGAGATTGACAGATGCTAAAATACGCCAACTTTGATATTGTTTTCCAGGAAGTTCCCGACGAGGTGACCTTGGCCATCAACATCTCGAACTGTCCCAACCAATGTGTGGGTTGCCACAGCAAATACCTGTGGGAGGACTTGGGCGAGGTGCTCGACAAGGAGGCCCTCGACCAGCTGGTCAACCAGTACCGCACCGGCATCACCTGTGTGTGTTTCATGGGGGGCGACAACGACCCATACGACGTGGCCAACCTCGCCATGTATGTGAAGAACAAATACAAGGACTTGAAAACCGCTTGGTATTCAGGCAGGAACGAGTTGCCGGAGGCTTTTCATGCCGAGACTTTCGACTACATCAAGACGGGCCGTTACGACGAGAAATATGGTCCGTTGAACTCGCTCACCACCAACCAGCGCATGGTGAAGCGTTTGGCCGATGGTCGTGTGAAGGACATCACGAGCCGGTTTCAGAAAGTGGAGAGTGGAAAGTTGAAAGTGGAAAGTTGAAAAAAACTTGCGGATTGATTTTTTTGTAGTATATTTGCAGCATCATCTTAACGATGTGGGATTAAGGACAGCAGTTGCAGCACATTCGCATCGGCACTAACAAACCTTAATACAGAGGTATCCTGTGTGCAGGTTATACCTCTTTTTTTATTCTCCACCAATAAATCGTTCTTTCGGTTTCAATGACATGGAGACACAACAGTGGAGTCGCTTTTGTTTCTCCCTTCTTGAGTTGTCTCTGGTATTCCCGTACTCCTTCAGTAATTACATGTTCATCGTATTCATTTCCTTTTGGTGAAAACGTGATTGACACATCGGCTTGAACGGAATGTTTGATATCGAGCACGAAAGGTTTATAACTATGTTTGATGCCGTATGCTACTGTTTGTGGATTTGGTTTGCCATTAAACGTGTAGATTTCGTGGGTTAAACCTTCAATATGCCCATCGCAAGAGGGTAAAATAAAACGTCTTCCATTAGGGAAGCGCATTTTCCTATTTCCTTCCCTGTCAAGTGTGAACGAAAACCCGTTCTCGGCGAAAATCCGTCCCACGGTTTTTTCATGCTCTTGATGGTTCCCGATAAAGGCGAAGTAAGCACCATTGGGATGGTCATACCTTTCCACGGTATAGCCTTCTTCCCGAAGCCGGGCAGCCTCTTGTTGGTTTCGCAGCCACCTTCGTTCTGAGAAATGAGTCGATGCTTTTATTTTTCGGCCAAGAAAGAGTATGCACAACAAATTGCTTCCGCCAGCAAAATGGAATACATCATAGTGCCAGGAAAGCAGGCTACAGAAAGGTTGGCGTTGTGATTATGTCTATTAATGAGGGAAATTACTTCCAAGAGACAGTTTAACCATGCGATCGATTAATGATTATAGCGAATACCTCGCAACACTAAAGGAAACTTCATCCAAGGACCTCGTTGTTCGGGATGAAGCAAAGAAAGGGGCTCGTATGGATTTGGATTGCGTTTTGACTTGCCTACTTGGTTGACAGAGGAGAATTTGTTGAAATCTGTTGACCAATTGACTGTTTCCAATCTAATAACTGGAAGTGGAAAACCTGTTCCACGCCAGACCTTATTGCGAAAATGTATCAAAATCGCCATTGAAGAAAAAAGAATAGACGAAGGGATGGTGCGTGATGCTTTAAAACACGATGACCCATGGTCCTCCCCAGCCAATAGGCAAAATATGCTTATTTTTGCTCTTTCGGCAATTGATGTGGTTGATGAAAAAAAGATTGTGGATGTGACATTTTTTTATTACAAACCAGTGTTTAAACTATTGCCTAGGGAGATTCGGAGACAGGCAATGAAGAACTCTTTGAAATGTTGCTTGCAAGAAAGCCGTGAGTTGGAACAAACCAAATCTTAGTCCAAACTTTTATAGTAAAGCAAAGTAGGGTTGTTCTTTTTCACGCATTCATCAATTGACTTCCCAATAGCTTCGGCATATTTCTTGACATTGAATGGTTTGACTAAGATATGGAACCCATGCACTGTGGGGACAATTGCTCTAAGGCGGTCAAGCGTCTTGTCTTCTGAGCATTCAAGAATAAGGTTGACATATTTGCAGACTTCTTCTTTGTCATTGAAATCAACATCATCAATGTCCACAATGTAAACTCTCTCATCATGAGACTTTCCTGCTGCAGTTGAGAATGCAGACTTGAGTTGCCTTAATGATCCAGTCTTCATCATAGTAGCATATTCAAGCAGCATCTCCGTAGCAACTTGATTGAATGAGCGTCTTGCCGGATGAATGTACACTCTGCCATTGACTAACTCAGCAATTCCTTTCATTTCATACTCAAACTTGTCAAGCTCTTCTGGAGTCTGGATGGTATAGTGTTTGATCATGCGGTTCTTGTTATTCCCATTGATTCCAGCTTCACCTTTATGACCATCTTTTCCACGGACAAGGACTTGGACAAAATAGAAATGGTCTTCATCACATGGATTTGCTTCAATGTAATCCCTGATAAGTTTGAAATTGTCAACTGTTTTCATTGTTTTTATTTTTTAGAGGTTGAAATAATCTTCTACTGGATCGGAAAAGAAATTCCATTCTTGCCAAACACCATTCAGTGATTCACCTATGTTTATAAACCCCGCCACGATGATGGAAAAATTCAATCCAGGTGTTAGTATCAAGAATATCGCCGCTCATAATTGCTTAATCATCATGGTTATTCTCACGATTGACTGGACGGCCATCGTTACGATGTTTCATCATCTGATAATACTCTTCACCTTCTGCATCCGACCAACTGCCTGCCAGACGGAGGAAATCTGCTTTACGTTCTTCTGCTACCAAATCCAAAACGGCATGATCTGGCATTATCAGCTTATTCGCCAGCCATTCTCGCTCACTCTGGGAGAGGGAAAGCCCCTGCAGATAATTCCAAAGATTGTTCAATGCAAATTTAGTCATAACTCCATTGGTTGTTTAAATTGCAAAGATAACCAATTTTTTAACCATTGCAATATTAAACTAAATGTTTTATAAATATTGATATTACTAAACCAAAACATGTTGATTCAACCCAGTTGATGGCTCGAAGCCCTTTATCAAATCACGCCAGTCGGCCACTACAATTCCGACTGGGCGATAGTTTTCAAGGAAGGCGACGATATCAAGCACGTTTATTTTGTGGCGGAAACGAAAGGTTCTCTTGAGGAATCTGATTTTTTACTTTATTTTTGGTAATTATATTTATATTTTTTTGAAAATCACTATGATAAATACTTTGAAAAATGTATATCAAAAAAAAGTAAGAAAATTCCCTTGACAATAAAAAATTATTGCCTATTTTTGCGGTCTAATCAATAAAAAACTCAATATGACAGAAGTTATGATAAACGAACCTGAAAAATTCATGAACCCCTACACCGACTTCGGGTTCAAAAAACTCTTCGGCACCGAGCCGAACAAGGAGTTCCTCATCAGTTTTCTCAACGCGCTGTTCCAAGGCCGGCGCACCACCATCGTTGACATCAGCTACCTCAACACGGAAATC
>CACZQL010000037.1 GCA_902783365.1 uncultured Bacteroidia bacterium | reverse complement strand
TCGTGCAGGTAAAATGCCCTTCATCCACATCGACCACGAACCTCACATCATAGAAATAAAGGGCGAAGTGCGTGCTTTTGCTATAATAGTTGGTGACACTCAAGTTACAACCCCTGCCCTCATAAAAGCTGACACGACCTTCCTGATAAATGTTCTCACAGAGGTCATCATCCGTCTTCACGAACATGAAATACGAGGCGCCTTCCAACATATCGGCATGGGGAGCCGAAAAGTCAAACTCCTGGGTGATGCCGTTCTGGTCTTGAACATGGAACGCCAACTTGTCCTTATCGACAAACCATTCCTTGAAGCTGTCATCCACATAGTGGTATTCCGTTTTCACACACGAGGTGAAGGCCATCAACAGCACGACGGCCAACAAAATCTTATTCTTCTTCATAAAGCAAGTATTTTTCACTGTTCGACATATCAATGGCAATCACGCCTTTTTCATAATTGTAATAGAGCGTCTTAATATAGATGCCCTGCAGGTCCTGCCCTTCGTTGGCGAACTCGAACACGTCGTGATAGACATGGCCGTTGACCTGAAAAGTGTCGAGCACCTTGAATTGTTCGGTGGGCTCACCAATGAAAGGAATGGAGGCATACAAATGATGACAGCTCAGCTGGGCGTATTTGTATCGAACCGGTTCGTTATAATACACACTGTCGGCCATATAGGCATTGGAGAAACGGATGTCGATGTCGAACAATGGATAGTCGGGCTTGCAGGTGGTGACATCCACTTCGTAGTTGAAATACACCGAAGGGGCCGGCTGGAATTTCGCTCCATAATCATCAAAGCCGAACTCGTTGTTTCCTTCGTTGGTCGTGCGGTAGCGCATCACCTTAAAAGGAATGACAACCCGATCGCTTTCGTGCTGGAGATAAAAGGTCTGGCCGTCCTCGTAAGGCACGGTGGGAAGATACTTTTCGGGAATGGTTCCCAAATTGATGACCTCAGGCTCATGGCCGGGACATCCGGTAAAACCGATGACTGCCACCAAGGCAGCCAATAAATAAAGGATTCTTTTCATGATTTGATGATTTGATGTTTCACTTGGCAAAAATACATCTTTAAAACCATCCATATAACAAGTTTCGTATCCCTTACAAACAATTATTATTTTAACCATCTGTAAATAAACTACTTAACACACCATTATTACAATGCTCCCCTACCAAAAGCGTTTCCCGTTCTTTCTCTTCTCCTTCGTGGAAATGGAGCCGATAGGTTGTTGTTATAGTTGTATTTATAAAACATAACTTGTTGATAATCAATACTAATTATTTGTAAAAGTTTGTAATAGCCACTTTCAGGACGCTGTTTTTCGAAAATAGTTCCTATTTTTGCGGGAAAGAAAACATTCATCATGTCAAGGTGTTTCATTTTCATCGGGATCATTCTGTTAGTACTCCCGTCGTGTACCTTCCGATCGAAGGCCAAGACGGAGCGCATGACGGCTGTGGTTAGCGAAGTTCGCGACCGTTACCGAGCCGACGAAGACATCAGCAACGACGACCAAATTTTCGAGGCTTACGACTATTTCCTTCACACCAAAGACTACAGGAATGCCGCCTCAGCCGCCCTTTACAGTGGTCGGGTACGCCAAGCCAAAAAAGAATACGAGGCGGCGATGAGCTGTTACAAGGAGGCTGACCGTTACGGTCGTTTGACGGGTGACTCCGTCAGCGCGGCCTTTGCTCAGTATTACATAGGTGACCTCCTCAACAACAGCGGTCACGAAGACGAGGCCATCGTCAACTACAAAGCCTCGGCCGAGCTGTGGGGCGACAGCCTCTCCCGCAAAGCCAAATGCCTCAACGCCGTGGCCATGATGAACATCGTCATCGACGCGTATGACAGCGCTTTTATCTATCTGGAACAGGCCTTAACGCTCGCCCAAAACTCCAATGATCCAGTCACGGAAGCCTCCATTTGGAACAATTACTCCGTGGTTTACCAGCTCACCGACGACTTCGACGCGGCCAAAGAGTGCCTGCGAAACGCATTGCCCCTGGTGGATGCAAAACGACGGCCCATCGCCCTGATGAACCTCGCCAAAGTGTATCTTGCCTTGGACGAGCGCGACTCCTTGGAATATTATAAAACCGCGATGCTCAACGCCTTGGAGTTGACCGAATGCCGCCCCGAGACCATGGCCGCCGTCTATGCTTTCCTGATCAAAGAGGCCTTGGCCAACGACGACTATGCCACCGCCTTCGACCTGGAGAAAAAACACGAACAAGTCGCCTTGGACATTCTCTCCGACCAAACCCAAAGTTCCGTCCTGGAGATTCAAAAAAAATATGACTTTGAAGCCCAGGCCAATCAGCATAATCGGCAGATGCTCTCGCGCCAACGACTCATCATCTTGCTCACCGTCATCCTAATCATCGCTTTGACCGTCATTACTGGATTGATATTCAATGCGCTGAAAAAGAAAAGAATAGAAGCCGAAATCAATGCCAACCTGTTGGAACTCAAGAAACGCAGCGAACAACAGCAACAGGAACAAAGCGACCTCCAAACCCAGATGGAGGAGCTTCAGAAACAAACCGGCGACCAATTGAAACAAACCAGTGACCGATTGAAAGACGAGCATCTCCAGAAATGCCATATCATCCGTTGCTTTGAAGCCTATTCACATAACCGCAGCAATCCAATGAGTTTCAAAGACTTGGAAAAAGCGCTGTTTGAAGGTGAAGATCATTGGACGGGTTTCATGCAAGCTTTTGAAGGTGTACACCCAGGCTTCATCGACTCCATCAAAAAAGACCATCCCGACCTTACTGAATCGGAGTTCCGCTATTGCCTGCTCTCGCACTTCAAGCTCAGCCGGCAGGAATATGCCGATGCACTAGGATGCAGCGTTTATAACATCGATAAAATCAGGGCAAGCCTCAACAATAAATTAAGAATTAAGAATTTAGCATTATGAGAGGAATCATAAAAACTTTTTTCTTATTGATTATCATCGTCTTGAGCACCAACTCATGCGACAAAGAGCCTTCCAATCAGGAACTGTTCTACAACAGCCTTCTCGCCCATTCCGACGGTAAGGAGAAAAAGGTGGATGTGAAGGGTTCCTTGATGAACGGCGACATGAAAAGCCCCAACATCGAATCGTGGCTGGTCGATCATATCCTTTACGTATGTTTCTACGAGACGATGGAAAACTGCATGACCTTGGTCACCGACAGCAACGGTAACTTATTGTTTTCGAGAAGGATGGCCAAACAATACCCCTGTGTGGTAAGGGTCTTTATGGGCAACGAGCCCACGGGAACTTACCATCTTTACATTACCGACGGCATCAAGACCGCCGAAGGAGACTTTTACTATACCAACACCTCGCCTTTGGAAAATGGAAAACAAAACAACCATCAATAAATCATGAAAAACCTCCTTTTAATAATCTTGGCATGGGCGCTCTGCCTTCCGACCTTGGCACAAGAACAAGACAACGAGCGTTGTGTCAGCAATGAGATTGCTTTAGGTTATGGATTTCATCCCGTAAGCGGTGATGACCACCTACCCAGCGTACCCTTCTACTCTTATTACCTCGACAAAGTAGGAGCCTTTTCGGGCAGTTACACCCACTTCTTCAACAAGGTTGTTGGGGTGGGTGGCACTTATTGTTTCGATTACCGAGAGATTGATTACCGGCATCACGGCATCAACAACTACAATCCAATGGTTTGTAACCTCTACGAGTCATGCCATTCCCTCATGGGACACCTCAAACTGAACTGCATCAACAAAAAACACTTCACCCTCTATGTCAAAGCTGACGCGGGCCTCTGTTTTTGGGGCTACCGACTGGAGGAATTCCAACCCGACGTGTTTGGGGTGAACCTTCCCACCAAGCACTGTTGTTTTGCCTGGCAAGCCGCAACTGGCGTTGAAGTCGGCGACGACCGCATTGCCGGATTCATGCAATTGGGTGCCGGCATGGAAGGCAACGTCTGCTTGGGAATCAGATATAAATTTAAAAACCACGCACAATGAAAAAACTCTTGATCATTTGCACGACGCTCCTCATGATGAGCTCCTGCATCGAGCATGCCCATATCTATCAGAAACTATCGGACGAAGATGCTGCCGCCATCCCTTACCAAATGGGACAAAGGGTTGACTTCGTGAATCAGGGGGGCGACACGCTCACCTACGAAGTAGTATTCGACGACACCTATCCTTACGACCAAGACCGATTCTTCTCGCGGTCACACGAAGGGACGGGGAAGCTCTCAAACGACGACTATTCCTGCTACGCCCGCACGGTGATTCTCGAATGCGAACAAAACAACCACTGCTTAGGGTTCACCATCCGACCCGACAGGGACCTCATATTCTATTTTGGGAACGACCTCGACCTTAACGGCAACCTCCTGAGCTATCAGCCATACGCCTCCCTGGGCGGAACCCATTACACCAACGTCCACCATGAGATCCTCTACAGCCAATACACAGGCCAGCTGATCTACGACTGGTATTATAACGAGGAATTCGGACTGTTGTTTATCCAATATTATGATCAATCATTGACACGGATTCCGTCCATTCAAAGCTGATTATTCAATAATTTCAGTAAAAGGTTTTTTGCAAAAAAGATGTTTATAACAGAATAATTACTATTTTTGCAAAAAGTCTCGTTATAACGATAGTTTATGAGATCAATTATCCTATATCACGGTTCGACAAAGATCATCGAAAAGCCCATTTTCCCGCGACCGACAAGCAAGAGAAGACTACCAAAAAGAAAAAACCACGACATCAGCTGTCGATGCTATTTATATGATTGATATTCTCAGACAAAAATGGAATCATGATGACCCACGCCTATAATCCTTTGTATCTTGAAGATGTGATGAACAACCTCGGCACCATGTTCGACTGCGCCGTCCATGCCGCGCATTGCGACCTGACGTTGTTTTACGAGATGTTTTTGTCTAGCGGCATCGCCTCACAAATTGAGGCGGGCAATCCCCGTTATTTGTCGGGACTATCAGGGATGGAGCTGATGCAACTGGTTTTGGATAAAACCTCTGACAAAACGGTATCTGTCCTGACTTACGCACCTTTTGACCGCACTCCCGAATATTGGGCCGGTTGGGCGTTGGCCTATTACCAATGGCATCGCACCCGATCGTTTTCATTTCTTAAAAGCAATGGATTAAACATCAGCACCTTGCTTTCGCTATATCCAACCTTGCATGAGGCTGACCTTTCCAAATTTGTCCAAACGGCCGATGCGCTAATCGAGCAGTGTCTCCAACACCAGAAAAACCCCCTGAAAGTCATCCGCAAGCAGTCCCGTCTCACTCAAAAGGAGTTGGCTGACTTGTCGGGGGTTTCTCTTCGCATGATTCAAGCTTACGAACAGGGCGACCAGGACATCACCAAGGCGGAAGTGTGCTCAGTCCTCGCATTGTCACGAGTGCTCGGATGTCGTCCTGAGGTAATTATACAGCATTAAAAATGGTTTTTCATTGTCTAATCATTTTTTGTGTCCTGTTATTGATGGTAAGGAAATACACGCCCCTCGGCAAGCCGGAAAGGTCGATTATCTGCTTTTCGCAGGTAAGAGACCCGGTGAGGAGGGTCTGGCCCGTCAGATTGGTGACACGGAATTCACCCGGCTGAGATGTTTCAGAAGACATTTCCACGATGACAAGGCCGTCGGTGGGATTGGGAGAGAGGGTGAAATACGGAATGGTGATTTCGGGGAGGGAGCTGTGGTATTGCACATACACCTCTTCGCAGTCTTTTTCGCCGTATTTGAACACCAGCTCCCCTTGTTGCCAGAAGCAGCGGATACCTTCCACACGGTAGGCTTTTCCAGGGTTCATCAGTTTTTCCGGGAAGAAACTCGTGAGGTGGCCGATGCCACATATAATCATGCCGCTGAAAAGGTTCTCAGGATCGCTCACACGCATCATCTTGAAAACACGGCCCTCGTATTCGTATTGCTCCACGGCATCGACATGCATGGTGAGGGTTTCCGCACCAACACGAATCTCCCATTCGTCACCTTGTTGGGCGCCAAAATCGTAGAGGACGGTGAATTGCTCTATCGTGGCGTTCCACCAATAGACAATGTTGTTTTCTTCATAGAGATATTCTTTTGTTACCGCATCCCGACGTGATTTGTCGTAGAGGGTGTTGTTGCGGATAATGATTTTGACTTCTTTGTTATCAAACGTGGTATCAGCCACATATTCAAGATGTTGGTAGGTGATGCTGCCATCGTCGTTGAGGATTTCGTAGTACCATTCGGAACCAATTTGGTCCAAGAAATCGCTTTCATAATCTGCGGAGAAGACGGCGGTGAATTCCGTGTCTTGCACAAGCTCGAAGCGGTAGGGATTGTCGGTCGAGACCGTCTCGCCGTTGACCTCCCAGTAAAGGAAACTGTTGCCCTCCATGGGGGTTGCCTCCAGCACCACGTCCATGTCGCCGCAAACGGGTTCTTTGGTTATTGTGACGGATCCCTTGTGCTCGTCGTTGGCGAGCACTTTCAGCAGGAAGGTGTTGCCTTCGGAGATGTTGGAGAACTCGTTCCAGCCTTCCGCGTTCTGGTAGGCCTCCAACGTCCCGCAGGGCACGATGATCGGCAGGTCGGCGGGGAAGTCCCATGCGTGGGGATAGTTTCCTCGCTCCAGCCGGGGAGGCGTTTCCGCCCTGATGACGAGCGATTCGAGATTGGTGTCGTTGAAGGCCGCTTCATAGACAAGGTTTACAGATGAGCCCAAGATTACACGTTTGAGACCGGTGCATCCTTCGAAGGTCATCAAGGTCACCTCCTCGACCAGATCTGGGACTACTATTTCGCCCGTGAGCCCTGAACATCCTCTGAAGGCATCGCCGAGCAAGGTGAGGCTTTTCGGGAGGCTGATGGCGGTGAGGCTGACGCATCCAAAGAAAGCATCGTTCCTGATTTCCGTCATCTCATCCGGAAGGTTGATCTCTGAGAGGCTGGTACAGCCATGGAAACACTTCTCCCTGATGATGCGCAGGCTCTCGGGAAGGCTGACAGCGGTGAGGCTGGTGCAGTTTTGGAAAGATTGTGCCCCCGTGTCCTCCCAGCCCTCCGGAATCACGACGTGGGAGAGGCCGGTGCAGCCCTGAAACGCTCCGTAAGAGTATTGGGTATTATTGCCGACGCTGTAAGACAGGACGAAACGGCTTGGAAGCACGAGGCTTTCAAATCCGGTGCAGTTCTGGAAAGCGTAGCTCATGACAGTTTCCATCGATTCTGGAAGGGCCAGCGTTCCGTTGAATCCCGAGCATCCCTCGAAGGCGTTGGATTCTATCGTGGTGATTCCTTCGGGAAGGGAGAGCGTTCCCGTCATGTTGGCACAGCCGGCGAAACAGCGGGGACCGATGTATCGTAGTGAAGCGGGAAGTTCAAGGCGGTCGAAGCCCAGGCATTCGTCGAAAGCGCCATAATGCTCATAGTAATCGATGGACCAGAGACTGTTTTCTCCCACTTCGGTCACCGATTCGGGGAAGGCCAGCGTGCCATTGAGGCCGGTGCACTGGCTGAAGGCCCCGCAACGAATCACGCTCAAAGAGTTTGGGAACACGAGTTGTCCCGACAGTCCGTCGCATCCGTAGAAGGCGTATTCACCGATGCTCCTCACTGTGGGGGGAAAGGTGAGTGTTCCCGACAGGCCATGGCATTCTGAGAATGCGAAATAGCTGATTTCCGCGACGGTGTATTCCGTGCCCTCGAAGGTCACGGTGGCGGGGATGTTCAGCTCCCCCTGTGCGTCCTGGCCGTCCACATGGCCGGCAACGGTCACCTCGGGCGGGTCCTCGCTGATGATTTCGTAGAGAAGGTCGCCCGACTGGAAGTCCTGCGCCGCGCAGGGAAGGGCGAAAAACATGGCCAACGCCAGGGTTGTTAACAAGATAATTGTGTTTTTCATAGTACTTTTATTTTTAATTATTTCTCCCTTCGCGGGGTTATCTTACTACAAATTTCTGTGTCGCATTGCCAACGGTAATGAAATACATACCCTGGGGCAAGTTGGAAACGTTGATTGATTGGTTTTCGCCAGTCATTTGACCCGTCATCAGGCTTTGGCCCAACTTGTTGGTAATGCGGTATTCGATTGATGGACTACCCGAAAGAGTCATCATGCCGTCGGTGGGATTGGGATAAATCTGGAAAGCATCCGTGGTGGTTTCATCAATATCATTATGGTATTGCTCATACACCTCTTCGCAGTCCTTTTCGCCGTATTTGAACACCAGCTCGCCTTGTTGCCAGAAGCAGCGGATGCCTTCCACACGGTAGGCTTTTCCAGGGTTCATCAGTTTTTCGGGGAAGAAACTCGTGAGGTGGCCGATGCCTTGGATGATGGTGCCGCTAAAGAGGTTCTCGGAGTCACTCACTTTCAGCATCTTTTTGATATTTCCATCATGATAATATTGATCCACAGCATCCACATGCATGACAACACTTTCTGTGCCAACCTTGATTTCCCATTCATCACCCACATTGGCATTGAAATCGTAAAGGACGGTGAACTGCCGGAGGGTTGGGTTCCACCAATATACGACGTTGTTTTCTTCGTAGAGATATTCGCGGGTGGTGACATCATATACGTTTTTACGGGTTTTATCGTAAAGGGTGTTGTTGCGAATGATGATTTTCACCTCTTTGTTATTGATGGTGGTATCCGCCACGTATTCTAGGTGTTGGTAGGTGATGGTGCCGTCGTCGTTGGTGATTTCGTAGTACCATTCAAACCCGAGAAAACCCAAATAATCGCCACCACAATCTGCTATGATATGGGTGAAACGTTTCCAAGACTCATCACTTTGATAGGCTTCCAAAGTGCCGCAGGGAACCAGGATAAAGAGATCATCGGGCAAACACTCACGACCATAAATGAAGTGGTATTGGGGAGGAGTCAATGGCTTCAGCTCCAACAACTTCAAAGAGCAATTAACAAATGCATCATCTTCAATCCTTTTTATGGAATCACCCAAAACCAATCGCTTGAGATTGACACAAGAATCAAAAGTGTAAGGTACTATTTCTTCAACCAAATCGGGGATGATCAATTCGCCAAGGCTGGTGCATTTGGAAAACGCCCCACACTCAATCTGCGTGACACTATCAGGGATATTGATTTCCTCCAAACTGTAACAACTCTCAAATGAACCCTGGGAAATCTTTTTCAAACTTTTAGGCAAATGAACTTTTTGCAGGTTGGTACAATGAGAAAACAAATGACCACTTATTTCCGTCCACCCTTCAGGTATTTCGACCTCAGTTAGTCCTTCGCAATTGATAAAGACTCCGAATCCGACACTGACATCTTCGGGGAGCTTCAATGGTCCAACAATTCCACTACAACCCATAAAAGCCTTACAATCAATGTTTTTCAACGAATCCCCCAACGTTAGATTGTCGATTCCAGAACAATACGAAAAAGCATAAGAACCAATCTTTTTTACGCTGTTGGGTATGACAAGGTCACCGCTTAGTTTTGAGCAATTGAAAAAAGTACAAGGACCGATGGTATCCAAGGATTGGGAAAGTTTAACATGGTCGAAACAATCTTCGAAAGTACACAGTTCTGTTTGAGGGAAAAAACAGGTCAAATCCATATACCAATCATTGGTAAGACCCAATCCAACCACTGAATTGGGAATAACAAGGTCACCTGAGAACCCTCTACAACGGCAAAAAGCCGCTTGATAGATGTGTTTAACCGTCTCAGGAAAAACAAGTGTTCCCGACAAGTTTTCACACAATCCAAACGCCCCTTCACCAATTTCCCTCAACCCATTATTTAAAACCAAAGCTGTGAAGCCTGAACAACCCAAAAACGCATAATTACCAATCACTTCCAACGAATCGGGCATCACGAGAATTCCTTTCAAACCCGAACAACATTTAAAAGCAGAAGAGCCAATACGTTTTATCGTTGAGGGCAGCTCAAGATTTCCTGTCAAGCCACTACAAAAAGAAAAAACACAGTCGCCTATCGCAGTCACGGTGTAATCAATTTCCCCGAACGTGACCGTTTCGGGGATCACGAGAGGGCCCTGAGCGTTGGCAGTGTCAATGAAACCATCGAGACTCACGCTTGGGGGATCATTATCGATGATGGTGTAAAGAAAATCTCCTGAAGAGAATGTTTCGTTCAAGTTTTGCGCGCCGCTGAGCAGGACGGAGGCAAGGAAGATGAGGGTAAGAGAAAGCTTTTTCATTGTATTATTAATTTTTGTGTTCTGTTATTAATGGTAAGGAAATACACGCCCTTCGGCAAGCCGGAAAGGTCGATTATCTGCTTTTCGCCGGTAAGAGACCCGGTGAGGAGGGTCTGGCCCGTCAGATTGGTGACACGGAATTCACCCGGCTGAGAGGTTTCAGAAGACATTTCCACGATGACAATGCCGTCGGTGGGATTGGGAGAGAGGGTGAAATACGGAATGGTGATTTCGGGGAGGGAGCTGTGGTATTGCTCATACACCTCATCACAGTCTTTTTCGCCGTATTTGAACACCAGCTCGCCTTGTTGCCAGAAGCAGCGGATGCCTTCCACACGGTAGGATTTACCAGGGTTCATCAGTTTTTCCGGAAAGAAACTCGTGAGGTGGCCAATGCCGCCGATGACGATGCCGCTGAAGAGATCATTGGCGTCGCTCACCCTCAGCATCTTGAACAAGGTTCCCTCATATTCGTAGTGTTCCACGGCATCGACATGCATGGTGAGGGTTTCCGCACCAACACGAATCTCCCATTCGTCGCCTTGTTCGGCACCGAAATCATACAGCACCGTGAAGTCCTCTATTTCAGGATTCCACCAATACACTTTGTTGTCTTCTTCGTAGATGTATTCTTTTGTGATTACATTCTGGCGTGATTTGTCATAGAGGGTGTTGTTGCGGATGATGATTTTCACATCCTTGTGGTTGACGGTGGTGTCGGCCACATATTCCAGGTGCTGGTAGGTGATGCTGCCGTCGTCGTTGAGGATTTCGTAGTACCATTCAGAGCCTATGAAATCGCAGTCCTCCTCGATGTCGCTTTGCCAGCTTTCCCATGACGCCCGATAGAGGTCGGCAAAACCACAAGGGACAATCAACTTTTCCTGCAAACTCGCAATTGGGAACGTGGTTAGGCCACACATCGCGGGAGTGGTGCTATGACAAACCAGGGTCAGCTTCACGCTGCCATCTTCTCGACGGAACGCTCCGTCGGCAATGCTAGAGACTGACACGCCCAAATCCACCTGTGACAGGTTACGACAGTTGTAAAATGCTTGGGAACCTATGGACCTCACGCTGTCGGGAATCACGATTTCCTTCAAGGCAAAACAAGAGGAGAACGCCCAGGCGCCGATGGAAATCACCGTCTCGGGGATGACGATGGAATCCAAGCGAGAACATTCCTGAAACATGCCCGCGGGAATGGCTTCCAAATCCTGTGGCAAGGTGATGGTTTTCAGCCGGTCACATTGTTGGAACAGGTAATTCCCGAGCTGACGCACCGTCGCAGGAATGGTAAACGACGTCAGTCCCACACAAGCTCTAAAAGCGCTTGATCCAAGAGAAGTCACCGAGGCGGGAAGATGGACCTCCGTCAGATGGAAGCATTGCAAAAACGCTCTTTCCCCTATTTCAGTAACCGTTTCAGGGATCCTAATGGAATCCAGCACTTGACAATTATTAAACAAGTCATCGCGAATCGCTGTAAGGTTTTCAGGCAGATGGACGGATCGAAGCTCATAACAATATGCGAAAGCGCCGGCACCCAATTCCTCCACTGTGTTGGGGACATCTATCGAAGAGAGATGGGAACAATAGTAAAACACGCTGTCTCCGAGATGCGTCACCGATTCAGGCAAGTCGATGGAGGTCAGGGCACACCCCAAAAACGCTCGTTTTTCGATACGCAAGACGGAGGAAGGAATCTCAATGGAAGTAAGACTCGAACAATTGATGAACAATTCCTTGGGTAGCACGGTGATTCCCTCGGGAAGACGTACCGAGTTAAGCGGCCAACAGTCGGCAAAAGCCCTGTTGCCGATGGTTTCCACCGAGTTAGGCAACACCACGACACGCAGGTAGGAGCATGAAGAAAACGCCGACTCACCGATGGCGGTCACCGTGTTGGGCACCACCACTGAATTCAGCTCGCCATTGCAATTTTTGAACGCCCCGTCACCCACAGCAGTGACGGTATAGGTAGCACCTTCATAATCAATAGTTTCTGGTATCTCAATATCACCCACATAACTATTAAAGCCGGTACTTTCCAAGTCCGGGGTATAGGTCACTTCCACCGTGTTGTTGCCGGTGATGTTATAATACAAGCCGCTGGCTTCGTCATAAAACTTCACGCCTAACAAAGGATTCAAGGTGGGAATCTCATCCGCATTCACAATGCTTTTCCAGTACTCTGTTCCCGTGACAAAATACAGGTAATTATCATACCCTTTGAAGAGATAACCACTTCCGTCGCCAGGAGCAATGTCAACTAGGGGAATGGCCTCGCCTACATCGACAAACGTCTCGCCATGGTCGAGGGAATAAGAGAGAACAGCCGAATAACCTGCGAAAGTGGGCTTGTAAACCACACCGCTGTTGCTAATGGCCAAACTTGTGCCATCGAACAGATAAAAACCGAGAATGTGTTGGAATTCAACGATTCCTTCATCACTCCAACCACAGGCAACCACATTGCCCTCGGGGTCGAAGTCCAAGTCTTCAATGGTAACGCCATCAAAGGCAACGGGTTCCCAATTTTGCATATCAGACAAAGTGGAATGATAAATGCCAACGATTGACATAATGTTGTAAGAAACGCTGAGATACACATCACCATTTTCATTGACCAAGAGGTCGCTGACGGATTCATAGTGTTCGATAATACTGAGAATCGTATAACCCCAAGTCACACCCCCGTCAGTGGTCCAAAAGATTTCACCAGTGGATGCCCATCCAATAACGGTCTCATTACTTGGCGCATACAAACCCGCAACATCTTCAATAGCGCATGAAGAAACCTGAGGCATTTGTTGCCAGGTGTCACCATTGTCATCAGAAAACATTACAGCATTCAACGTGCTGTTGAAAAGGAAGATTCTCCCTTCTGGACTGACACAGAAACAATGCGGGTTAAAAAGAAAATTGAAACCTGATTCAGGACCAATCACAATGGTGCAGGCACCGTTTGCGGTTTGCATCCGGCTAATGCCGTTGTTGCCTTCATAGAAAAACAGGCTGCCGTCAGGTGACACTCCCAACAAAGTGGCTGGATGGTTGATGAATTCCCAGAAGTTTTGTGCCTTAAGGCCGCCTAAGCAAGCCAGGCAAAGGATGATGATTGATATTACTTTTTTCATGATATATGTGTTATTTTGTTTGTTTCTGTGTTCCCCACACTGCGCTCCCCACACTGCGCTATCGCTTGTGTGGGGTTACTGAAATCGCGCCTCTCCGAGGCGCTGATTTATACCGCATTCACGATTTCCTCGAAGGAGCGGTTGTCGTCGGGGAGGTCCATTTTCAGTTGTTTGATGCGTGTTTTGCGTTTATAATAGGAGTCGGTTTGGGTATCCAAAAGGATGGAGATCACTTGGTTGGAGAAGCCGTTTTTGGAGAGGCAGCAGATGCGCACGTCCCATTTGCCGAGTTTGGGATAGAGTTGGAGAAGGCGTTGCGAGAAGCCGTCGAACACCAAATCGGTGAGGTTGAGGAAGTCAGCCCAGTCGTCGTCGGTAAGTTGAAAGTTGAGTGACTCGGAGGTCACCTGTTGGGTAAGCGCCTGGGCGGTGGCATACACCTTGTTGCGGACCAGGATCTGGTTGGTCATCAGCAGTTCCTTTTGCGAGAGGGTTTGGCGGTCACGACGCAGCTCGTCGTTGGTGCGGATGAGGGTCTCCATGTCGCTCACCAGCTCGTGGATGCGGTTTTGGTCGCGCTCCACCTGTCCCCTGATTTGTTCCATCTCAAGTTTGTTGTTCGCGATTTTCCTTCTTACCATCAGGAGGATGACCAGCATGGCGATGATGGTGAGAGCGATCAGGAGGTAGAGTTTGAGGCTTTTGTTGCGGTGGAGGCTTTCCATCTCGCTTTTTTGGTCTTTGAGTTCGTATTCCGCCTTGATGCGCTGCATGGTCTCACCATTGTGTTCCTTGTCGGACTGCATCATGTATTGATTGAAAAGATCTTGGTATTCAACGGCTTGTTTGAGGTCGCCCTCGTTATAGGCGATGGCGTAGAGGGTTTGATAGACCGACATCCGCAGTCCGGCGCGCTCACTGCGGAGGGCTTCATGGAGTTGGGTTTTGGCTTGGGCGTAATCGTCAGTATAATAATAAAGGATGCCGAGGGTCATGTGGGCGATGTCGAGGTCGTTGTCGGAGAGGCCGCCTTGGATGGCGAGGTTGACACATTCGATGGCTTTGGTGTAGTTGCCCACGGGCAGGTAATAGTCGCGCGCCACTTCTAGATAGAGGTCGTTGAGCAAGGTATCCCCGTCATTCATGGTGTGGGCGATGAGGAAGGCGGTGTCGTAATAGTGTTTTGAGGTGTTGAATTGTTCGAGCAGGTTGGTGACGCGTCCGCAATTGCGGTAGGCGGTCACGAGACGGGCGGAGTCGCTGACGGCCTTGAAGTCGCTGATGGCTCGCCCGTGCATGGCAAGGGCGTCTTCAAACAAGCCGTGTTTGTGGTACATGGCCCCCAGGTTGTCGTAGAGTTGCCCTTCGAGCGACAGCACCAGCGACGTTTTTTCGCAGCGTCGAAGCAGTTCCAGGCCATCGAGAAAAGACTGGGCTGCCTCCTCGGAGAGTTTCCGGCCCCGGAGGTCCAACCCTTGTTGGTAGCAAAACTCGGCTTTTTGCAGGCGCGATTCCTGTGAGGAACAGGCAGCGAGCAAAAACGCCAACATCAAAAGTGAAAAAACGCGATTCATCTTGCATAGGTTTTGGTGCAAAGTTAGGCAGAAAAAAGGCGTTGTCAAGAGGGGGGAAAGGGTGTGTCCCTATAATAGGATTATTATATTGTTGATTATTAGTTGATTACATTATTTTATGATACATGAATGTCCCTATGTTTTGGGGAATGCGGAATTCGAAATGCGGAATTCGGAATAACCTGTTAGAGGTAAATATTCCGCATTCCGCATTTCGCATTCCGCATTATATTTTATCTTTGCGGGTGATTTAATTCCGTCATGGTTTTTAACTCCATTCCATATTTGGTGTTTTTGCCGCTGATGGTGCTGGTGTTTTATTTGACACCGCATCGGTTCAGGTGGATTCCGCTCTTGGCGGGAAGCTGCCTGTTTTATATGTGGTTTGTGCCGAAGTATATCCTTATCTTGTTGATTACCATAGTGATAGATTACTCGGCAGGCATCCTGATGGAAAAAAATGGTGACCAACCTAAGCGGAAAAAAACGTTCATGGTGCTCAGCATCACCGCTACCCTACTGGTACTTTTCATTTTCAAATACTTAGGATTTGTGAACGACAACGTGGTGAAGCTATGCCAGTCGTTGGGTTTGGATGTGCGCACCTCGGTGAAGCTCATCTTGCCGATAGGCTTGTCGTTTCACACGTTTCAGAGCATGAGTTACGTGATCGAAGTCTATCGTGGAAACCAGAAAGCGGAACGTCATTTCGGGTATTATGCCTTATATGTGATGTTTTTCCCGCAGTTGGTGACGGGTCCCATCGAACGACCAGGAAATCTGCTACGCCAACTACATGAGGAAAAGCGTTTTAGC
Organism: uncultured Bacteroidia bacterium; assembly: GCA_902783365.1. Lineage (GTDB taxonomy): Bacteria > Bacteroidota > Bacteroidia > Bacteroidales > F082 > Limimorpha. Next base: position 39,114 of record CACZQL010000037.1, on the reverse strand, counting down.
AACGATCATCTCACGCGGGGCTTGAGGTTGATTCTCTTTGGTTTCTTCATCAAGATGGTGGTGGCCGACAACCTTGGAGTATATGTTGATATGGTGTATAGTAATCCGCTAGAATACAATTCGTTAAGTGTATGGATTGCAATGGTTTTTTACTCTTTCCAGATTTACGGCGACTTTTTCGGGTATTCCACCATTGCCTTGGGGAGTGCCCTGTTGATGGGATATGAGATCAGCGACAACTTCAAGACTCCGTATCTCTCGAAAAACATCGCTGAGTTTTGGCACCGTTGGCACATCTCGTTATCGACTTGGTTCAGGGATTATGTGTATATCCCCATGGGGGGCAGTCGGGTGAAATGGAGCCGATGGGCCTGGAACATCATGGTGGTGTTTGTGCTGAGCGGCATCTGGCATGGCGCCAACTGGACCTTTTTGTTGTGGGGCTTGGCGCATGGCATACTTCACATCGTGGAAAAAGGAATAAGGAAAAAGGAGAAAAGGGGAACGACAACTACCGGCAGGTTGTTTTCCGTTCTTTTCACTTTCCTGTTGGTCACGCTGTTTTGGGTGTTTTTCAGGGCAACGAACCTTACTAATATAAAAGAGGTGTTTCAGGCGGCGTTTACGCATTTTCATGAGGGGCAGTCGCTTGGTGTTGATTGGAAGGGCTGGGTGTTTTTAGGGATTTTTGTGATTTCGGACTTGCTGCTGTTCAACACGAGATTCGACCATTGGTGCAAAGGCAAGCCGGCGGTATTGCGTTGGGTGCTTTATTTTGGGATGATTTTCAGTATCATCGTGTTTTCAAGTGTGGAGAATTTCCCGTTCATTTATTTCCAATTCTGAGGTGTCATGAAAAGAGTCATTATTTCATTATTAGTGCTTGCGGCGGAGTTGGTGGCGATGAATTGGGTTTATGCCAAGTGGTTTTACCCAAAGGATCTGACGACCCATTCCGAGATGATAGCGTTGTCGTGGCAGGCGGCGGCTGACAGCTTGGAGATGGTGTATCTGGGCGAGTCGTCGAACAAGACCTACTCTTGGAACGACCAGGACCGGCGGAAGATCAGCGAGATGGTGGCGGACGGGTTTCCGGGGAAACGTTGCGGCGACATCACCAAGGAGGCCGCCCACGCCGAGATATACTATTACCTCTTAAAGAACATTCCCGAGGAAAACCAAATTGAAACTGTGGTGGTGACGATGAACCTGCGGTCGTTTGGGCCCTATTGGATTTATTCGACGCTGGAGACGGCCTTGCAGAAACAGCTGGTGCTGATGAAGGGTTATCCTCCTTTGATGGGCAGGGCGTTGCTGGCGTTCAAAGCCTATCCCATCCATAGCACGAGCGAGTGGAACCAGCTGGCCGACAAGGAGGAAAAGACCGTCCCCTTGGAGTTCCCCTATCCGTTCCCGTTTGAGACGGCGGCTGACTGGTGTTACGACTTTGCGGTGAAAGGCGTGAAGGACGCCGAAGGCAACCGCGACCAGGCCATGACTGAGTTGACCTCGCATTTTGTGAAGAATTACGCCTTTAATATCCACGACGACAACCCGAGGGTGAAGGATTTCGACCGTATTGTAAAGCTTTGCCAGAAACGTGGCTGGAAGTTGGTTTTCAATCTCTTGGCGGAGAATGTGGATAAGGCGGAGGCCTTGGTGGGGCCTGACCTCGTGTTTTTGATGCGGGAGAACGCCAAGGTTCTGGAGACCCGGTATGAAGCCATGGGAGTTCCGGTAGTCAACAACCTCGAAGCCGTGAGGGATCCCCATTTCATCGACAAGGATTGGCCCACCGAGCATTACGACGAAACAGGAAGAAAAGCCATCGCCCACGAGGTAATCAAAGAAATCATTGAAAAAAATAATTTTTAGTACTGGTTTTTTAAAAAAACACTTATCTTTGCGGTTGGTTATTAACGATAAGTATTCATTTTTAAAAACAGGTTACTATGAAAGATTCCAACAACTCAAAGGTGAAAGACCCCGTGAGTGAGGCCCGGCGTTATGTCCAGAACGCCAAGGACATCCTCAAAGAAAAAGCTGGTTTGAACACCGAAAGCCAACTCTACTCCGACCGCAAATACGTTCGCATGGCAGGCGGTACTTTATGGAACGGAGTACTTCTCATTCTTGACGCCGTATTCCAAGTCAAAGCCAACAAAAAAAACCGTCCCGACATCAACGACTATCAGAATGCCATCGCCAAACGCGACAAAAAACTCCTGGATCTCGTCACAGTCGGTTACGACGTGATGCATCTCTCCATGAGTTACGATGGCATTTTGAAGAAATCCATCTGTCAGGATGGGATCGAGCTGGCCAACGAGATTATCGACCGGTGCGCGCTGATGCTACAGGGACCGGGTGGCGCAGAAGGTAGTGAGGCCGCGTAGTGAAGCAAGGTATTCAGGATGCTGTGCCATGGGCGACAGGGGATCCAGTGCTTCCATGGCAAGGCTCTGGTATTGGGGCAGCAGCTTTTCGGCACAAGCGGCGGTTTGGGGGTCATCCGCGTCGAGGACGTCGTCGCGCATTTGGAACACTTGTCCCAAAAGGAGACCGAAACGGCCCAAACCTTCCACAAGCTTTTGAGGGGCGCCCACCGATAGGGCCGCAGCCACGCAACACGAGCGTATCAGCCTGGCTGTCTTGTGGGTGATGATGTCGAGATACGCCTCCTCAGGCAATGACTCCGACACGATGTTTTCGCGGGACGGCACTGCCACCGGTTCCTTGGCAAGGCATTCCTTCCGCCGCTGATGCTGCACCAGTTCCCCCACACTCATGGTAAGGGAAGTCTGAAGCATCTCGGAGAGGATGGCAGCGTCCTGAGGGTCGGAAAGGAGAAGGAGGGCCCGTGCAAGGAGGTAGTCGCCGGCAAGGACGGCGGAGAGGTTGTCCCATCGGGCGTTGACCGACGGCTTTCCACGTCGCTCCAAGTCGCCATCGACCACATCGTCGTGGAGAAGCGTGGCCGTATGGAGCATCTCCACAAAGGAGGCCACGCGATGGGTTTGTCCGTTGACTTCCCCACAGAGCGAAGCCACAAGAAAGACCAGCAGCGGGCGAAAACGTTTCCCGGGAGTGTCGAGAAGAAAGTCCACGATGACCTGCATGGGCATCTCGGAAACACCCAAGGCCGCTGCGAAATCCGACTCAAAACGTGCCATGCACACCTTCACCGGCGCCGCGATGCAGTCTAAATCACTCCTTTTATTATTTAAAATAAGGTCTTTCATGGTTTCGGGGGCAAAAATACAAAAATTTTAGCACGGTTTTTGTTATACATGAATTGTTTGGACTTTTCGGAATAAAATAACTAACATAAAAACTGTACGCCATGAAAAAAACACTCGCCTTCGTCCTCTTTGGCATTGCCACCATGCTCGCCCTCCTTTCTTTCGGAATCAAGACAAACACAACAAAAGATAATATAAAGACCATGAAAGATTCCTACGAAACCTTATGGAAAGAGTTTGACAAACATCTTGAGAACTCGTTGCCCGAATCGGCGGAAAAAGTGCTGAACTCCATCGAGAAGGCTGCCTTGGAGGAAAACAACCAGGTGCAGTTGCTCAAGACCATCCTTCACCGCCACCGGGTGATGCGGATGACCGTGGAAGACGACCCCACCGCCACCTGGCTCGCCTACGCGGAAAGCAAATCAGGCACCCTCGACGCGGTGGAAAACGCCATCCTCAACGAGGAGATCGGGCGTGTTTATCATGACTACCTTAACGACAACGATTACCGCATCAACAATAACCTCGCCATCGACGGCCCCCTCGACAGCGTGGAGATGAAATACTGGGACCGAAAGACTTTCGAGCGGCTCATTGACGAGCACTTTGAGAAAGCCCTCAAACCCGTTGAAGCCTTGAAACGCGCCCGCACCGAGGACTACCTCTGCCTGTACCAGCACCTCTCAAATCCCGCGATGATCCAATACGAGCCCACGATGTTCGAGTTCCTGTTTCACCGCATCGCCAAGCAATACCAGGAAGACGCCGACGCCGACGACCTTCAGCCGGGGTGGAACACCGAGCAATGGTGGTTGCAGGACAAGGATTTCGTGAAAGTCGATTTCGGGTCTGACGACAGTCCCCTTCTGCGTTGCCTGCGTTTCTATCAGGAACTCATCGCCTTCAACTTGGGCAGCGACAAGGAAACGGCCCTTTACAACGACTACAAACGTTATCAGTTCGTCCAAGACATCCTCGACGAGCCTGCCCTCTACCAAACCGCCATCCGCCGGTTGATGAAACAATACCACAACAGTGCGCAGTACCCCGACCTGTGCAACCTGCTCGCCCAGAACCTCATCCAGCAATATGAATCCAACGAAAACGACAGCAGCTATTTCGACAACTACCGCGAGGCCGCCGAGCTCTGCAAGCAAGTCATCGCCGACCATCCAAAATCCAGCGAAGGCTGCAAAAACACCCTCGAATACCTGAAGCACAGCAATTTCCATTTAAACATCAACCAGGTGCAGCTTCCCAACGAACCCATCCCGGCCATCTTGGAATACAGAAACCTCCCGGAGTGGAATTATAAGCTCATCAAGGTGGATGAGAAAGAATTCGAAAACATGCAGCGCCTTTATGACAAGGAGCTGTTTGCCGCACTGAGGAAAAAGAAGCCAGTGAAGGAGGAGAAGGTGGTGTTGCCCGCCGAGACCGACTATCGCAAGCACAGCACGGTGGTGGCCCTGCCCGCCCTTGAGAGGGGCATCTATTACTTCGTCTCCGGCGAGACCACGTTGTGTTTCTTCGTGTCGGACCTGGCCGTCATCACCAACAAGGGCGATCGCCGGCTCGACCTTCTGACGGTGAGCCGCAAGACGGGATTGCCCGAGGCCGGCGTGACCGTCCAGGCCTCGCGCCGCCGGTGGGATTACCATGAGCGGAAATACGTGACCGACATCCTTGCCACTGTCACTTCCGACCAGGAGGGACGCGCCCATTTCGATTCCAAGCTGGAGAATCAGTCGTTCGAGATCACCCTCCGCAAAAACGGCGACGTGCTGTTGCCCAACAACAACTTCTATATGCCGGGAGCCCCCGGAAGCCCGAGGGTATATGACCAGACCAAGCTGTTCACCGACCGGGCGATTTACCGTCCCGGACAGACCGTCTATTTCAAAGGCATCGTGGTACACTGGGAAGGCAACAAGCAGACGCTGGCCACACATTGCCCGGAGGAGCTGGTGTTCAGGGATGCCAACAGCCAGGAGATCAGCCGCGCTAGCTTCACCACCGACGAATGGGGTGCCTTCAACGGGTCGTTCGTGATCCCCACCAATCTCCTCAACGGTGTGTTCCACATCAGAGGCAACCATGGCGACATCTCCTTCCGCGTGGAGGAGTACAAGCGGCCCACCTACGAGATCCATTTCGAAAGCGTCAAAGAACAATATAAGCTCAAGCAGGAAGTTACCGTGAGAGGCAGTGTAGATGCCTACGCGGGCTTCGGCCTTGACAACGTGGAGTACAGCTACCGCATCGTGCGAAAGACCCAGTTCCCCTGGCGTTGCTGGTGGTGGTGGTACCCCGCTGTCGAGGACGAGCAAATCGACTACGGCACGGGGCGCACCGACGAGACCGGCAAGTTCGCCATCACCTTCAACCTGAAACCCTCGCTGAAGACCAAGCCCGAGCAGCAGCCCGTGTTCACCTACGAGATTGAGGTGATCGCCACCAGCGCCCAGGGCGAGACCCACAGCGACACCCATTACCTGCGTGCCGGTTACAACGAGATTGCGGTGACCACCAGTCTTAATGGCCTGATGGAGCAGGCCGAGCTCGCCGAGCAACGCATCGAGGTGTTCAACATGAACGGCAGCCCCGCCAAGAGCCGGGTGTCGCGCAAAGTGTATCGCTTCGACGAAGACCCCGCCATCGACTATTTCAGCTGCTTCGACATCACACGGCTGACCACCGACCGCCAAGCCCTGAGCGACAAGGAGATGGCCGACCTCTTCCCCAACTACAGCTTCCACGACAACGCCTACCGCATGAAACACAAGACCCTGGTGTTTGCCGACGAGCTCACCGTCGATGACGAGGCCCCCCTCCTGCCCAAAGGAAGGACCCTCCTGCCTGGCAAATACTACGTGGAGCTGAAGAGCCTCGACGACCCCCTGGCCCAGACCGCCAAGGAGTTCAAAGTGTATCAGAAAGACTCGAAGAAGATGCCCTACAAGGCCATGTGGTGGAGCGATGTGGAAAACAGCACCGCGAAACCCGGCGACGTGGTGCGTTACCATATCGGCAGCTCGGCCAGAAACGTGCGCGTGTGGCTGCAGCTCACCCACGGCGACGAGGTGCGCATGGAGCAGATGGTCACCCTCAACGACGAGGTGAAGGAGTTCACCTACACCGTGACCGAGGACGACCGCGGGGGACTGGTCTTCAAGACCGCCTTCGTGAAGGAAAACGACTTTGAGATTGACTACAATAGCATTGACGTGCCCTACGACAACTACCAGCTCGACGTGAGCCTGGCCACCTTGCGCGACAAACTGAGTCCCGGCGCCGAGGAGACCTGGACCGTGAAGGTGAAAGACTACCAGGGCAACGGCGTGCATTCCGCCCTGCTGGCCGGGATGTACGACGCATCTCTCGACGTGTTCGCAAGCCACTACTGGAGCTTCAGCATGAGTCCCAGTTGGGTGTCTTCGTCCAACTTCGGCGGCAACCAGCACCGTTTCATCACCACCGAGTCGCCCTCCTTCTATTTCGGCTATGCTGTGTTGTTCAATTTCAACCTGCCTTCCGACTACCCGTTCTTCGACTTCTTCTATGGAAGGAGATACTTTAGAAAAGGTGGGCAATATGAGATTGAGGAAGACCGTATCTTGATGTGCGAAGCGGCGGGAAGCGTTCCCATGCCCCAAGCCATGACCATGAAAGACGCCAGCTCCATCAACAACAGCGAGGCGGACGTAGAAGAAGAGGCTGGCAACGACGAAGGGACCTTGGAGAGTCCCGAAAAGAAAGAGGAACAGACAGTCTCGGTGCGCGAGAACTTCAACGAGACGGCTTTCTTCTTCCCGAACCTCAAGACCGACGCGGACGGCAGCAGCACCTTCACCTTCACCCTGCCCGACGCCCTCACGCGCTGGAACCTCATGATGCTGGCCTACACCAAGGACAACAAGACGGGCAGCTACACCCACAGCTTCACCGCCTCCAAGCCGGTGATGATCATGGCCGACATGCCGAGATACCTATACGACACCGACACCTTGTGGTTTGTGGCCAACGTCATCAACACGGGCGACGAGCCTGTGACCCCGAAGGCAAGACTCGAGATCTTCGACGCCGCCACCATGCAGCCCGTCAACCTGCTGCTCACCGACGCCGACCTCCCGTTGAAGGAAATCGTCCCCGGTCGCAGCCAAGAAGTCAGATGGAAGGTGGCCGCACAGTACGACCTCAGCCTGCTGGCCTTCCGTTTCACCGCCTTCGCGGGCGAGTTCAGTGACGCCGAGCAGCACCTGATGCCCGTGCTGAGCAGCGAGATCTTCATGACCCAGACCCTGCCCATCACCGTGCATGGCGAGACCGAGAAGACCTTCGACTTCGAAAGCATCGCCAACCCCGAAAGCCACGAGCGCGACTACAGCCTCACGCTGAACTTCAGCACCAACCCCGTGTGGTACGCCGTGCAGTCGCTGCCCTACCTCGCCAACGTGCGCACCGACCGCCCCGAGAGCGCCTTCTACGTGTTCTACGCCAACAGCCTCTCGGCCTACATCGCCGCCAACGTGCCCAACCTGATGAACTACATCAAGAAATGGCAGATCGAGACCCCCGACGCCCTGATGTCGCAACTGGAGAAAGACGAGGACCTGAAGGCCATCCTCTTGCAGGAGACCCCCTGGGTGCTCGAAGCCAAGAGCGAGAGCGAGCAACGTTCGAGAATCGCCAACTTGTTTGAACTCAATAACTTGAAACAACAGCAAACGGAAACGCTGGAGTTTCTGAAGAAAACGCAGAAGCCCAATGGAGGATGGCCGTGGTTTGAAGGGATGCCTGAGAGTCCCTACATCACCACCTACATCCTCTCGGGCTTCGGCAAACTGGAACGGATGAACGTGTGGACCGCAATGAGCAAGGCCGACCAGAACAAGGCCAGCGAGATTTGCAAGGACGCCGTGCGTTTCGTCGAGTACAGCGTGGCCGAGTATTACCGCGAAATGCGCCGTTACGACCATGAGTGGTCCATCGGAAGCACCATGCTCGACAGGCTGTATGCCTTGAGTTTCTTCAAGGAGCAGAACTCCGACCGCGACTTCGCCGAAGCCAAGAAGTATTTTCTCGACCGCCTGAGCAAGAAGAAGGACTGGACGAAGTTCACCTTCAGCGACCGGGCTTTGGCCGCCATGCTGCTTTACCGCACGGGCGATGTCAAGACGGCGAAGCTCATCATCCAGTCGTTCAAGGAATGCGCCCAGAAGAACGAGGAGATCGGCATGTACTGGCCGAAGAAGTACTTCATCTACATGTCGCATGTGGCCACCCATGCCCAGATCATGAGTGCCTTTGCCGAGATCGACCAGAACCAGGAGATGCTGGATGACCTGCGGGTGTGGCTGTTGACGCAGAAGCGCACCAATATGTGGGAGAACAGTGCCTCCACCGCCGAGGCCATCTATGCCCTGCTGATGCGCGGCACCGACTGGTTTGCCGAGGGCAAGGACGTGACTTTGCGTTTCGGCGCGACGCCCGTCAGCACCGAGGGCGGCGAGGCCGGCACAGGCTTCATCCAGCGTCGTTGGAACGCCGGCGAGGTGACCCCCGAGATGCGCCAGCTGACGGTGAACAACCCCACCGAGCATTTGGTGTGGGGCGGCCTGTTCAGGCAGTATTTCGTCCCCATCGACGAGGTGAAGAGCAATGCCGCGGGCATGAAGATCAAGCGCGAGGTGTTTGTGGAGACGGTGACCGACAACGGCAAGCTGTTGGTGCCTGTCGCAAAGCGCACCTTAAAGGTGGGCGACAAGCTGACGGTGAAGCTGACCCTCGAGAGCGAGCAGGACATGAGTTTCGTGTTTGTGAAAGACCTGCGCGCCGCCGGTTTCGAGCCTCTTGAGCAGATCTCCCGTTATCATTACGGCGACGGGATGAGCTACTACCAGTCCACCACCGATGTGGATATGGAGTTCTTCGTGGAGTTCCTGCCGAAGGGAGTGCATCAGCTGGAGTACAGCCTCTATGTGACCAAGGAGGGCAACCTGAGCAACGGTTACGCCTTAGCGCAATGCCTCTACGCGCCCGAGTTCAGCGCCTATTCCGACGGCATGAGGGTGAAAGTGGGAGAGTGAGTGAAACATCTATAGTCCTGTGATGGCCTTGACAAAGGCAGGATCGGAACCAGCCTCCAGCATTTTTTGGGCAATGGCTTTCCTTTCTTCCTCACGGCCTTCCTCACGGCCTAAGACACGGCCCTCTTTGAGACCTTCCTCGCGGCCCCAAGCGCGGCCCTCTTCGAGACCTTCCTCGTGGCCTAGGATGCGACCCCCTTCGAGTTGGTTGTAGATGTCGAGCTCGCGTTTCCAGCTCCGCATGTAGGTGAGCTGCTGGTTGGGGGTGAAGCAGGCGTATTCCGCCTCTTTATACAGCTTCTTGAACACCGGCTCGTCAAGCTCCGCGGGTAGCTCCTCCTCGCCCCAAAGCCGGTACAGCGCCATAAGCCAGCGGTCGAGCGGACGACCCAGGTCGAGACTGACCCGCCCCACCTTGCGCATCTCCAGGTAGATGAAGGTGAGCTTGTCGTAGAACACGTGGTTGTCCGCAAGGTCGGTGAGCATGATCCTGTGGTGATAATCGCCCGGCTTGTACTCCTCGGTCGGGAAGTTGAAGTTCATCACGGCGATGATATAGACCTCGTTGAGGCGGTAGTCCCACTTTTTTGGTTTTTTCTTGGGCACTGCGCGCTCCCGTTTGGTCGGGTCCTCCTTGACCGCCTGGTTGCTGAGGGCCTTCGCCGCGTAGTAGATCGTGCGGTCCTTGAAGAAGGGCTGCCAGCTATTCTGCATCTCCACGATGAACTGCCGGCCCTTGGAAGTCTCGCAATAGGCGTCGAGGTAGCTGTCGCGCGTCCCGTTGAAATCGCCGATCAGCTCCACATTTTTATAGGTGAGATCAACAATGGGGTCAGCGGCGTCCTCTATCACTGCGTTGAGGAAGCTGATGAGGATGTCCTTGTTGCCCTCCGTGGCGAAGAGCTTCTTGAAACCGTAGTCGATGAACGGGTTGATGTATCTGATTTCCATGATAGAATTTGATTGATGGTTTTTATTTGTTTCAATGCCGCAAAATTAGTTATTTTTTTCTTCTTGTCAAGGGTTTTTAATTCAATTTTTTGTAATACATTTTTCAAAGAAATAAAGGCATTGGGTATCAAGTTAATCTAAATATTATCCACTCATTATATGATAATACGCGATTGCCCGTTTTGGAACAGTATTTGTTGGGCGTTGTCCGCCTTACGGAGAACCTCAACTAGTTTTAATTTTATTATGTTTTTTTGATTTTATAATATTTTTTTGATGGAAAATGGCAATAAAATGATGATTGCTAGATATTTTTTAAAAAAAACATGTATTTTTGCGCCCTAAAAATAGATAACAAACAACTGTTCGGCAAAAAACAACTGAAAAATGGTAAGAAATAGACAAATCCGACTTCCCCTCGTGATGAGGGCATTCGCCATGACGCTGATCATGGCGGTTTGTACGCAGTTCGCGCAAGCGCAGACCGTGAAATTGAAAATGACCAACGGCACCGAAACCGTGCCCGACGATGGATTCCTGTTCTACGACTCAGGTGGCGAACTGCTCTTCGACCCCGTGACAGATTCCCTCAACGCCAGCATTTATAACAAGCTTACCTGGTACCAGCACAATGAAGAATACGCCCTCACCCTCCAAAACCCTGAGGGCGGCGGTGTCCGTATCGAATTCGAGAAAATCCTCGTCAACAACGACTTCCTGTCGTTCTACGAAGCAAGCGACAACAGCCTCATCGGAACGTTCTGCAACAACGATTACTCCACCGCCTTCTGCTCCAGCTCCAACACGCTGATTGTGGAGTCTCATGGCGACATGATCGTCCGTTTCCAGTCGGACTACCACTGGCGTGACGAAGGATGGGAAGCCAAAGTATATAGAACCACTGCCACTCCCCCTAACACCACTGCCTTTACCCCACGTCCTCCTGTCGCTGTGGTGGCAGCCTGCGACAACAACATGAGCCTCATCCCCACTAGCCGTGGTACATCCACCACTGTGCTGCAATTTAAGATTGGTTCAGGCAGTTACCAAACCTACACCGAAGGCTCGTTGGTTGACTTGAACGAAGAGACCTTCCCTGTGGAAGTGACCGTGAAAGCCACCCTCGACGGTACCGACTCGGCTGAGAAGACCTTCACCTTCAAAAAGATAACGAACCCCAATGCACCCACCTATACCCCGCAATACAGCGCGAATAAGATTACGACCTTCTTCCCCGCCAAACCCGAGGGAGTAAACGACACTTACTATATCCGCTGGACCATCAACAACAATCCCAACTCATCCGCACCTGAGAACCCCCTCCTTTGGGATGCCAGCGGCCACGAGTTCCAGCAGCCCAGCCACTCACCCCACACCGTGCCGGCAGGCGACATCGACTACACCAACGTCACGTTGAGTACACCCTTCTATGTCCACTTCGCCACCCGAGGCACCACCTGCCCCAATCGTTTCTCCGATGTGGTGACGGTGGAGATCACCGCGCGTTACGCACCCATGCCGACTATCTCGTTTGAGACCAATTCCAGCACTCACGAGGGAGCTACCACCTTGGCCTGCACCCTTGACGGCGCCACCATTTATTATACCACCGATGGCAGCGACCCCACCACTTCCAGCACAGCATACAATGGAAGCAACTTCACCGTGACAGCGGGTACCACTGTGAAAGCCATCGCCGTAAAGAGCGGTTACACTACCTCTGCCGTGGCTTCGGCTATCTTCGTGCCTGGTGCTGAGAGTGGCGACCCACAAAGCGGCACCTACGGCGGCGTTGTCCTTCTCGACGACCGCGAGGACCACAGCTGGAGCTACTACAGCGACGGTAACCAGCCCATTCACAGCCTGAAGCCTGCCGACGTGAAGATCACCTATTTCGGCAATGGCACGAACAACATGACGACTGGAGACCAAAACGGCGACAATCCTACTGCTTTTGGTGCCAACGCCACTGGCGTGCAGGTGAACGTGGGTGAAACTGAGAACCAGTTCATCTACCTCAAGACCCTCGAAAACGACGACCCCGAAGGCACAGGAAATGAATACTCCTATACTTTGATTCCTAATCCGTTCCAGGTGAGGCCGGTGGGAGAAGGCGGTTCGAGTACTATAACTACTTATAACAAAGTAACTACGGCTCCTAGTAATTGGGCAGGCACATACCTTCTTGTTTATGAAGGTAGTTCTTTGGCTTTTAATGGAAGCATAAATAATAATTATGGAGGAACGACTTCAGTTTCTATAAATAATGGTGTGATAAATTCACCCGGGAATGCTGTCTTGTTGACCATTCAGCAGGCTACTACCTCTGGTAATACCACTTATTATTATATAAAGAATGGTAATAATAATCTAGGGTATAATAATGGTTATTTAACACAAGGAACTTCAACCAATAATAATTATCAATGGTATTTCTCAATTAGAGATGGATATGTAAGGGTTAGAAATAGAAATCATACTAGTTTTGAGTTTTATTATTCAAATTCTGGTTTCGGACTCTCAAGTCAATACTATTCAAACGTTAGTTTATACAAGCAAACTACTTCAACTATTAATACATCCCAATATCGTGGTTTCTATGCTTGGCGCATCAAGAGCCTGACCAGTGGTCTTACCATTGCGGGCAAGAATATTGGCGATATTGTTTATGCCGATGAGCAAATCAGTTTTGTTACTGACAACGCCGAAGGCAACGAAGTGGAGTTTGAGGCGTTGTGGGCGCAGGCCTACGTGACCACCTGCTCTTCAAACAATGGGTTGAGTTCTGCCATTGCATCTAACAATTTGAATGCAAATGTGGGCTATGAACGAAACTTTGTGGTATTAACCAATGGTGCGCAAACCGATATTATCAATAACACTTCACAAAAACCTGTAACCATCACGCAATTGTATCCTGATGGAAGCGGAACGATGAGTTCGTCTCGTTTTATCGGTGGAAACTACACAGCCAACAACGACACAAAATTTGAAAACATCTTCCTGAAGAATGGCGGATCACCAGCTTATAATTACACATATTACGATGCTATTAATTACAATAATTATTGGTATTATATAAATTGGAACACCAATGAAATTACCCCAAATATATCTGGAGCAACTCAATCTTCTTTTGTAGATGTGTCATTGTACAATGAGGGATCCTATATTGATTTTGGCGATGGAGCAGTTACGGTAGGCAGTAATAGCTATACTTTATATAGATATATCTATTCAAGAAGTTCTGGAGCAACTTCAACATCCACCGATTATTATGCCCAAGGAAATGATTTGGTTTTTGGACGTGGTATCACTCCAGTTACCGCTAACGGTTTGTGTGCACGAAATATTTACGGATACACTCGTGATAGTGATGCCACAGTTAACTTAGCATTTAGGAATCGTTTTGAAAGCGGTTCGTTCTATAATTTGGTTTCTTTATATGGTAATACTGTTTACACCATCACAGGAAGTGCTAATATCCATACTACCTTCGGTTGCGACTATGATCGTGCAAAAAAAGAAAACTCTGTTTTAAATCTTGAATCTTTCCAACAAAGTTATGGTATAAACTTAACAAATACTAATTCAAGATATGATATAGTCGTTAAAAGTGGTACTTTTACAAATTCTTTTTATTGTGGTTTCGGGTACATTACTACCAGCAGTGGACACATATATGGCAATAAAAACAGAAATGTGGAAGTGTTGGGTGGAGACTTTAGTGCCACTGATTTTGTAGGAGGTATTGACGGATATTACAACGTTCTAAGCGATCCCAATTATGATGCTATAAAAATTAGAATCAAAGGTGGTACGTTCGGTGTTCTGTATCCTTCTGGTATCCATTTGGAAGGTTACGGAAACCGACACTTGATTGCTACGGGTGGAACATTTACCAACTGGATTACTGGAGCATGTAACGGTACTGATTCAGATGGTGGTATCACTTTCGGAAGTTCTTATCTCTATTTTGGAGGTAAGGCGACACAAACGAGCACCGAGGGCATATACGGATCGGGTTACGGTTCACAAGAAGTATATGGTACAACCAATGAAAACTCATATTATGTAACATCTTCTACAGTGGTTATAGCTGATGAAGCCCAAGTGGCAGGTTCTGTATATGGCGGTGGCAACAACGGTTATGCCTTGAATGGTAGTGATATTTACATCTTGGGGGGTAACGTGGCTGGAAATGTATATGGTGGAGCCAATAAGAGCAAAGGTGCCACCATCAACATAACGATGAAAGATGGTACTGTGACAGGTAATATTTATGGTGGATCTAATGAAAAAGGTGTCATCTCCGGTCTTGCTACCATCAACGTCACTGGTGGCACGGTCACTAACGTGTTTGGTGGTGGTTATGGTTCCGCCACCAACATGGCAGCCGGCACCAGGGTGAACGTCAACGGCGGTACTATTAATAATGTGTATGGCGGTGGCGAGGAAGGTACCGTGGCAGGCAACACCAACGTGAGCATTGGCGGCGGCAGCATTCAAAACGTGTTTGGCGCCGGCAAAGGTGCCACCGACCAAACCGCGCTCATTTCGGGACAGACCTTTGTCAACGTGAGCGGCGGCTCCATCGACTATGTGTATGGCGGCGGCGAAGCTGGCAACGTGGTGAGCAGCACCAACCCAGCCTCCACCGTCACCATCCAAGGCGGCACCGTCAACCATGATGTGTTCGGCGGCGGACGCTTGGGCAAGACCACGGGCAACGTCGTCGTGAACATGTTTGGCGGCAACGTCTCCGACAACATCTATGGCGGCGCCTTCGGTAAACGCAACGAAGTGTATATCGCCGGTTCCCACACCGTCAACATGACCGGTGGCAACGTCTTTATCAACGTGTATGGCGGCTCGCGCAACGCCGACGACGCCTTGAACTTTAGCCCCACCAGCAAGGACTTTTCAGCCACCGATCCCGTCAACCACATCAACATCAGCGGCGGCCACGTGTATTACCACGTGTTTGGCGGCGGCTACTTCGGCCACACCTACGGCTCGGTTTATACCTTTATCGGACAAAACGCCATCGCCAACGCCCCCAACGCCGCTCCCTCAAGCGACGTGAGCTACAACGCAGCCTCCCTCCTCATCGATGGCTCCGTGTGGGCCGGCGCCGACTTCGGCAACTTCGACGGCGAGAACTTCGGCGAAGCCACCATCGAGGGCTACTCCAACATCTATATCGACGGCAGCGGCTACAACACTGTGAGCACCCAGCCCTCCGACGCAGGCTACATGAACATCGGCGGCTCCGTGCTGGGCACCGGCACCTCATGCTACGCCGGCAAACTGGGCAGCAGCCTCATCTTCCGCGAGTACGGCCAACCTGTCGCCAACCCCAACAGCAAGGATCTCATCGTGGAACCCTACACCACGGCCACCCGTAACCTGATGTCCATCCAGTTCTTCAAAGACGCCGTCATCGACAACACCCACCTGCACCTCATCGGCCAAGGCCGTATCAACTCGCTGCTGAGCACCGAGAAATATGCCGTGTATGACATCAAAGACGTGATGCGCATGGCCAATGGAAGCTCCTTCTTCATCGACTTCCCCGTCGATCAGATGAAGAAGTTGGGCAGCTACAGCTGCGGTGACGTGTATGCCGCCACGCCAAGTTATACCACAGTGGGTTACGGCGACCTCAACAGCACCGACAACAAGTTCCGCGTGAACAACGGCTCTTACCTCAACATCAAGTACGTCGGCGCCTACAACCCCGAAGGTCAAACAGGATGGGACTACGGTGAGCTGGAAGGCTTCTTCCACATGATGACCCAGGACGAGAACAACACCTGCGCCTACGCCCGACCGAAACAGAGCAAAGACGACGGCAACCAAATCCCCACCGGCTTAGACAACCCCTTGGACGGCGGCTTCTTAAGCTATCACACAGAGTATAACACCTTCTCGGCTGGCACGTTGACCAACAACGCCTTTGCCAACATTGCAGACGCTCCCGGCAGCGTCACCAGCGGAGGTGTGCAGATGCCCTACGAGAACCATACCCTCAGCAGCAAGAACGGCGAGAAGTATTTCCGCATCTGGCGTTATGGCGGCATCTTCAGTTACCGCGAGGGCATGTTCAACGCCATCGCCAACCCCGAGGGCAGTTATGCCACCAGCGACGTGGTGATTGCCTTGCCCGCCAACCGCGGCGACGGCTCCTACTTCCGCATCAAGACGGTAGATGGCTTCGCTGAAATCGACTATGGCTCCGACTTGATGACCGTCAACGCAGGCGTTTACAACAGCACCAACCATATTCCCGCCACTTACGGATGGATGTATTATGATACAGAAAACCACACATTTGTAGAGGGAAATACCGAAAGCGACATGAGCTCCACCGCCTTGGCGCCCCTCACCGCCAACCCCAACGTCAACTTCGGTTTGGTGGCCATCCCGCAAGGCTCGTTGACACCCGCCAGCAGCAACAACGCCAACTGGCTGATCTGCACCGACGCCAGTGATGCCAACGAGGCGTTTTCCACCGCGAAATGGTACAACAACGACCTCACCATCAACCCAAGCATCCTCTTCCGTCTCACCTACAACGAAAAACTCACCAACAACGCCACCTGGGATCCTATCATCATCTACTTTGAACAATGCGACGCCGACGGAAACGTAAAAGATGAAATCAAAGTGGCCCTCTCAGTGACCACCAACACCACCATCAACCAGAGCTTCGGCACCGAGACGTTCGCCATGATGACCGGCAACGGCTCCCAAGGCGACACCTATACGGGCAAGGTGGTGCTTCCCGGCTATGTCCCCTTCTTAAACACCGAAGGCGACTTCAGCGACTGGACCTTCAAGAGCGCGGAATGGATTCCCGCAGAGGGTACTGGAACCCAATTTACCAACGCATGGCAAAAAGGTTCTGATTATGTCAGTCCCACTACCCCCTATCACAACGACCAATTCTCCATGCAGATTGTGCCCGCCGCCAACTTCGACAACTCGATAGGATGGAACACCTACGACCACACAGTTCGCGACCTGAAGAACTTGCCCGCAAACACCCACTTGGCCTATACCGACGGACGTAACTCCACCGCCTTCGACTTCATTTTGCACTTCGACGGAAGAGCCACCAGCCCTGAGACCATCTATAAGATGGGTACCCTCAAGGTGACGTTGCACTTCACCAACATCAGCAATGGCACCGACAATCACGAGCAAGACCTCATCATCAACATCGATGTCTTACGTCGTGGAAGGGCCGCCAACTACTACCTCGATGGTGTCAACGGCAACAACTTCTTCGACGGAGAATATCCCAACTCCCCCAAGAAGACTTTGAGCGGTATCTTCAACCGTTCCAACTACATCGCCGGCGACAACATCTTCATTGTGAACACTGTCACCGCCGAGGGCGCCACCACCCTCGACTGGAACGGCGAGCTATACGGTAAAACCACAATCTACCGCTACCCGGGTGGCCATCCTTTGAAAGAGGGAAATGACCCCACACAGGTTTATACGGACTACGACCGGGAGAACAACAAAGGTTTTGACGGTCCCCTGGTGGTAGTGAAGAATGGCATGCATATCCACGGCATCATCCTCGACGGTGCCTACGACATCGCCTACGGGCATCCGAACACCGCTTTGGCACCTACGCCCGACACCTATTATCAAGTGCCCACCGCACCTTTGATTAAAATCGAGTCCACGGGTCTGCTAACGGTATCCGCCGACAGCAAGCTGCAGTGGAACTATGCCAACGGTGACGGCGGCGGCGTGTATAACGCCGGCAAGATGACCCTTAGCAACGGCAGCGACATCATCAACAACCGTGTGCTGGATGAAAGTTATCAAGGCGGCGGCGTATATCTGGCAAAAGACGCCACCCTCATCGTCTCCGACTCGGTTAACATCATCAACAACACGCGCATGGTATCCAATGCGGCCAAAGCCAACAACGTGTATCTCAAAGATGTGAAAAACTGGATCCAGGTGGGTACCGTCAACCCCAACGACGGCATCAACGCCTTTGAGAACCACCTGAACGACGGAACCAACAAGAAAACCGGAAAGGTGGGTGTCACCAAGGGTGACTGGGGCAACGACTACTTCACCCCCATCGCCTACTCCGACGGAGGCACCAGCTATTTGGAAAACATCATCCCCGAGGATCCAGAAGAGGCCCATGCGAGCGACTACCTGGTTTTCGACGATGAAAACTATTTCCGCGTGGTCACCCTCAACAACACCCCGAGCTACGAGCCCTCCAGCAACTACCTCTTCTGGGTGGGCACCTGGGCCACCACAGTGAGAACCCAACCTGAAGGCTATAGTAACGACAACATCAACTCCGCCGAAGACCTGGCTTGGGCCATCTCGGTGGTCAATGGTCTGAACACCATCACGACCCCCCAGAACAGCACCAACTTCAACATCACCGCCGACATTGACATGAGCGCCCGTATCTGGGAGCCCATTGGCACCAAGGACCACCCCTACCTCGGCACCTTCAACGCCAATGGCCACAACATCCGGGGCATCCGCAGTTCGCTGAACGAGGAGAACATGGGTATGTTCGGAAACCTCGGCAACACCACCACAGGTGCCACCATCAAGGACATGGTGCTCAACGTGAGCTTCACCGGCGGCAACTCCGTGAAGATGGGTTCGGTGGCCGCTGTGATGCACAACGGCACCATCAGCAATGTGGAGGCCGCAGGTGTCATCACCGGCACCGCCAGCACCGAAAGCATGGGCGGCCTCGTCGCCAACAAGCAGGGCGGCACCATCCACTCGTCGTTTGCCGTGAACACCCTGACCGCCAACAACCCCGATACCTATCTGGGCGGCCTCGTCGGCCTCAACAAAGGCAACCTCTACAACAGCTACGCCAACGCCACCATGAGTGGCTCAGACCGCATCGGTGGCCTCGCCGGCCAGAACAACGGCACCATCGAGAACTGCTACGCTGTGGTAGGCAGCCAGACCTTCCCTGCCTTCGCCTACAGCAACAAAGGCACCATCCAATATTGCTATGCCGACCAAGCCAACAACTATGTGAGCAGCGAGGTGGACGACAATGTGGCTCCCACCGGCCACAGCACCTACGGTGCCGTACAGTCCGACATCAAGCATATCGACTACCTGTATCGTGACAACCTTATCGCGGCCAACACCAACACCTATGTGGGCGGCGCAGGAATCACCTACCTCAACGATAACCACACCCTTGTTTGGAACGGCCTGCTCAGCGCGCTGAACCAGTGGGTGAAAGCCAAGAGTACCAGCGACTTGACATATACGCCTTGGTTCCGTCCCACCACGACCCTCATCAACGGCGACCTGCCGGTGTTGGGCTTCACCAGCGACAACTGCCTGGGCACCACCGATGCCGACGGCAAGTATTTGCGCTACGGCTCCTCTGTCGGCGCCAACGGTCTCGACAACCTGCTCGACATTTTCAACAACAAAGTTGACAACGCCGCCTCGTCACTGTTCCTCTATGGCGGAGCCGACCAGGTGGCCAGCGTGCCGAAGAGCAGTGTGAAAGTGTTTGTGAACGAAGACGCCGCCTTGGTCCAGACCAACACCGCCGGCGACTTCACCAACACCACCGTGGGTGTCACCTTCGACAACTCTTGGAAGAAAGGAACCACCTGGGACGCATTGAACGAGACCTCGACAACCCTCACCTACGACTGGCATTTCTTCTCCAGTCCGTTGGAAGAAGCGTCTATCGGCATCACCTACACAGACGAAAACGGAAACTGGTGGAATAACCACGACAACGCCCAAGTACAGTCGGTAAGCGGCGGTTACTTCCCCAACGGACTCGAAAGTGAGTCCACGGGTTGGGATATCTACACCTTCTATGAACCTCAGTACCACTGGATCAACCTGAAGCGTAACAGTGCCAGCCACTTCCACTTCGACGAGCCCCACGCCCAAATCAACTATACCAATGAGACCTTCTTTGAGTCCGGCAAGGGTTACATGATGGCCATGGAGAAGGACAGCTACCTCTCCAGCAACGGCACGCTCAACAACAAAGCCATCACCGTGAACCTCGACTACGCCTCCGAGCAAGAAAGGGAGCTGGGGTGCAACCTGCTGGGCAACCCCTACCAGGCTTACTTCGACCTGGATGAGTTCTTCGCTGAAACCAATAACGCCGCCGCGGGCATCAATTGCGCCTGGGTGTATATCGCCGAAGCTGACAAATATGCGCCCTATCCAACAGGCGCTTCCGACAACCCATTGCTGCCCCCGAGCAAGCTGCATCCCCATCAAGCCTTCTTTGTGAAAGCCAGTGCCACAGGTCAGCATGCGCATTTCGACCCGAGCATGGCCACCATCGACAAAGACAAGTATCCGCATTTCCGCGGCGGTCACGTCAACTACCCCTTGGTGAACCTCTTCGCCTACAACGAGGCGGGTCAGAGCGACTTCATCGTGGTGGAGTTCCACCGTCCCGAGATAGGCGGCGCCCCCAAGATGACGGCCAACACCAACGCCCCCTTCAGCCTCACTGCCCAGCACGGCCAGGATGAATACACCATCCTCTTCACCGACCAGCAGGTGAAACGTGTGCCTGTGCGCTTCCGTACCACCGAGGACGGCACCTTCACCCTCAAATGGGACACCTACCATGGCACCTTCAGCAAGCTGCTGCTCATCGACAACATCACTGGCGCCACCTGCGACATGACCACCCACGACCATTACACCTTCACCGGACGCGCGGATGACTACGCCAACCGCTTCTACATTGCCTTCGGCGTCACCGGCGTCGAAGAGTACGACACGGACGGCGAGGCCGGCTTCGCCTTCTTTAACGGCAACGACTGGGTCGTCACCGGCAAGGGTCAGCTCCAGCTGATCGACGTCACCGGACGCATCCTTCAAAGCCAATACCTGTCGGGCGAGAACAACCACGTCAACTTTGGCAAGGTGGCCGCGGGCGTCTATATGCTCCGCCTCGGCGAACAAACACAAAAAATCATCCTTCGATAATGCAAAAAAACCACGATATGAAAAAAAGATGGATCACCTTAGTCTTCACCCTGCTCATGGCCGTCACCACGGCCATGGGACAGGTGATTTACCTCGATGAAGACGTCAACAACCTGCGTCAAAACCGCGACCCCTCCGAACTGGGCGTGATTATCCCTTTGCAGGACAAACCTTACGACCAATACGACCTGGTGCCGGTGGGCGAAGGCATGCTGCTGCTGCTCGGCTTGGGAGGCGCCTACCTTTTAAGGAAAAAGGTGAAAGGTGAGAGGTGAGAGGTGTTATTTCTCACTTCTGACCTCATTGAAACACTTGCGGCATAACGGCTCGTAGCTCTCGGTCTCCCCGAGGACTACGAGCTTGTCGCCGGCGATGGTACGGTGCGAATACTGCGCCTGTCCGCCACAACGCACACAGATGGCGTGCACCTTGGTGACATCCTCGGCAATGGCCATCAACTTGGGCATCGGCCCGAAGGGATTTCCCATGAAATCCATATCCAGCCCCGCAATGATCACCCGGACCCCGTTGTTGGCCAACTGCTGGCACACATTGGGCAACTCGTCGTCGAGAAACTGGGCCTCATCGATGCCGATGACATCCACATCGTTGGCATACAACAAAATCTGAGTGGCGCTCTCCACCGGTATGGAATGCAACGCGGTGGCGTTGTGCGACACCACATCCTCCTCGCTGTAACGGGTATCCACCCCGGGTTTGAAGATCTCCACTTTCAGTTTGGCGATTTTGGCGCGTTTGAGACGGCGAATAAGCTCTTCGGTCTTGCCCGAAAACATGGAGCCGCAAATCACTTCAATCCAACCCTGGGAACGGTTATGATAATCTTTTTCCAAAAACATGGCCAAGTAATTTATTTCTTTGTAATTTTATCGCTTCTTTCAAAGCAAAATTAAAGATAAATCAGATATGAACGGCAAATTCAATGAGCAAAAAGAAGCATTAGAGGCTTTGTTACACGAAATCAAACTGTTAGGTCGGCAAATCTCGTATTTGATCAGGAATGAGAAAGACGTGGAGCTGATAGATTTGGATGTGATGATGAACCGAACGCACACCCTCTACGACATGATGTGCAAGATAAACCTCTCGGCGGAGAACGAAGATTTCGACTGGGATCCTGAGCTTATCGAAGGGGTCTCGGCGAATTTGGCGAATTTAACGAATTTAGACAACGGCGAAGGAACCGAAGAGGAAGGGTCGGCGAATTTGGCGAATTTAACGAATTTTGATAACGGCGAAATCCAAGAGGAAGGGTCGGCGAATTTGGCGAATTTAACGAATTTTGATAACGGCGAAATCCAAGAGGAAGAGTCGGCGAATTTGGCGAATTTAACGAATTTTGACAACGGCGAAATTGGAGAAAAGGTTGAAGAAGTAACGATGGTGGCTGAAGAGGAAAGTGAAACGACGGAAACACTGGAAGAAGACGAAAAAGAATTGCCAGAAGAAGAACATGTGTTAGCTCAGGAAGAAAACCTGGAAGAACCTCAGGAATTATTCCAGGATGAACCTCAAGAAGAAGCTCAAGAAGAAACTTTCGACGAATCTCAAGAAGAAACTATCGACGAACCCCAAGAGGAAGTCAAGGAAGAAACGGACTTTGGGTTTATCTTTAAACCTGAGGAACCCAAAGAGGCATCGCTGGAATTGCTGTTCAACACCAGTGAGGAAGAAACCGAAGAACCCGCCAAGGAACAAGAAAAAGGTATCTATACCAGTGGCGACCAGATAGAAATGGTCATCCCCCATACGGAAAACTACCTCGGATTCACCGAAGAGGATGATCAGGAAGAAACTGAAGAAGAAAACCAAGAAGCCTTTGGAGAACAACCAGTGGAACAGGCAGAAGAAGATGAGGTAGAAACGCCATTCGAGGAGGAAACAGAGACGCCATACGAGGAAGAAGCAGAGATGCCATACGAGGAAGAAACAGAGACACCATACGAGGAAGAAACAGAGATGCCATTTGAGGAAGAAGCAGAGATGGAACCTGAGATGGAAACCGAAGAGGAGCCTGTGATGGAAGCCGAAACAGAACCTGAGGCGGAAGCTGAAACAGAACCCGAGATGGAGCCTGAAATGGAGCCTGTGATGGAAGTTGAAGCGGAAACCGAGGAGGAACACGAAGAAGTAATTCCCCAAGAACCTCAGCAACAGGCTCAGCAAGAGGATTATTATCCCTACGAGCCCATCTTGTTTGGCGACATGGATGAAAAAGATGAAACAGGCTTTGAGATTCAAGAGACCTTGGGCGACAAGCTGTTGGAAGAGGACCACTCGTTGGCGGCCAAGCTGCAGCACAAACAGATAAAAGACCTGAAATCAGCCATTGGCATCAACGACAAATTCCTGTTGGTGAACGAGTTGTTCGGCGGCAGCATGGAACGTTACAACAAATCCATCGAGAACCTCAACGACCTGCCCACAAAAGAGGGCGCCCTCGGTTATCTTGATGAGCTCTATGTGGAATACCAGTGGAACCGCAACAACGAAGCCTACAAGAAACTGTTGGAACTGGTTCATAGGAAATTTGAGGAGAATTTATAATTTATAATTTAGAATTTAGAGGATGACGCGATTGTATTTGGTGCCAACACCGATTGGAAACCTTGAGGACATCACTTTGAGGGCCATCAGAGTGCTGAAGGAGGTGGATGTAATCCTTGCGGAGGACACCCGCACCTCGGGAAACCTGTTGCGACACTTGGGGATCTCAAAACCCATGACCGCCTTCCACCTCAACAACGAGCATCAGACGGTGGAACGCATCGCCGACCGGCTGGAAGGGGGTGAGACGATGGCTTTGGTGACTGATGCCGGCACCCCGGGCATCTCCGACCCGGGCTTCATGCTGGTGAGGGAATGCGTGCGTCGGGGCATCGAAGTGGAATGCCTGCCCGGTCCCACCGCCTTCGTGCCGGCCCTGGTGAACTCGGGACTGCCCACCGAACGATTCATCTTTGAAGGATTCCTGCCTCACAAGAAAGGCCGGCAAACCAAACTGAAAGAAATCGCCTCCTACCCCTACACCACCATCCTGTACGAGTCTCCTTTCCGGTTGGTGAAGACCCTGCAACAACTCATCGAGGTGATGGGCCCCGACCGCCAAGTGAGTGTGGCGCGCGAACTGACCAAGATCCACGAGGAAAACGTCCGCGGCACCCTGCAAGAAGTGCTGGACTATTTCTCCCAAAAAGAAGTCAAAGGTGAAATCGTCATCATTGTGGAAGGAGGATCTATTGGGAATCGCCCGTAGGCGAGAGGTGGTTATAGCGGGACCTCACCCCCGGCCCCTCTCCATAGTGGAGAGGGGAGCGTTCTACGCAGAGGACCTATTGGGAATCGCCCGTTAGGGCGAAAGATGGTTAGAAAAAAATGAGGGTTATAGAACCTCACCCCCGACCCCTCTCCATAGTGGAGAGGGGAGCGTTCTACGCAGAGGACCTATTGGGAATCGCCCGTTAGGGCGAAAGATGATTAGAAAAAATGAGGGTTATAGGACCTCACCCCCGACCCCTCTCCATAGTGGAGAGGGGAGCGTTCCACACAGAGGACCTATTGGGAATCGCCCGTTAGGGCGAAAGATGATTAGGGCGAAAGATGATTAAAATTGATGATTATGAACATGAAAAAATGGTTATTGATTGGATTATTGTGTTGCATCGCAACGGGATTGCGGGCGCAGGATTTCATGCCTCCCGACACCACAAAGACCCCCACGGAACGCACCAAAATCCATATCGTACACGCCGACCAATTCCACAAAACTGCTGGCTCCGAAGCCGTGCGACTGCTTGGAAGGGTTCATATAAGGCATGATTCTACCCATTTTTATTGCGACAGTGCCTATTATTTTGAAGAACAAAATAGCTTCAACGCCTATCAAAACGTCCATATCAATGTGAACGACAGCATCGATATGTACAGCCGCACCATGCGCTACGACGGCGATTTGCGTTTCGCCCAGTTCTTCGATGAGGTAAGGATGATGGACGACTCCACCTTGTTGGAAACCGAATACATGACTTACGACCGCGACCTGCATCTGGCTTGCTACCCTCACCATGGTGTGACCACCCGCGGCGACAAACGGCTCGTCAGCGAGATAGGCTACTATAAAGACGACTTGAAGGAATTCAGGTTTTACCAAAAGGTGGAAGTGACAAGTCCTAAATACCAGATGTTCACCGACACGCTCTTTTATAATACCCGTATCGAGAAGATGTGGTTTTTGGGACCGACCAAAATCATCAACGAGGACAACACCTTGGAGGGGAAACACGGGTATTACCTCACGGAGCGCGACCTGGCCTTCCTCGACGACGATCCAGTGATGTACAACGAGACGCAACGCATGGTGGCCGACTCGATGCTGTACGACCGGCAACGGGGGTTCGCCAAGGCGATGCACACCATTCAGCTCCTCGACACCGCCTACAAAGTGGTGCTGTTCGGCGAATACGCCGAGGTGTGGGAGAAGAAAGGATTCTCGTTCGCAACCGACAGCGCCTACGTGGTGTATTACGAAGGCGGCGACTCGCTGTTCATCACCTCCGACACCATGTTCTACCATTTCAAGACCGAACGCAACGAGGTGGAGAAGATCGTGGGCCGCAAAAACGTGCGTTTCTACAAGTCGGACATGCAGGGCCGATGCGACACCATGACCTACATGATGGCCGACTCGACCATCAGGATGCGGGTGGAGCCGGTGCTGTGGACGGACGACTCGCAGCTCACCGCCGACTACATCGACATCAAAGTCGCGCACCACAAAATCGACAGCGTGCTGCAACGCGGCGCCGCCTTCACCATCAGCAGGGACAGCGTTGAGGGGTACAACCAAATCAAAGGCATGTCGATGGTGTCGAAGTTCAAGGAAGGCGAGATCGACCACGTGCTGGTGAACGACGAGGCCAGGACCATCTCGTGGCTCAGGGAGGACGACGGGGCGCTGATCGGCATCAACGTGGCCTCGGCAAAAAACATGCGCATCCTCATGGGCAAGGACGGCATTTCACGGATCAAATACTATCAGGCCGTGAACGAGACCCTGTATCCCGAGAAAGACCTGAAAGAAAGCGACCGGTACCTGGAGGGGTTCAAATGGCTTGAGGAGTCGAGGCCGAAGAGTCGTCGTGATGTGGTTCCGGGAGGTTGATGTCGCGCATGGCCTCCTTCACCAAGTCGAAACCCTGATACACGTATGGCACCGCGGCTTCCACATAGGGAAACAGTATGGAGGACTCTCGGTCGTCGTTCTTGATGATTTCCTTGTTTTTAAACACATTGAGCAGCATGATGAGCAGGCTGCAAAGCAGGACGCCCTTGGCGATGCCGAAGAGGAAGCCCCCTATCTTGTCGATGAAACCCAGGTTGAGCGACTTGACGATGCCCGCCACGAGACGCCCCAGGAGGTTGACCAGGATGGCAACAATCACAAAGGTGACGATAAACGAAAGGATATTCAGGTATTTCGGGTTGACTTCCACCCATTGCACCAGTTGTTCGGCAGTGAAGTCGGAGAAATAGAAGGCGCCGAAAAGGCCAAGGCCGAGGCCGAGAAGGGTGGTGGCTTCGAGGATGATGCCTTTGCGCCAGCCGGTGAAGCCGAAGACCGCCAAGAGCACCAGGATGATGATATCAAGATAATTCATGGTGTCGTTTGTTGAAAATGTTTATTCGCTATAATAGAGGATCATACGTTCGATGGCACGTTGGCACACGGGGCAGAACTCATGGCCCTTGAAGGTTTTCATAAGGCAGTCGAGATGAGGGCTATAGACGCCTTTGGGTTCGTAGCCTCCGCCCTCATACACGCCGATAGTATGCTCGTATTTCTTTTCGCGGGGGGTAGGCACGGGGGTCTTGCGGTCGAGCATGTCGTTCCATTTGGAGTCGAAGTCCACAAGGGTGGTGATGTTGGGTTCCCAGGGTTCGAGGTTCAGGTTGTACATGTCGCCATACGTAGTGGTGTCGTCGTAGTATTCGTCGGCGAGTCCCGCGAAGCCATGGCCGAACTCGTGGATGATGATGTCGCCCGAGAAGCTGTTGCCCGCCGCGGAGGAGCAATAGAAGTTATAGATGCCGCCGCCGCCGTATTTCTCGCTGTTGATGAGGATATAGATTTGGTCGTAAGGCACCTGGCCGGCGAGGTCGCGGATGTCGCGGTTGTCGGTACTCATGCAATAGCGTTCGGAGTCGAAGGTCCAGTAGCTGAAGCGCATGACCGTGTTTTTATAGACACGGTCGCCGGGTTCGGTGCAACCCGACTCCTGCGAGGGGGCCATGACGCCGCGCACGTTGAAGCTTTGTTGGTAGCGGTTGTAGGGGGCGTAGTCGAAGAGGCTGTGCACGAAAAAGTCGCAGTCCTTGACGAATTTTCCCATCTCCTGTTGGGTATAGCCTTCGGGGAGGATCACGATATCGACGGCCTTGGTGACATCGGGGTTACCGATCCAGGCGTCATAGACGGGAAGGTTGAGGTTGTCGGCGGCACGGATGAAGTAATCGTTAGGGTTTACCGTGAGGCGGAGTCCCTCGATAAGTTGGCCTTCCCAGTTTTTATGGCAGAGCGCCACCTCGACAGGCACTTTGGGGAAGGGCACGATGACCGACTCGTCGAAGGTCTTGGTGGTTTGTTTGGCTTCCTCGGTGGTTTGCCATTCACCATAGAGGTTCTGGTAGCCTTTGGAGAACAGCAGGTGGTCGGTGCCTTTTTCATACACTTTGACGATGTAGTTGCCGAATTCAAGATGGTCGATGAGGTTGATTTTGGAGCCGCTCCAATAGGGTTCGCGAATCATTTCCTTGAGGGCGAAGGCGGTGTTTTTCTCATTACCCGTGAGGGTATAGTCGATGCGCAAGGACGCGGCCTCGAAATAATGGTCGAATTGGGACCACGCGAGCGCGGGAATGAGGGTGAGAATGATGAGAATGCGTTTCATAGTAGAAAACTGAATAACTGATAACTGATAACTGAATAACTGCCAACTAATCAAAGTGTTTTTCAAGGAAGGTTTGGGCTTCGGCCACGCCGTTGTCGCGGGCTTTGTTCATGAGCAGTTTGGCGTAGGCCTCGTCTTTGGGGACGCCTTGGCCGTAGAAGTAGAACACGCCGAGGCGGTATTGGGCGTTGGGGATGTTTTTATCGGCAGCTTGTCGGTAGTATTCAATGGCTTTTTCGATATCTTTTTCGACGCCGAGGCCGCCGAGATAGGCATCGCCCAGCTGGCTGATGGCGTAACCGTTGCCGAGGTTGGCGGCTTTTGCCCAATAATGGGCGGCTTTCGTGAGGTCTTTGGGTTTTCCATAGCCAGTATAATAGCAGTTGCCGAGGCAGAGGAGGCAGTTGTCGTCGTCGAGTTGGGCGCCTTTCTCGAAACATTCAGCGGCTTTTTGCGGGTTGGCGGTGACGCCTTTGCCCATGCGGTAGAGGCCTCCGATGGCCCCGTAGGCGTTTTTCTGGCCTTGTTCGGCAGCTTTTTGGTACCATTTCAAGGCTTCCTTATAGTTTTGTTCCACGCCCCAACCTTCCTCGTAGCAGGAGCCCAGCACATACATGTAGTCGGGTTCGCCTTTTTGGGCGCGACCACGGATGGAGTCGATGTGACGGGCGGCGTTTTCGCCGGGCGAGAGACGGGGTTGGCCGTTCAGGAAGGACATATCGACGGGTTTGCCCTCTTCCACTCTGACCGGGTTTTGCGGGGAGCCGTATGGCGCCGTGGTGTCGCGCTGGAACGGGGCTGGCTTCTCGGGTTGGGAAACCTGAGGCAGGGTGTCGGGCTTGGGGAGCGGCGCGGAAGTGTCGGGCTTGGCGCCCGGAGTGGGGGTGGCAGGGGTGGGCTTGGGAGCGGGCGACTGGCAAGCAGCCAACAGGGCGGCGAGAAGGAATATCGGAAGACAGTTTTTCATCTTTGACATATTTTAAAAATAAGGCTTGCAAAAATAAGGATTTTTATTTGTAATATTGCAAGTCTAAACACAAAACATAATGAGTATGAAGTATTCCATTGGAGTGGATATTGGTGGCACGAACACTGATATCGGGCTGGTGAGCAGTGAGGGAAAATGCATTGGACGCAAGAATCTTCCCACGGACCAGTATGACGATGCGGCGGTTTACATTGCCGACATCTGGATGAAAATCAACGAATTGATGCATGAGTACGGGGTGGAAACGATTGAAGGTATCGGCATTGCCGCTCCGGTAGGCAACTACTACACGGGGTGCATTGAAAACGCCACGAACTTGAAATTCAAGGGGATTGTGAACTTGAAAGCCTTGTTTACGAAGCACACCGACATCCCCGTGGTGGTGTCGAACGACGCCAACGCGGCGGCTTACGGCGAGTTGGTGTATGGCGGCGCGAGGGGCATGAAAAACTTTGTGATGTTCACCTTGGGCACAGGCGTTGGCAGCGGCATTGTGGTGGATGGCAAGCTGGTACACGGCAAGACCGGTGCCGCCGGCGAGTTGGGCCACGTGTTGTTATATCCCGACGGCAGACCCTGCGGCTGTGGCAGAAAAGGCTGTTTGGAGACCTACGCCTCGGCCACGGGCATCAAGACCACCGCGCGGGAGCTGTTGGACCAGCATCCCGAGTATCAGGGCGTGCTGTCGCAGGTCCCAAGGAACAAACTCACCAGCAAGGGGATTGGCGATGCCGCCAATGCGGGCGACCCCCTGGCACTGAAAGTCATGGAAATGACCGGATATTGGCTGGGCATCGCCATGGCCAACGCGGTGGCCTTCAACGGCCCCGAGGCGGTGTTCCTGATGGGCGGCCCCGTGAAGGCCGGAAAGGTGTTGCTGGATCCCGCCAGAAAATCTTTTGAAGAGCATCTCTGCTTCATCTACAAAGGCAGCGTAGAGGTCCGTGTCTCGGAGTTACCCAACAACGATGCGGCCATTCTCGGAGCCGCCGCCCTGGTGGAGATGAAAGAGGCATAAAAACATAACGATGAAACGGTGCTTATTCGGTGATAGTTCGGTATTCACCGAATGAACAACGAGTAAAGAACGATTTACAACATTGAATTATTAACCTTTTTAAATAATAATAATTAAAATTAAACTGTATGAAAAAATTTAGCTTGTTTTTTGCTGGAGTGGTGATGGCCTTTTTGATGGTGGCATGCAGCACTCCTTCGCCCAAAGAGGCAATCATGAAAGACACCGACGAGTTTTTCACCCAGGCGGAACAGGAGGTGCAAGCCATCACCAACGCCGACGACTTCGTGAACTTCTTCGCCGAGTTTGAAGAGAGGAGAGAGAACTTCGCGAACGAGTTGTTTGAAAAGTATCCCACCGACAGCGAGGGCAACATCAAGGGTTTGACCGAGGCTGACACTGAAGAGCTGAACAACTACATGTACGAACGTGCCACCGCTTACAACAAGATTGAGGCGGAGAAATGCGGCGAGTTCCTAACCCCCTACATGGACGAGTTCGAGAGCACTGCCAACAGGATTTATTCCTTGTATCTGGCTGTGGGCGTGTTGACCGACGACTTACACGATGAGCTGCAACAATCCTACGATGGAGTGGCCAAGTTCTTGGAAGTGGACAACATTCCCACCGAATTGGTGGACCGCTACGGCACCATCATGGAAAAGGTTAGTGAAATGCTGGGCACGGTGGAGGAAGATGAGGAATAAGCCTTGATCCCCAGCGCCCAAAAAACAAAAACCAACGTCGATGCCGGCGTTGGTTTTTTTATTGGTAAAGCTTCCGAATCGTTGGAAGGTATCAAGTGTTTATTGATACACTTTCACGTCGGCCTCATGGTTAAGCACCATCAAGCCATTGAGGGCCAGGGCTTTCATCTCGTCCTCGCCGGGATAGACATAGACGGGGGCGATTTTCTCGACGTGCGACTTGACCAGGGCGCAGAAACCTTTGTCGTAGGCCATGCCGCCAGTGAGGAAGATGGCATCGACGTCCATGCTCATGGCCGAAGCGGCGAGGCCGCCGACTTCCTTGGCCACTTGGTAAGCCATGGCTTGATAGACCTTCTCCCATTCCTTGTTGCCGGCTTTGACGGCGTTTTCGACCTCAAGGGCGTCGTTGGTGCCGAGGTAGGCCACGAAACCGCCTTTGCCCTTCAGCATCTGTCCGATCTCTTTCTTGGTGTATTTGCCACTGAAGCAAGCGTCCACGAGGAAGCCTGCGGGCAGGGCACCGGCGCGTTCGGGGGTGAAGGGGCCGTCGCCGTTGAGGGCATTGTTGGTATCGACCACACGGCCTTTCTTATGGGCGCTCACGGAGATGCCGCCCCCCAGATGGATGGCGATGATGTTCATGTCCTCGTATTTGCGTCCCAGGTCCTTGGCGAGCTGGCGGGCGATGATCTTCTGGTTGAGGGCGTGGAAGATGGAGATACGGGGGAACAAGGGGTGGCCGGAGTAGCGCGCCACGTCGTCCATCTCATCAACGACCACGGGGTCAGCAATATAGGCTTTGACACCCATCTCCACGGCAATGTCGTGGGCGATAAGGCCACCGAGGTTGGAGGCATGTTCGCCGTAGGTGCCTTCCGTGAGGTCGCGGATCATGGCCTCGTTCACCTCATAGACGCCAGAGGTGAGAGGGTGCATCAGGCCGCCACGACCGACGATGCAGTCCATGGCCTTGATGTCGATGCCGCCTTCCTTCAGTTCACGGAGGATGGCTTCGGTACGGAAGGGCTTCTGATCGGCGATGCGGTCATATTTGGCCACTTCCTCGGCAGAGTGTTTAAGGTTTTTCTTGAACACTTGGTTCTCATCCTCGAACACGGCGATTTTGGTGGAAGTGGAACCGGGATTAATAGTTAAAATCTTGTATGCCATAGTTTTCCGTTTTCAGTGATCAGTTTTCCGTTTATTTTGCCATGAGGGCGGCTAAGGCGATTGAATACAACTTGGTCTTGGAGGTGTCGCCGCGGGAGCTGAGCACGCAAGGCACTTTGGCGCCCATGAGCATGGCACCGACCTCGCTCTTGTCGAACTTGGTGCAGCACTTGTAGAACACGTTGGAGCTCTCGAGGTTGGGGAACACGAGGCAGTCGGCGTCGCCGGCGACGGGGCTCTTCATGCCTTTGATGGCGGCAGTTTCGGCGTCGCAGGCCAGGTCGAGGCTGATGGGGCCTTCCACCACACAGCCTTTGATTTGTCCGCGCTCGTTCATCTTGGCGATGATGGCGGCGTCAACGCAGGCGGGGATGCCAGCGCTCATCTGCTCGGTGGCGGTGACCATGGCGACCTTGGGGCAGCTGACACCGAGGTTCTTAGCCACGTCGGTGACATATTTAAGCAGCTGTTGCTTCTGCTTGAGGTCGGGCAACGGGATGATGGCGCAGTCGGAGGCGACCATCAGTTTGTGGTAGTTGGGGTTTTCGATCACGGCGACGTGGGCCAGCGTGACGTTGGGCGGGCAGAGGCCGCGTTCCTTGTTGAGGATGGCGCGCATGTACTTGTCGGTGGGCAACAGTCCCTTCATGAGGATGTCAGCCTCGCCGGCGTTGATGAGGTCGCAGGCCATGGCGGCAGCCTTCACATCCACAGGCTCATGGATGACTTTGAAGCTGTTGATGTCGATGTTCTCGGCTTTGCACACCTCGGCGATGACGGCTTGGTCACCAATAAGGGTGGCATCGATGAGACCTTCTTTCACGGCAGCATGTACTGCACAGATGGTGTGGTCGTCGTTGGCGTAGGCGGCCACGAGGCGTTTCTTGGGTTTGCTGCGCAAAACCTCGAACATTTGCTCTAATTTACGGATTTCCATGTTTATATTTGAGATTTAAAGATTTAAAATTTAAAGATTTAAAAATTTTAGATGGGCAAAGATAGTGTTTTTTTTCAATCAATCACAAAAGTATTAAAAAAACACTATCCTCCAAAAAGTATTAAAAAAGACTATCCGCCAAGCGGAATCCTTTTCAGGGCGCGATAGACGGCTCCGGTGGGTTGAAGGAAGCTTTGGTAATAAACGATTTCTTGGACCTCCGTGTGGAGGTAAGTCTTTTGTTCGATGCCTTGATACACCTGTTGGAAAAAAGGCTTGTCGATGAGCTGTTTGATGCGGCAGAGCGTGAGATGCGGCACAAAGTTCTGGCGGTCACGGAGATAGCCCAAACCGTCGAAAGCATCAAGGACATCCTCTTCCAAGTCGTAAAGGGCCTTGGGCTCGTCGTTCATACCCAGCCAAAGCACCCTTGGCGAGTGGTTGCTGCCGAAGATGCCCGTGCGGTTGAAGTCCATGGTGAAAGGGCTATGGTGTTTGGCCACTTGTTGGCAAGCCGCGATGATTTTTGGGAGGTCCTCGTCGGGGGTGTCCCCCACAAACTTGAGGGTTAAATGGATTTGATTATCTTTGCACCAGTTAATATTGCGGCGCTCATGCTCTAGGTTGCGCTTCAGGCGGCTCATCAAAGCCGGAAACTCAGTGCCTACAGGAATTGGTATGGCTAAAAAAGTACGCTTCATGATAGTTGGAAGTTGGCAGTTTGCAGTTGGAAGTTAACAGTTTATTTACCAGTCGGAGTCCCAGTCGGTATCGTTGCTATCCCAGGAGTCGCCTCCGGAGTCCCAGTCGCTGTCGTTGTCCCAGTCGGAATCATTGTTGTGCTGGCCGGCATCGTACCAGGTGGTGGATTCAAAATCTTTTCCTTGATGGTAATAATAACGGTAGTCGGAGGCGTTATCGTCGGTGATTTGCTTGTCGAGGGTTTTTGTGTCGTCCGATTTATACCAGTCGTCGGTGTTGGAATCATAGTAATACCAACTGGAACCTTGATGATAGTATTGCTGACCATGGTAATTATAATAGCCATTCGGCGCGGAATTGTCGAAGATGGCAGTGATGAGGGAAGCAAGAACAAAGAGGATCACAAAGATAAAACAACCTTTGCGGCGCTTCTTCTGGGGTTGGGGAGCAGGATTGGGATTAGGACGCGCTTGTTTTTGGTCGGCAATCTCAGCTTTGAGACGCTGGTAAAGCTCGTTGACAGCGTAGGCCTCGTCGGAGCCTTGATAGCGGATGGCGCGTTCTCCGGTAGATTTGTTCTTATAGACCACGCAGTCGCCCACCTCGTTTTTATAGATACCGAAGGCTTTGGGCTCGCGGATGTCCTTGCCGATGAAGAAGCGAGTGACTTCCTCAGGGGGAAGGTGGTGCCCCACATACCATTGTTTGAGATCCTCGATGGTCTTGGGTTGTTTTTCGGAAACCCGGTTGGCTCCGGAGAGCGGCGCATTGCAATGGGGACAGCTCTCCAGGGTCTCATCAATCAACGATCCGCAATAGTTACATTTGACTTTCATGATGACAAGATAAAAATGAAGCAGCAAAATTAACAAAAAAAAGAGAATCCACAAAAATAACAAACCCGGGCGATAGGATTATCCGTTGTCATCCTCAGGGCGTGCCCTGCGCTGATAGCTAATGGTCATTCAAGCCGTTTCTAAAAGATCCACGAACCTATCATTCCTCATGGAAAAAATGTGAATCTCATGGAATCGCCCGTTAGGGCGAGAGATGGTTAGAACAGGAAAGGTCCTTCTCAGAATCGCCCGATAGGGCGAGAGATGGTTAGAACAGGAAAGGTCCCTCTAAGAATCGCCCGTTAGGGCGAGAGATGGTTAGAACAGGAAAGGTCCCTCTCAGAATCGCCCGTTAGGGCGAGAGATGGTTAGAACAGGAAAGGTCCTTCTCCGAATCGCCCGTTAGGGCGAGAGATGGTTAGAACAGGAAAGATTCCTCTCCGAATCGCCCGTTAGGGCGAGAGATGGTTTGAGAATAAACAATATTTAACTAATTCTTGAAATAATAAATATTTATCTCCTCATTAACAATAAATTAATGCATTTTTCTATTTTTAACCTATCCATTTCAAACATTTTTAATATAATATATTGAAATCTAAGAATATAAACATAGCTATCTCTATCATTACTTGAAGATTGGTTAAATCCTACCTTGTAAACACCAAGGAGGCCATTACGATTTTAACCATTCTCATCATCTTTCGCCCTAAAGGGCGATTCCATGAGGAGGCCATTACGGTTCTAACCATTCTAATCATCTTTCGCCCTAAAGGGCGATTCTACGAGGGAAACCATTTACGATTCTAACCATCTTTCGCCCTACGGGCGATTCCACGTGGGGGGACGGAATGCGTTCTAATCATCTTTCGCCCTACGGGCGATTCCCAACAGGTCCTCTGCGTAGAACGCTCCCCTCTCCACTATGGAGAGGGGTCGGGGGTGAGGTCCTATAACCCTCATTTTTTTCTAATCATCTTTCGCCCTAAAGGGCGATTCCACAAGGGGTCTTTTTCGATTCTAATCATTCTAACCATCTTTCGCCCTAAAGGGCGATTCTACGAGGGAAACCATTTACGATTCTAACCATCTTTCGCCCTACGGGCGATTGATTATTCCGCATTCAACAAAGCTGAAACGGCAGCAGGATCGAGGGCCCATTCGTAGGTATAGGCCTCGTCGGCTAATTGCGGGTCAGTGACGAGGATGAGGTCTTGACCTTCGCGTTTGAGGTCGAGGAGGGCGCCAACGGAGAGCTTTTCCTCCAGGCGGCGGAGCATGGCTTCGACGGAGTCCGTGTCGAGGTCGTGCACGGTCTGGCCCATGAAAGGCATCTCCAGCCAGACGATCTCACGTTCCTCCACCTTCAGCACGCCGAACACCAAGCCTTTGGAGAGGTTGCCCTCGCTCACGCGGACGATGTGTTGCACACAGGAGGGGTCGTAAGCCACGCCGTTCTCTTCCGAGATGGTCATGGGATAGGCGGAGTCCATCCAGCCCACCATGAGGTTTGGTGAGAGGTTCCCCGACGTGTAGGCGTTGCAGGTGAACACCACGAACTTCGCCCCGGCCTGCTGCAATTCAGGCAGGGAGAGCTCGATATACTCGGCGGTGCCCACCTGGTTGGGGATGCTACGGATGTCGCCCGAGTGTTTGGCTCCAGGCGCTGTGAGGTTGAAGTAAGCGCATTCCACGGAGACCCCGTTGTTGAAGGCTATATGGCAGCTGAGGTCCATGTCGAGAGGCTGGGCGGGCAGTCCCTTGCCCCATTGCAAGAACAGTCGCACCGCGTCGCCCTCGACGGGGAAACGGGTGCCTTGCAAGGCGCACGAGGTATCCTGCACGGTGGTGCTTCGGTCGCCGATGCTCACCGGAATCTCATAGAGACGGGGGTCTATATAGATGGTCTTGGCATCGTTATGAGCGGCGGCAAAACGACGACGCATCGTGTTGGCATACAGGTTGTTGACTTCATTGACCATGGCTTTGCGCTGGTCCTCGCTATAGAGTGAAAGCAGCGCGTTGGGTTGCACCGGATGGGTGCCACCTGTGATGGGTCGCGCTATCCGGATCTGGTCGAGGTCGAAATAGGCGTCGGCGGCATTGCCCAACGACAGCACCAGCCTTGCGGGCAGGGTGTCGCTCACACGCTCAAAGGCATTCAAAGTCTCGTCCTTGCCGAAACGCAGCATGGTGGCGAAGAGGCAGCGGGCGAACAGGCCGGGGCGTTGACAGAGCATCCTCAGCAGTTCGGGGGTGTTATTGTCGCGTCGGGCTTTCTCCACCTTGCCCATCCAGGGTTCATAGTCTTGTTTATAAAACACGTCAAGGAGTTGTGCGAGGGGTTCGAAGCCCTTGCGGCGCGAGTATTCGCCCAGTCGCAGCGCGTGGATGAGCCGCACCCACATCCCCCGTTTGGGGTGCATCTCCTCTGCCGCCTTACGCGCGTCCATGGGGAGGGCGTTGAGCCAGGTGGCGGCCATGCGGCAGTGTTTGCGGTCGTATTGCAGCTTCAGCGCTTGGCGTTTCTGGGCGGCTTTCTCCTCGCTTTGGTCGTTCATGGCCCAGCGGTGCCGTTGGGCTTTGCGCTCCATCTCCACCAGGTATTTCGGCTCGATGACCTTCACCATCCCGGTCTTCTCGTACCAGAAATAGCGGAGGATATCCGTGGGCGACTTCAGATAACGCAGTCCCACAGCGATTTGCTTTTCCACCGCCTTGCGTCCTTCCGCAGTGTGGCCCGCGCCACTGATGACCACCATCAGGGTCTCTTTCATCGGGATCTCCACGTTCTCAGGAAGTTCGAGTTCTCCGAGCAGCAGCTTCAGCGAGTCGAGCTGGGTAGCGTCCAAGGGGGTGGGCGACTGCAGCAAGTTACGGAACAGCTGTTCCATATCGGCGAGGGTAAAGAGTCGCAGCTCTTTCAGCTTGCTGCCCTGGCCGTGATACACAAAGTTGGCGGTGCGGAAGGGGGTGCCGCAGAAGGGGCATCCGTTGTAGCGTTCGATGGGAAAGGTGCCTTCGGGGATGAAGTGTCCGCAGGGCATGGTGACGCCTTTGAAGCCGGCTTGTTTCCCACCGAAAAGGTTGACGACCAAAGTGATGAGGTGGTCGGCGTAAGTCTCACCCGTGGGCACGTCCCAGCCTTTCACCAAGGGGGCCCAGTTCAAGTCGATGCCCAAAGCCTCGCGGATGACCTCGGTGACCTCGACGAGCGTCCGTGTCGGCACTTTCGCCAAAGCGTGCAAAAGCTCCTCGCTCACAGTGTAGCCGTTTTCTTTCAATCGGGCCACAAAGGCCATCAAAGGAGCAGTAGGTTGATAATCAAAGGGAATTTCGGCCTTCTCCAAGGGGAGGAACACGGCCCGGTGACGCAAAGCCACCTTCTGCATGGTTTTTACGTTCATGGCAATATTATTAATAAGGTAATTGTGGGGCTGAAATACAAGGGCGAACCCTTATCTAGAAATGGAAGTAAGCCCCACTTGGACCTTTATTAGAGCGCAAAGATAACAATTTTTTGGAGAAATCCATCCAAAAAGCGTATTTTTGCGCTCAAATAACGAAATC
Organism: uncultured Bacteroidia bacterium; assembly: GCA_902783365.1. Classification (GTDB taxonomy): domain Bacteria; phylum Bacteroidota; class Bacteroidia; order Bacteroidales; family F082; genus Limimorpha. The sequence continues at coordinate 923 of CACZQL010000037.1, read as the reverse complement.
ACTATCACTATGAATCAAGAGGACTTTTTCAAGAAGATCACCGCTCACGCGAAGGAATATGGATTCATCTTTCCGTCGAGCGAGATTTATGACGGACTTTCAGCTGTTTATGACTATGGGCAAAACGGTGTGGAACTCAAGAAGAACATCCGCGAGTACTGGTGGAAGGCCATGGTGCAGCTGCACGAGAACATCGTGGGCATCGACGCGGCCATCTTCATGCATCCCACCACATGGAAGGCTTCAGGCCACGTTGATGCCTTCAACGACCCGCTGATCGACAACCGCGACAGCAAGAAACGCTACCGTGCCGACGTGTTGGTGGAGGATTACATGGCCAAGATTGAGGAGAAGATCAACAAGGAGGTGGAGAAGGCCCGCAAGCGTTTTGGCGACGCCTTCAACGAGGAGCAGTTTGTGACCACCAACCCGCGCGTGCTGGAGCACAAGGCCAAGATTGAAGAGATCAGCCACCGCCTCTACGGCGCCATGGAGAGAAACGACCTCGACGCCATCAAGCAGCTCATCCTCGACCTGGAGATTGTGTGTCCCATCAGCGGCACCCGCAACTGGACCGACGTGCGTCAGTTCAACCTGATGTTCGCCACCAAGATGGGTTCGGTGGCCGACGGTTCCGACACGATTTACCTGCGTCCCGAGACCGCCCAGGGCATCTTTGTCAACTACCTGAACGTGCAGAAGACTGGCCGCATGAAGATTCCGTTCGGCATCGCCCAAACCGGCAAGGCCTTCCGTAATGAGATTGTAGCCCGTCAGTTCATCTTCCGCATGCGCGAGTTCGAGCAGATGGAGATGCAGTTCTTTGTCCGTCCCGGCACGGAGCTCGAGTGGTTCCAGCACTGGAAGCAGGAGCGTCTCAACTGGCACCTTTCTTTGGGTCTGCCTGCCAAGAAATACCGTTT
>CACZQL010000036.1 GCA_902783365.1 uncultured Bacteroidia bacterium | reverse complement strand
CCCCGCCGAAGTTGAGGTAATAAACACAGAAGATGGGTTAATTGTTTACCCCAATCCTGTAATTGACAAGATGGTGATCGAAGGTGTAAAAGCCGCCGAAGTAAGGATATATAATGCCTTTGGACAACTGGTTAAGACTGAGAAAAGTACCAATGAAATTCATACGACTGGATTGGCCGAAGGGATTTATCTGCTTCGCATTACGGATGTGGAGGGGAGAACCCATGGAATCAGCGTTGTTAAGAATTGATTTTTTGAATCTTGTGGTGATTTGAAAAATTTTTCTCCAAAATAGTTGCCAGTTCAAAAAAAAGTTGTACTTTTGCACGCTCAAAACATAAAGGAATAGAAAGCGATGAAAAAAGACATTCACCCTAAGAATTACCGTCTGGTTGTTTTCAAAGATATGTCCAATGAACAGACCTTCCTGTCACGTTCGACGATCAACACCAAGGATACCATCGTTTGGGAAGATGGCAAAGAATATCCCCTGGTGAAGCTTGAAATCTCCAGCACTTCACACCCCTTCTATACTGGTAAGATGAAGCTCGTTGACAGCGCCGGTCGCGTCGATAAGTTCAACAACAAGTACAAGAAGTTCTTCGAAAAGAAAGAATCCAAGTAAACCGCCAGTTTTAATAAGGTGTGGCACACAAAAGCTCTCGAAGTCCTTCGGGGGCTTTTTTTGTCCGAAAAACAACCCCTTGGCACTATTCTTGACCAATGAGGCCGCCACGTTTTTTTTTGTTACAACGGCTGACATAATGTCAGCGAACACTCTTAGAAATGAAAATACATGACGATTATCTGATGTCAGACATGATGGATTCCGAAAGCGGCGAGTTTATCCCCGTCCTTACCATCGAGGATATCCGCCTCTCCCGCGACGAGGAGATGCCCGAAGAGCTGCCAATCCTTCCCCTGCGCAACTCCGTGCTCTTCCCCGGCGTCGTGATTCCGATCACCGTGGGACGCGAGAAGTCCATCAAACTGGTCAAGGAATATTATAAGAAAAAGAAAGCCATCGGCGTGGTCGCCCAAAAGGACGCCTCCCTCGAAGAACCTGGCATGGACGACCTCTATCCCATTGGCACCACCGCCCAAGTCATCAAGACCTTCCAGATGCCCGACGGCAACCTCACCGTCATCATCCAAGGGAAAAGCCGTTTCCAAATCGCGGAGATGACCCAAACGGAACCCTATCACAAAGCCAAAGTCCTCCCTTATCCGGTCGATGAAAACATCCCCAACGACAAGAAAACCAAAGCCTTGTTGCAGTCAGTCAGGGAACTGGCCATCCAAGTGATCTCCCGTAACCAACGCCTCCCCGAAGAAGCCGCCATGGCCATCAAAAACATCGACAGCCCCGTGTTCCTCGTGAACTTCGTGGCCAGCAACGTCGATTCCGACCTGCCTACCAAACAGATGCTCCTCGAATGCACCAACATCGTGGACATGGCCAACAACCTCCTCGGCATCCTCTCCACCGAGCAGCAAATGATCGAGCTGAAACAGCAAATCCAAAGCAAGGTGAGGGTGGATCTCGACAAGCAACAGCGCGAATACCTGCTCAACCAACAGCTCCGCACCATCCAGGAAGAACTGGGCGGAACCCCTAACGAACAGGATATCAAGGAGCTGCAACTGAAAGCCAAGAATAAAAAATGGCCCGAAGAGGTGCAGGAGGTCTTCGAAAGGGAACTCAAGAAACTGGAACGCACCAACGCCCAAGCCGCTGAATACGGCATCCAGCTCAACTACCTGCAATACCTCGTCGATTTGCCCTGGATGGATTATACCAAGGACAATTTCGACCTGAAACGCGCCCAGAAAGTGCTCGACGCCGACCATTTCGGCCTCGACAAGGTGAAGGAGCGCATCATCGAGCACCTTGCCGTGCTGAAGCTGAAAAACGACATGAAGTCGCCCATCCTCTGTCTGGTGGGCCCTCCCGGCGTTGGCAAGACCTCCTTGGGCAAGTCCATCGCCCGCGCCCTGAACAGAAAATATGTCAGAATGTCACTTGGCGGCCTCCGCGACGAGTCGGAGCTGCGCGGACATCGCAAGACCTACATCGGCGCCATGCCCGGACGTATCATCCAAAGCCTCCGCAAGGTGAAGTCGGGCAACCCCGTGTTTGTGCTCGACGAAATCGACAAGGTGAGTGGCAACAACATCAACGGCGACCCGCAGGCCGCCCTGCTGGAGATCCTCGACCCCGAACAGAACTCCACCTTCTACGATAACTTCCTGGAACTGGACTACGACCTCTCGAAGATCCTCTTCATCGCCACCGCCAACACGCTCTCCACCATCCATCCCGCCCTCCGCGACCGTATGGAGATCCTTGACCTGACCGGTTATCTCCGCGAGGAGAAATACGAGATTGCCAAAAGGCACCTCATCCCCAAGCAACTCAAGGAGCACGGCATGGACAGCAAGCAGATCAGTTTCTCGAAGGACATCGTCATGCAAATCATCGACGATTACACCCGCGAAGCTGGTGTGCGTACCTTGGAACGCAAGATCGCCGATGTGATGCGCGCCCGCGCCAAGGACGTGGTGATGAACCAAAGCGACGAGCGCAAAGTGACGCAAGAGGAGCTGCGCAAGGTGCTTGGCGTGCCAATGCACCACGACGAGGACGAAGTGCGGCACACCATGCCCGGTGTGGCCACCGGCCTGGCCTGGACTTCGGTAGGAGGGGAGCTCCTCTCCATCGAGGTGAGCCTCAGCCGCGGCGTGGGACACCTCTCGCTCACCGGCAACCTCGGCGAAGTGATGAAAGAATCCGCCACCATCGCCTACGAGTTCATCAAGGCGCACACCTCACTGCTCGACATCAACCCCGACGTGTTCGACGCTTGGAACGTCCACGTGCATGTGCCGGAAGGCGCCACCCCCAAGGACGGTCCCTCGGCGGGCATCACCATGCTTTCCGCCTTGACCTCCGCCTTCACCCAAAGGAAAGTGAAAAGCCAGCTGGCCATGACCGGCGAGATCACCCTCCGCGGAAAAGTGCTGCCCGTGGGCGGCATCCAGGAGAAGATCCTCGCCGCCAAACGCAACGGCGTGACGGAAATCATCCTTTCCGCCGACAACCGACGCGACATCGAAGACATCAAGGCCGACTATATCAAAGGTCTTGAATTCCACTATGTCAACGACATGATGGAGGTGATCAACCTGGCGCTTGAGTCTGAACAGGACAAGAACGACCTTGACTATAACAAGTACCTGATGAACCTCAGGACGGAGGTGATTGGGTTTAAGAATATAGAAGACAGAAGACAGAAGTAAGAAGATGAAGAGGGGTGTTTGGTGGGTGTTGACTTTGGCGTTGTTATGCTCCTGTGGGAAACGGGAGGATCCCAATAAGGGTCTGTCCATTTTTCGCTACAACGAGTCAACAGGCATCATTAGTCTGGATCCAATCTACGCCAAGGACTTGCCCCATATTTGGGTCTGTAACCAGCTGTATTGCAGTTTGGTGGCTTTCGACGAGGCGATGAACGTGGTGCCTCGTATCGCACGTTCGTGGGATATTAGCGATGATGGCCTCATCTATACATTCCATCTGCGCGACGATGTGTTTTTCCATGAGGATCCCTCCATGCCTTCGCCACGCTGTGTGACTGCGGAGGATGTCGTGTATTCCTTCAACCGTGTGGTTGACAAGCGTTTGAATTCCCCGGGGGCATGGATCTTCGCTTCGGTGGCCCACGAAGACGACCAATATGCCTTCAAGGCCCTTGACGACAGCACGTTCCAAATCCGGCTCTCCAAGGCTTTTCCGCCCTTTTTGGGAATTCTCTCCATGCCATACGCCTCGGTGGTCCCTCATGAGGCGGTTGAATACTATGGCGACGATTTCAGGAAGCATCCTGTGGGTACCGGTCCGTTCCGTTTTCAGTATTGGAACGAGAGCGTGAAGCTGGTGTTTCGTCGCAATCCCAACTATTTCGAGACGGATGCGCAAGGGCAACGGCTTCCCTATATCGATGCGGTCTCCATCAGTTTCCTCATTGATAAACAAGTGGCCTTTCTGGAGTTTGTGAAAGGGAAGTTCGATTTCATGTCGGGCATCGACGCCCGTTACAAGGACGAGCTGCTTACCTACGATGGCACTTTACGCAAGAAATACGAGGATAAGATTGACTTGATCACAGGGCCTTACCTGAACACGGAGTATATATGCTTCTATGAGGACCGCGACGACCCTTTGGGGGTCGAACGTGCCCGGGCGATGCGTCAGGCGGTGAACTACTGTATCGACCGTGAAAAGATGCTGCGCTACCTTCGCAACGGCATCGGGTTCGCCGGAACGGGTGGGATGATTCCGGTGGGACTTCCTGGACATCGCCCGAATATCGGTTATGACTACGACCTGAAAAAGGCACAACGGATCGTGAAGGACCATCAGTTGGAAGGTTACCTGCTGAACCTTTCCACCACCGCCGATTATGCTGATATCGGCAAGTTTGTACAGTCGCAAGTGGAGCAGATCGGACTTCAGTGCAAGATGGAGGTGATGCCCCCTGCGACGGTGCGTAGCATGAGGTCGAATGGCAGTCTCCAGTTTTTCAGGGCCTCATGGGTGGCCGACTATCCCGATGCGGAGAACTACCTGTCCTTGTTTACCACGGAGAACTTCTCGCCTGATGGTCCCAACTATTCCCATTTCTCCGACCCTCGTTTCGACCGACTCTATGCCAAGGCCATGGCTTGTAACGACCCTGAGTTGAGGGGACGCTACTATGCCGAGATGGACAGCCTGATGATGAGGGACGCCCCTGTGGTGGTGTTGTTTTATGACGAAGTGCTACGGTTCGTGAGCAAGCGTGTGCATGGGTTGGGAAATAATCCCACCAACTTGTTGGATTTGAGAACGGTGAAGCTGCAATGAGAAGATATTTTATCCACCTGTCATACCATGGCGCCAACTATTGCGGTTGGCAGATCCAGCCGGATGCCCCGAGTGTTCAGGCGGAGTTGGAGCGATGCCTCGGCCTCAAGCTGGGGCAACCTGTCGGCGTGACGGGTTGCGGACGCACCGACACCGGGGTTCATGCCCGAAACTATTACGCCCATTTCGATGTTGAGCACCCTATCAAGAATCCCGAAGAATTGGCTTTTCGGCTCAACGCCTTTCTTCCCAACGACATCGCGGTGCATCGCATTTGGGAGGTGTCTCCCGAAGCGCATGCCCGTTTCGACGCTCTTTCACGCACCTATCATTATTATATCACCCAGCAGAAAAATCCTTTCCACCTGCACGATGCCTATTATCTGTATGGGGAATTCGACCTCGCGCTGATGCAACAAGCTGCCGACCTGCTCTTCAACTTCACCGACTTCACCAGCTTCAGCAAACTTCATACCCAGGTTAAGACCAACGATTGCAAGATTATGGAAGCCAGATGGTTGCGAGAGACAGACTCCCGGGGAGACTCCCTCATCGTGTTTCGCATCAAGGCCGACAGATTCCTGCGCAACATGGTGAGGGCCATTGTGGGTACCTTGCTTGAGGTAGGCAAGGGGAAGATGTCACTTGAGGAGTTCCGCCAGGTTATTGAACGGAAAGACCGCTGTTCGGCAGGGGAGTCGGTGCCTGCGCACGCCCTGTTTTTAGAAGAAGTCACCTATCCTCCCCAAACGACCATGCTACCTTGAGGTTTGCGTAAAGCTGATGGATGTCGGTCTTGTATCGAAAACCATACGCTGTAGGGGTGTCGTGCATCATCCATTCGTTGTTGCCACTGTAGTGGATGCGTAAAGCCCTGATTTCCATGGATAGAGGCAATTCATTGACCGCTTGTTCATAGTATTCGAGCAACACGTTGTAGAGCTGGCTAAATCCTTTGACGATGTGGTCGCGTTGACTGCAATGAGGCTCGTCCAGCTCAAGTGTGGCCCCCGCCTCCTGTTCGCTGATGAATTTCAGGAAACGTTCCTTCTGCCTTTTGTTGCTGACCCGATAAGTCACAGGGTGCATTCCGAGCACCTTGGCGATCTCTTCCTGCGGCACGGCCATCTCCTGGTCCAGAAAAGTCAGTATCATCCGATAGAAAACAAAGCGGTTTCTTGGCGTGAATTGCTGGTCGGCGTAGGCGATGGCGGTGGCGAGATACATCACCATGGTCTCATCGCTCAACAGCTCGGATTGGGGGTCTTCAAAAGCGGAGAAGGAGAAGAGGTTCTTCTTTTTTTCCTCTTCTCGGACTCGCTTCAGAAGGAAGTTTCGGAAGGTGCTCAACACCCAAGAGAAGAAAGCATGCTTGTTATGGACGTTTTCCAAAAGGGAGAAAGGCTTCTGCTGGCCGTTTCCCTCGTACAGGTACAGAAAGAAATCGTCGATGGTGTCGTCATAGTCGTCCGACAGTCCAAATCCATGATAGTCGTATTCTCTCCTCAAAGCTTTGTCCAATCGCTTGGTCAGGAGATAATAAGCCGCCTCGGCATCGACATTCTTCTCAGTAAATACAGCATCGTAATATGCTGATGCACTGCACTTTTCAAATATAGTATAAGTTTTCATTTCAATTATATTATAATTACTCCTACAAAGATAGGAAAATAAAAAACTCCCATGCAAGAACATGGGAGTTTTTTTTAAAAAGATTTTCTCGGTCTTGAAACGGATTATCTCACGATGACCTTGACTGACATCCTGCCCTTGTTGTTTTGGAGGGTGATGACGTAGATGCCTTCGGCGAGGTTGTGTGAGATTCTCGAAGCGCTGCCCGAGGCGATGCGTTGGCTCATGACGGGTTGGCCGAGGAGGTTGACCACGGTCATGTCGAGGGTGCTGTCCTCGTTGTTTTCGATGATGAATTCATGTCCGGTGCCCCAAACTTTGACCTTGAGGGCTTCGCCTTCCTTGACGCTCACGTCGGTGAGGTCGATGAAGATCGGGTCGTCGAGGCCGACGGAAGGACTGGCGGTTTGTGCGGCGCCCCACAAACCGTTGTTGGTTTTATACTCGTTGATGATCCAGCCTTCCAGATCGATGGTCACGATGTCGTTGATGCCTGTTCCGTCGTTGGGAAGGATACCACCGAAGTAGCCGTCCTTGCCGGCGACTTGCTCTTTGTAGAAGTCGGCGTATTGGTTGATGCTTGCGTAATCCACACCGGTGGTCTCGATGGGTGTCATAAAGACGGGACGGGCAGCCTCTTCGCTGTTGTAGAGGGCGGCGAAGCTCATCGGGGCGTCGTTGGTCTTGGCGTAGAAGGCGGAGCCTTGGTTGGCGTCGTATTCATTGCCGAAGTTCAGCACGGTGGCGTATTCTTCGGTGGTGAAGATGCGGGCGACCTCGCTGCCGTCGTTGCCGTCGTTGATGCGGATGCGCAGATAGACATGGTTGCCGGGCGTGAATCGGGCGTTGGCGGTAGGCTCGTTGACAAACCACACGTAGGCTTCGCCATATTCATCGGTAGTGAACTCGCCGTAAGCGCCTTCGGTGGAGAGGCTGGGGGAGGTGGTGCGATAGAAGCCTTCGGGATCGGCGAAGATCACATTGCCGGCGCCGGCGGTCTCGGGACCGTCGTTGTCGTCCACAAACTGGTTGACATAGCGGTAGGTGGTGTTGGGCTCAAGGTTCTCGAAGTAAGCACAAGCGGCCACTGGCACACGGTTGTTGTTGCTGCCGTTGACACCTTGCACGTACATGGGCATGGCAAACTGGGCGTTAGGTTGGTCGGCGCTCAGCACCTCGCCGGAAAGCGTCACTTCGGTATAAGTATCTAAGCTGTTCACGATGAGGATGGTCGCGTTGTATTGCCCGATTTCAGGAGCATTCAGTCTGACATACACGGTGGTGGGTTCCAGCGTGAGGGTCTCGTCGAGCTCGATGGTCAATGTATGACCAAACGTTTCGCCATCCAGCGACATCTCGAAATAGGTAGGAACCAAATCACCCAGGCTGAGGGTCACGGATCCCCAGGTGGGAGGCATGGGCAGGAAGTTGCCACCTGACAGCACGAAGGTCTGGACTTCTGATGGGCCTTGGCCTTCGAGGTGGGTGAAGCCGCTCAGTGTGTTCGGGGTGGCGACCAAGTACGGGTCGTTGATGACGACACCGCCGGCGGAGAGCATGATGTCATCGACTTCCCAACCCGCGGCTTGATCCTCGGTGGAAGTATATTTGAAGGCAATATGGCAGTTGCTGCCACTATAGTTGGTCAGGGCGATGTCGCCTGAGGATTCCCAGCTCCAGCTGCCGGTTGAAAGCGGGCATTCAAGGAGTTGCCAGGTGGCGGTACTTGGGTCTTGTCCGTCGTAGTCGTTCGTGAAATAGACTTCGATGTCGGGACCGTTGTAGTTCTTCGCGGTGACGAAGCTCAGGGTGGCGTCAGGATTGGCATCAAGGCTGAAGGCGGGCGAGATGAGCCAGTCCTCGGTGGCGCCTTGGTTGTAGGCGTTGGCGTAGGCGTAGTGGTTGCCACTGTAGGAGGCGATGGTCCACTGCGGTTCACCAACGACGGGCACTGAAGTCCAGCCGTTCCAATCACCTTCCCAGTCTTGGAAGAAGATCACCGTAAGGTCATCATGAATCACGTAGCTGGCGCTGACCACGGGGCTGTTCTCATAGCCGTCCTTCTCGGCGTAGGCCCAAAGGGTGAGGTCCTCGTCCACCAAAATAGGAGCGGTGTATTCCGTCCACGGACCGGTTTCCGACTCGGTGCTGTAATAGATGGTGGCGTCGTCGGTGGCACAGCTGATCGCGACTTCTTGCGGTTCGTAATAGGTGCCGCCATCAGGTTCGAAGGTCGGGGCACTCACGGTAGGCGTGCTGGTTGAGGTACCTACAAAGATATCAAGGTAGAAGTTGTAGTTGGCACCGTTGCCGTTGGTCATGTTGGTGGTGGAGTAGGGACCGAAGTTGTGGTTGGCGTTCAAGGCGGCGGCGCGGGTGGTCACGTTGGCGTTGATGATGTTGAAGGCGGTGTAGTTCGATACCATCACGCCGGTGTCGATGGAAGTGCCTTCGGTGATGGTCCAACCGATGTTTTCGCCACCTGTGGCGAAGTTGGTGCTTGAGGAGTAACCCAGCACCTGACCGTTGGCATTGGTGAAGGTATAGGCGTCGCCGAGGCGTCCGATGGTCCAAGCGTAGGTGTCCAAATCGTTGGTGATGGATGCGGGCAGGATTTCATCGGTACCCGACATGAAGGTCTCGCAAAGCACGCCTTCGGGCTTGCCGCTCGTGGAGGCGGTCATGGCGTAGTAGCTGTTCACATTCTCGTTGTCGTAACGGGCAGCGATAATTACCTGTCCGCCCTCGACGATCTCACTCAGGTCGGAGATCCTTCTCCAGTCGTTGGTGACGGGACCGCCTTGGTCAAAGACGGTACCTGAGCAGTTGACCACGACCTCCATGGCATTCTGCGAGGTCAAGGTAATGGCTCCGGAATGGGCTCCGATTTCAAGACCCGCTTTCATTCTGACATAGATGCTGGTGCTGTTCACCACGCCGTTGGTAGGATAAAGGGTGATGTTGTCTGTGGGTTGGAAGGCAGCACCGGTTGCCAAAGAGATCTCAAAGTCGCCTGTGGGGGTGATGAGGATCTCGTTCTCCAAATATGCTCCACTCACGGTCAAGGTTTGCTCCTCGGAGGGCCCGTTGTCCACGATGTAGTTAAATCCGGAGAGGTTGGCTGGGGTGGCGGTCACAGAAGGATTGTGGGTGACGGTGATGTCGTTGGCGGAGGAAATCAGCATTTGTGGGGCGTTGTGGCAACCCACCACACCGACGAAGCTGATGATATCGCCCGCCGCCAAGCCCTCAACAACGGGCATACGGTAAATGTTGATTTGGCTGCCATTTTGGGAAATCAGGGAGTTGCCGCTGTTGTTGATGCTTTCGACGACTGCCTCCTCGATGCTGATTCGGGTGGCTTGCAGCATGTTGGCGCCTTGGTAGTCTTCAAGAATTTCGGCGATGGTCTTGGTGGCGAGTGGCAGTTCGTTGCCGGGTAGCACGATCATCAGTTCCAGCTCATTATTGCCGTTGATGCCGGTCAATTCCACCAAGCCGTTGTAAACACTCTTCTTGCCGTAGGCGATGACGAGGTCGCCGACAGCGAGGGCTTCTGGAACGGTGTTGTTGTTGAGATACAGCACGATGGCAGCGGTGGCGTCTTGGATATAGACGTTGCGGTTGTCGTGATAGGTCACCACACCGGCCACGGTGGCGTATTCATCGTTGTTCAGCATTCGAGCCTCCGCGATGGTGATGGGGGTGCGGATGACGTAGGTGGCGGAGGCGATGTCACTGTTCAGCCAGTTGGCCTTGACGCCCATGGCCTTGAGGGTCATGTCGGTGTTGACAGTGATGGGGCCGTTATAGACGGGGCTTTCCTCGGTCGGGTCGGTGCCGTCGGTGGTGTAGTGGAGGGTGGCTCCCTCGGTGGCGCATTCAATGGTCACCGTTTGCGCATCCATATAGGTGCCGGCTTCAGGCGTGAAGGTGGGGGTGGCCACCATGTTGCTGATGGTGACGTTGCCCGACAGGTTCACGGTCAAGGCGTCGTCGCCGCTCACCACGCTGAGGGCGGTGCTGTAGGTACCTTGGCTCAGTCCGGCCATCATGCGCACATACACGGAAGTAGTGCCCAGCAAGCCGTCGGTGGTGTTGAGTGTCAAGGTGTTGGCATAGAGGCCGTTTTCAGCGTCGCTGACTTCAAAATACTCGTTGGCGGTGATGACCACGGTGCTGGTCAAGTATTCGCCGGAGACTGTGAAGGATTGGGCGGCGGAGGGACCTTCCCCTTGTTCGTAGGTGAATCCTTGCAGCACGCTCGGGGTGACGATGAGGTTGGAGCTCAGGAGTTCCACGTCGGAGGCGTTGGCCACGCGGAGTTGGGGGTTGTGGAAATAACCCACCACAGCGGTCACGTTCACATGGCTGTTCTCCTCGATGTCCGTCAATGCCGGAATCTTGTAGATGTTGATGGAGTCGTTGCCTTGGGACAGTACGGTGTTGGCGCTGGGGTTGATGGTGCCGATGACGGCGTTGCTGATGAGCACGCGAGTGCTTTGGAGGAGACCGTCGGCGCCGGCCAGCACCTCGGCGATGGTCTTGTAGGCTACTGGCAAGGGATTGCCGGAGCTGAGGATGTTGAACACACTTGCGTCGCTACCGTTAATGCCCGTCAGTTCCACGAGGCCGTTATAGACGGTTTTCTTGCCGTAGGCCTTTACCAAGTCGCCTTGGGCAAGGTCGGAGGGAACCGTGTTGCTGTTGAGATACAGCACGATACCCGCGGTGGCGTCTTGTACGTAGATGTTGCGTCCGTCTTGGAAGGTGACAACGCCTTCGACGAGGGCATACTCATTGTTCTCCAAGGCACGGGCCTCGGCGATGGTGATGACGGTGGGGAAGGTGAAGGTGGCGCTGACCACGATGCTGTTGCTCATGCCTTCGGCGGCGGCCATGGCTTTGACCGTGGTGGTGGAGCTCACCGTGAAGGGGGCAGTGTAAACCGCGCTGTTGGTCGTGGGGTCGGAGCCGTCCAAGGTGTAATAGATGATGGCTCCCTCAGTGGCGCAGGCCAGGGTGACTTCCTGAGCCGCCGTATAGGTGCCACCGTTGGGAGTGATGGTAGGTGCCTCGACATTCTGCATCGGGGTGGTCTCGCCCTCTTTGTAAAGGACGACAAAGGGGTAGTTCTCACTGCCGAGGTTGTTGACAGCGTAGGCTTTGTAGGCGGTGCCTTCAGGGGTGGTGCCGCCGAGGAAACGGTTGTTGTTGCTGGTGTTTTGAAGGATGATACCGCCTTCGTAAGTGTTGAGGGCCCAGACGCTCGTGGGAGAGGCACCCAAGGAGAGGCCGGTGCCGCTGCCATTGTTGAGGTACCCTTCGCCGATGGCGATATAGTAGCCGCCTTCGGCAGCCTCAAGACCAATCTGATAAGGCATGTCGGAAATGTTTACCAGGGTGCTCACGGTATGTTCGTCGGGATTGTAAGCCACTCCAACAGCTTGGAGGGCGCTGCTCGACACGGTGCCGGTGGCGGCGGTTCCAGCGGACTCACAGACCAGCAGGTAGGAGTCGGTGGTGTTGATGTCGATGGGGTTGGTCACCTTGCTGAAGGTCACTATGAGCGGGGTGACAATGCTGTAGGAAGCCGTGGCCACGGCACTGTTCTCGTACCCGTCTTTCATGGCGATGGCCTTCACGGTGACATCATCCACGATTTGGAGTGACTGCGTATAGACTGGACTGGTGGCGGTGGGGGTGGAACCATCGGTGGTGTAGTGGATCACAGCGCCTTCGGTAGCGCAGGTGATGCTGACTTCCACCATGTTCACGTATTCACCACTCTCAGGGTCGATGACTGGTGTGGCCACCGTCGGCAGGGGAGTCGTGCCTGTGATGATGTCGTCGGTCGTTCTTGGGGAGATCTGGAGCGTCTCGTTGAAGCAACCGATGAGACCGATGAGGTCGGCGGTTTCGCCGGCGGTGACAGAGTAGTCCACGAGGGAGCGGAAGTTATCGTAAAGGGTCATGGTGTTGCCGTCCTGGGTGAAGGTGGTGGAACGGCCCGCGCCGTTTTGGGTGAAGGTGTGGTCGGCGTCGAAGGTGATCCCCACGATCTTGACCAGCTTGCTGGTGTAGGCGCTGAAGTTGGCCTCAATTTGGGCGACGGTGGCCACGGTGGGCTGCACCGGGGTGCCGGCGACGCCTTCCGGGAAGGGATGGGTAGGCTCGAACTCCATCAGGCCGTTGTAAAGGTTGGATGTGCCGAAGATGCCGCCGATGAGGAGGTCGCCGTTCTCGTAAGTGTTGGTCATGGAGCCATATACCAAAAGAGCGCCGGTGGCGTCTTGCAAATAAAGGTAAGAACCGTTTTGGAACACGGCGGTGAGGTTGCCCGAGATGCCTGAGACGGTTGAGCTGCTTTCAGGATGGGCCGCTTTCCAAGCGGCGATGTTGGGATACATCTCCGGGAAAGAGTAGGTGGCCGTCGTGATGGAGCTCTCGGTCATGCCCGACTTGAACGCCTTGGCTTTCACCGTGGTGTTTTGCGTAAGGGTGAGGCCAGCAGCGGGAAACACGGGGCTAGTGCTGTTGGGGTCATTGCCGTTGGTGGTGTAACGGATGGTGGCACCCGTGGTGGCGCAGGTGGCCGTCACTGTGACGCTGTTGCCGTAAACGGTGCCGCCGGCAGGACTGAACACTGGGGCGGAGACAACGTTGGAGCTGGTCTCGTAGGTGACTTCCACGGCGTGGATGCGACGGTGGCCCGAAGTGCCTCCCACAGAGAAAGTCACACTGCTGGCGGAACCGCTCCAATTGGGATACTCACAGGTGCCTTCGTCGGTGGTCACCGCGTTGGAACCATCGCCCGAACCAGGGGTGATGACAATGGAGGTGATGGTACCCGCCAAGGTCGATACCGTGAAGGCATTGCCCCCGTAGGCACGGACGGAAGCCCCTGAATTGTAATATTTTGGGGAGTTATTTCCCGATGCCTTGTTGAACACAATGCTCACGTTGGCGTCAATCTCAATGGTGACCCCGTCGAGATCCCGCGCGTTCTCATAGCCCTGTTGCGAAAAGTCAATGGAGGCTACCGCCCGCGACTGTCCCCAAGAGGGGATGCATACCATCAGCAGCAAGGCTGCCAATAATAAAGTTAGTCTTTTGTTCATGGATAACGTTTTAATTGATTGATATTTAAATAATTACTAATAAATACTTCATAAAGAACCATCTTACAAAGATAGTCATCTTCTTTATTAAAAAGGTGCTTTATGGGCAGGAATTATCAACAAAAAACTGTTGATATTTCAAAAAAAGAAGTATCTTTGCCTCACCAAGAAAACAAACGAGATGAAAAAGTTTTTTAGAAAAGCATGGCTGGGAATCTTAGCCTTGGTCTCGGTGGTCACTGGGGCATGTTGTACCAACCAGAACACTTCAGGAAGTAGCGAGGACCCCAACAAGGTCAACAATGAGACTCAGGTGAAACCCTCGAAAAAGGAGTTGAAAAACCGCATCGAAGAAATCCGTGCGCGAATTCAGCAGCGGGAGATGTCATGTGTGTATGGATCTCCCGAAATCATCGAGAACTATGCCCGTGAGACGCAACGGCTTCGCAAGGAGGCCGATTCGCTCCAATACATGCTTGACCATTACAATGAAATCAAATAGTTGGCGGACAGGTGTATGAGAATCTTCCTTGTGGGATATATGGGGGCAGGCAAGACCACCAACGGCAAGCGACTGGCTCGCCGGCTGGGCTTGGACTGGAAGGACACCGACCATCTTTTCGAGGAACGATACTGCATCTCCACCGACGATTTTTTCCATAAATACGACGAGCCGCTGTATCGACAGCTGGAGGCTCAAATTCTGCGTTCCACCGAACAGTACGACAATGTGGTCATCTCTACCGGGGGAGGGACACCTTGCTTTCACGACAATATCGACTGGATGAACGAGCATGGCCTCACCATCTTCTTGAAAATCAGTCCACAAACTGTTGTTGACCGACTATCCAAATCCAAGGTGAAACGTCCGCTTGTGGTTGGGAAATCTTTGGAGGAATTGACAACATTCGTCCAAAAAACCTATACCGACCGTTTGCCTTTCTACGAGAAAGCACAACTGGTGTTCAAAGGCGAGGACTGCGACATTGATGCCATTGTGAGGGAGGTAAGGGGAGTTGGGAGTTAGCAGTTGGGAGTTAGCAGTTGACAGTTGGGAGTTGTTATTGATTTTTTAATTCTAATAAAGTAATATTTTCAACGTGTTGGGTATGGGGGAACATATCGACGGGCTGGACGGCCTTCACGTCATAGAGGGTGCTTAACAGTTGAAGGTCACGGGCTTGGGTGGCAGGGTTGCAGCTTACATAGACCATTTTCTTCGCTTTGACTGCGAGCAGTTGCTCCACCACCTTCTCAGCCATGCCGGCACGAGGCGGGTCGGTCACGATGAAGTCGGGCCGTCCATGAGCCTCGATGAATTCGTCAGTGAGGATTTTCGCCATGTCGCCGGCAAAAAACTCGCAGTTCTCGATTTGGTTCAGGGCGGTGTTCACCTTGGCATCGGCAATGGCTTCCTCCACATATTCGATGCCGACCACCCGCCGCACAAAACGTGAGAAATACTGGGCGATGGTGCCGGTGCCGGTATAGAGGTCGTACATCAGCTCGTCGCCTTTGACATCGGCCAAGTCAAAAGCAGCGTGATAGAGTCTTTCTGCTTGATATACATTGGTTTGGAAGAATGAGACGGGTCCGATTCTGAACTGCAAGTCGGGATATCCTGGCCTGGGTGAAGCCATGGTCTCCATCAGATAAGGATCGCCTTTCAAACACTCGAAGGGTAGGTCGTTGATGATGTCGTTCAGCTTGCTGTTGATGACCAACAGGATGGAGACAATCTGGGGAAACTGTTTTTCCAAAGCTGGCACCAATTCGTTGCGAATGCCTTTGTGGTCCTCGCTGATGACCAAAATCACCAGGAATTCGCCCTTGGAGTTGCAGCGGATCACGAGGTTGCGCATCAGTCCCTCGTGATGGCGGACGCTGTAGTAGGAGAGGCCATGCTCCATGGTGAACTTCCTGACAAACAGACGGATGTCGTTGGAGGGATCGGCTTGGAGATAGCATCGTTCCACATCCACCACACGGTCGAACAAGGAGGGGAGATGGAAACCTAAGCCTTTCACCTCTTCTTCGCCGTAGGTGCCAGCGGGTGCCCCGTCGGTGAGCCATTTGCGGTTGGAGAAGGCATATTCCAGCTTGTTACGGTAAAAATAATGCTTCTCACCTCCGATGATGGGCCGAATCTCAGGATAGTCGAGCTTCCCGATGCGGTCGAAATTGTCCTTCACCTGCTTTTGCTTGTAGTACAGTTGCCATTGGTAGTCGAGATGCTGCCATTTGCATCCTCCGCAAAGGCCAAAATGCTGGCACACAGGGTCAACACGTTTGTCTGACAGTTTCTTGAATTTCAATATGCGGCCTTCAAAGTAGTTTTTCTTTTTCTTGAACACCTCGATGTCCACCACATCGCCGGGGACGCCGAAGGGAATGAAAACGACTCTTCCTTCGGGTTTGGCCACCGACATTCCTTCGCTGCCGGCATCGACGATGAGGACATCTTCCAAGTACTCGGGTTCTTTTTTCTTTTTGTTGCTCATGACTGAATTAGGATGTAAGATGGTGATAAGCTTGACTGATATGGTTGATGATGTCGGAGGCGATGAGTGCCTCTTGTCCGTAGGTTTGTTCGGCCAGGTCTCCGGCAAAGCCGTGGAGATACACGCCCAAAACCGCTGCTTCCTCAGGCAAGTAGTGTTGGGCCAGCAGGGAGAGGACCATGCCGGTGAGCACATCGCCGCTTCCCGCCGTGGCCATGCCTGGATTGCCTGTGGAGTTGAAGAAGATGCTGCCATTGGGAAGGGCAATGGAGGTGTTGGCACCTTTCAGCACAATGATGATTTGGTGCCTCATGGCCATGGTTCGCTGAAGTTCCAGTCGTTCGAAGCTGTTGGCGGTTTTACCAAAAAGGCGCTCAAACTCTTTCGGGTGAGGGGTCAAAATGGTTTTGGTGGGGAGGAACTCCAGCCAGGTCTTGTTGTCGGCCAGGATGTTGAGCGCGTCGGCGTCCAACACCAAAGGCACCTCGCATTGTTGAATGAGTCGTTTCAAAGCCCTTGCAGAATCCTCTTGCTTTCCCAAGCCAGGTCCAATGCCGATGGCGGTGAACGCCTCCAGTCGGTCAAAGTCATCGAAACAACGCTCATTTCGTCCCGGACGAAGCGAATCTATGGTATAAAGCATTGCTTCAGGTAAATAGGTGTTAAGTGCTGACCATGAAGATTTTGGAAGTAATACAGAAAGCAGTCCGACACCTGAACGAAGGCAGGCTTTTGCGCTCAACAAGGCGGCACCGGTTTTTCCTTCGCTTCCAGCGATGAGGAGGGCGTGACCGAAAGTTCCCTTATGGGAATATTTGGGACGTTTATGGATCATTTCCTCCATCATGGGACGTTCCGTGACGAAAAGGTTGGTCTCCACCTCGTCAAGATAATCAGGATGCAATTTGATGTTGAGTACTACGAGTTCCCCCACAAAGGGGTCGTTCTCGGGCATCATGAAGGCCAGTTTGGGGGTTTGGAAGGTAAGCGTGTAGTCGGGTTGGAAGATGGTCCCCGCGGGAGTGGGGCTGTCGGCAAAAAGACCTGATGCGATGTCGATGGCGATACGGATGGCCTTCTGACGGTTCAGATAGTCAATCAGTTCCGCGGCCAGTCCGTCGATGGGACGGTTCAAACCTGACCCAAAGAGGGCGTCGATGAAAATTTCCTTGGGAGTCAAGGCAGGGAAGTCGTCTTTGGTCCGGATATCGTGAACGGGCACCTTGGTTTCTTTCAGAAGCCTGTTGTAATTAGCAAGGCAGTCGGGACTCATCTTCTCAGTGTACCTCACCATATAGACGTGGGGGAGGATGTCGCGCTCCGTCAGCATCCTCGCCAGGGCGAGACCGTCGCCGCCATTGTTGCCCATGCCGCAGAAAATGCGCACCGTTTCGGCCTCCTCGATGCGGTATTCCAGCCATTGGAACACCTTGGAGGCGGCCCGTTCCATCAAGTCGATGGAGGCAATGGGCTCATGCTCAATCGTGTAACGGTCGGCTTCCCGGACTTGTTCGATGGAAAGAATCTTCATGGCGAATTTTTTTGCAAAAATAAAAAACACTATCTTTGCATCGACAAAAATTTAGCCATGAAAAGAGTATTTTTATCATTTCTGTTTTTGGTGCTTGTGGTGGGCGCGACTGCCCAACCTGCGGGCGTTATCCGGGCATACGCCGAGCATGACTACAACCGTACGGCGGGCTCCATCGGGAATTTTGCCGTGGCTTCCGACTTCAACCTGGCTGAGAACTTCAGGATGGGGGTTGGACTCCAGGCGAGTACTGAGAACCATTATGATTTGGACTTTGTGTATCAAGTGGATCTGTTGAAGGGGAAAAAAGGCACCTTGTTCCTTGAAAACCGGTATCTATACCGCTATTTCAAGCGCTATAAACTCCAGGAATTCAACGCCATGCTGAGTGCGGGCTATCGCAACATCCACTGGAACTTCAAGTTCGGGCTGTGCAACCGCTACATCGCGGAGGTGCCGCTCCGTAAGAATGGGGGAGAAGGAACCATCTTCGAGCCAATGAACATCGTCTTTGACGTGGAATACAACCTGTTTGCTCAGGATCACCCTTGGAACATTGGCGCCGGTGTGTCTAACTACCGGGAATTCATTATCGAGCGTTTCACCTTATTCTATTATAACCTGCACGGCTATTATGGCCTTAACGACCAATGGCGGCTTACCGCCGAGGCGGGCCTTCATCCCTGCGGGGTGCTGAACCTCTCCGCTCAACCGAACGGTTTTTATGTCAATGTTGGATGTGTCTTTAATTATTAAAAACTGACGATGATGAAAAGAACGAAGTATATTTCATTGATTTCCTGTGGATTGATTTTGATTTCAGGACTGTATTCCTGCAACCGCCTCGATGTGTTGGGCATGGTGGTGAACCGTAGTGACACCGAGGAGCGTGTGGCCGATTGGCTCGACTGGAATGCTCAGCACGCCCCCTTTGTATTGGACTCGATTCCCGACCATTATACCTTTTATTCCTGCTCTGACTCCCATGTCAACGACAACAACGATAGGTTAACGGCATACGTTACTGCCGAGCGCAACGACCCGGAGGCGGCCTTTTCCATTGTCGCGGGCGATTTGGCCAACGAGAGTGGCGAGAATCCTTATATCCTCTGCGAGGAAGCAATGCGGTTTGACCCCGCGGTTCATGTGGACGACGACCCCTGCTATCCGATTATTGGCAACCACGACGTGTATTTCGACTGCGCCGAGTATTTTAAAAAACATTTCCACACCTCGACTTACACGGTGACGGTCAATACTGTTGGAGGTTTTAAGGACTTATTTGTCTTTTTGGACTCTGGCAATGGCACTCACGGCAAGCGCCAGATGGATTGGCTTGAGGAACAACTTGGCCATCGCTCGGACTATCGCTATTGTTTTGTCATCAGCCACAACTGGATGTTCCGCACCACTTATAATTACACGACCACGCCAGCGGCCAATCTCCCTGAGGATGAGCAATATGCCTTCATGGACCTCATGAGTCGCTTTAAGGTCGATATGGTCATCATGGGACACTTCCATTATCGTGACCACAAGACCTTCTACGGAGTGCCGTATGTGATGACCGACAACCTCAACGAGGGCAAAAACCAACCATCTTACCTTGTGGTGCGTTGTGCCGACAAAGTCACCTACGAATACCGCGAACTCGCCAACTTCTGACTTCTGCCTTCTGTCTTCTTTTTTTATTCCACCGTCACCGATTTGGCCAGGTTGCGCGGTTGATCGACATTGCAGCCGCGCATCACGGCGATGTAGTAGGCCAGGATTTGCAGTGGCACAGTGGCCAATAGGGGAGAGTACAGGCATTCCGTCTCGGGAATCTCGATGACATAGTCGGCCATCTTGCGGGCCAACACGTCCTTCTCACTCACGATGGCGATGATTTTGCCGTCGCGGGCTTTCACCTCTTGAATGTTACTGATCACCTTCTCGTAGGTGCTGTGGTTGGTGGCGATAAACACCACGGGCATATCCTTGTCGATCAAGGCGATAGGACCGTGCTTCATCTCGGCGGCGGGATAGCCTTCTGCATGGATGTAGGAGATTTCCTTGAGTTTCAGGGCGCCTTCGAGGGCGACGGGGTAGTTTTGCAGTCGGCCGAGGTAGAGCATGTTACGCACATCCTTGTACTTGGCGGCGATGTCCTTCACGTGGCCGCTGTGGTCGAGGGTCCATTGGATTTTCTCCGGGATGCTGTCGAGTTCCTTGATGAACTCGAGGCGTTCCTCGTCTTTCATGGAGCCTTTGAGTTCGGCAAGGCGGAGGGCGAGCATGGCCATCACGGTGACTTGTGAGGTGAAGGCTTTGGTGGAGGCGACGCCAATCTCAGGACCTGCGTGGGTATAGATGCCAGCGTCGGTGGCCCTTGAGATGGAGGAACCAATCACGTTGCAGATGCCGAGCACGATGGCGCCTTTTTCCTTGGCCAGGTTGATGGCGGCGAGGGTGTCGGCGGTCTCACCGGACTGCGACACGGCGATGACCACATCGTGGGGGGTGACCACCGGGTCGCGGTAGCGGAACTCAGAGGCGTATTCCACTTTGACACGGATTTTGGCCAGTTTCTCGATCATATAGCTGCCCACGAGGCTGGCGTGCCAGGAGGTACCGCAAGCCACAAAGACGATGTTGTCGGCGTAGAGGAGCTGTTTCTCATATTTTGCGATGCCGCCGAGGCGGACGGTGTTGCTTTCCGGGTGAAGGCGACCACGCATGGTGTCGCGCACAATGGTGGGTTGCTCATAGATTTCCTTCATCATGAAGTGGTCGAAGCCGGCTTTCTCGATGGAGTCGAGGTTCATCTTGAGCTCTTGCACGTAGGGAATGGCTTCCACGTCTTGGATGGTCTTGATGTGGAGTTCTTCGCCGAGTTTGATGCGGACCACCTGCTCGTCTTCGATATAGACCACCTTTTGGGTGCGACCCACGATGGGGGTGGCGTCGGAGGCGATGTAATATTCGTTGTCGCCGATGCCGATGACCATGGGGCTACCTTTGCGGGCGGCGATGATTTGGTCGGGGTGGCCTTTCTCGACGATGGCGATGGCGTAGGCGCCCACCACGTGGTTGAGGGCGATGCGCACGGCCTCGAAGAGATCGACATGCTCGCTTTGCTGCACGTCTTCGATGAGGTTGGTGAGCACCTCAGTATCGGTTGATGACTTGAAGGTGAAGCCACGTTTCTCGAGTTCTTTGCGGAGGCTCAGGTAGTTTTCGATGATGCCGTTGTGAATCAGTGCGATGTTGCCTGAGTTGGAGAGGTGTGGGTGTGCGTTGGTTTGGTTAGGCTCGCCGTGGGTAGCCCATCGGGTATGGGCGATGCCGATATGTCCGCCAAGGTCTTTGTCGGAGGCGTAGGCTTCCAAGTCAGAGACTTTCCCTTTGGCTTTATAGACGTTCAACTCATTCGATGCATTGAGCAGCGCCACGCCGGCGCTGTCGTAACCGCGATATTCAAGACGTTTCAATCCCTCAATTAAGATAGGGTAGGCCTCTTGATAGCCCACATAGGCGACGATTCCACACATGTTGTTTTTCCTTTAAAAAAGAACAAAAGTACATTTTTTTGGGAAATGTCAAGAAAAAAAGAAAATTTCGATATCAACAGGTGTTGTTGATAACTCCTAGTTTTATTTCTTTTTTTAATATAAAAGATAATTATCTTTGTAGATTGGCTTTATGGAAAGATGATTAGAATTAAATTATTAAATATCAATCAATTAAAGTATTTATCATGAAAAAAGGAATTACTTTTTGTTTGGCAGCATTGCTGCTGATGCTATGTGTCCCCTTGTGGGGACAAACAAGAGTCGATGTGACCGATGTTCTTACACGGGAATCGACTGGAGTGACTGGGACATCCTATACCTCATGGTCGGGTGTTACTGGCAATTCCGAGGCAGTTTATGCTGGTCAGAGTGCTGGTAGCAACGGTGCCATCCAGTTGAGAAGCAAAAACAGCAACTCTGGAATCATCACCACTGCCTCGGGAGGCACGGTGACGTTGGTCAGTGTAGTCTGGAACTCGAACACCGCCAATGGACGTACCCTGAACGTTTACGGTAAAGATTCCGAATACACCGCTCCCACGGAGCTTTACAATTCCGATACTCAAGGCACACTGATTGGTACGATTGTCTATGGAACCAGCACGGAGCTTGTCATCAACGACAGCTACGCCTTCATTGGTCTCCGTTCGGCTCAAGATGCTATGTATTTGGACGAGATTGACATCACCTGGTCAACAGGAGGAACGCAACCCATCGTTTCCGCCCCTGTGCTGAGTCCCGCTGCTGGCGCTGTCTATTCCAACAGCGTCACCGTGACGGCCACCTGCGCCACCGAGGGCGCCACCATCCGCTACACCACCAACGGCGACACCCCCACTGAAGCCAGCGCGGTGTTTCCCACCGAGGGCCTCATCCTCACCGAGAATACCACGGTGAAAGCCAGAGCGTTCAAGGCAGAAATGACCGAGAGTGCCGTTGTCACCGCTGCCTACACCTTCCCCGAGATGTATGAAAACATCGCCGCATGGAAGGAGGCCCATCCCGAAAACAACACGACAGTCTCTGGCATCTCCGGTGACGTCACCGCCGTGTTCCAAAACGGCAACTACCTCTACTTGCAGGATGCCACGGGCGGCCTCTTGGTGTTTGGCTCCATGACTAACACCTACGAGAATGGTGATGTCATCAGTGGCGGCATCTATGGCACTTCCAGCCTCTACAACGGGTTAATCGAGTTCGTGCCTTCCCAAACCTTCCCGGAAGGTGTCGCCGGTACCCCAGTGGAGCCTGTCGTGGCTACCGTCGCCCAAATCACCTCCAACTTCGCAGACTACACCAGCAAGTTGGTCAAAATCGAGGGGATCACTTTCGATGAGGACCACACCTTCACTACGGGTAACTCCGCAGGCCGTACCACCACATTCACCCAGGATGGCAACCCCATGTCCCTCTACGATAACTTCAAGGTCCTTGCTGACTACGTTGTCACGGCAGGCGAAGAAGCCGACCTCGTGGGCTTCATCGGGTGCCATAATGAGACGATCCAGATCTCTCCAAGATCGGTTGACGATATCATTACCAGCACGGTCCCGCAACTCACCGTAGCTACGCCCGTCATCAGCCCCGAAGGCGGACAATATGTCGGCATGGTGGAAGTCACCATCACTTGTGACACCGAAGGCGCGGAGATCCATTACACCATCGACGGAACCGAGCCTGATGCTTCCAGCGTCGTTTATAGCGAGCCTCTGCAAATTATGAATGATGTTACCGTGAAAGCCATCGCCATGAAGGAAGGTTATGTGAACAGTGGTGTGGTCTCGGCCACCTACAGCATTGTCACCCCGGTCGCTGTGACCTTCAACAAGGTAACCAACCCCATCGACATCAACACCACCGATTCCTACCTGCTTGTCTGTGAGTCGGCTGGAACCGCCGCCACCGCCACTATCTCCAACAGTGCCCTTCAAGCCGTCAACGTGGAAATCAATACCGATGCACAAAGCGTGACCACCTTTGTTGATTGCAACGAAATGCCCTATCAGGTTAGATTTGAAGCCGCTGAGAATGGTTATTACGTTGTCCTCAATGGGAAATACCTGAATAACAGTAGCGGCACCAACCTGTCCCTCTCCAACAATGCTTCGAGCATTTGGACTGCTCGTATCTTACAAGGTGGTATCCTCCTGACTAATTCCAGCAACGGCAACCGTTTCATTGGCGGTACTTCCGCTGATGGCACTGCTTACAAAGCCTACGCCGTCAACAACTTAGGCAACGAGAATTACCCCATGGTGTTCCTTTACAAAGAGGGTGAGACTACGCCGATGGTGATGGTCGAGACACCTACTATCAGTCCTGAAGGCGGTTCCTATTCTGAGCCTCAGGAAGTCACCCTGGCCTGCGCCACCGAGGGAGCCGTTATCTATTATACGTTGGACGGTTCCGACCCCACCAGCAGCAGCACGGTTTATACCGGACCTTTCACGGTGAGCACCACCACCACGGTGAAAGCCATGGCCGCCGTTGAAGGCATGACCGACAGTGAGATTGCCAGCGCCACCTTCACTTTCACCACCTTGATCACTATTGCCGAAGCCCGCGCTTTGGAGAACAATGAATATGCTCTGGTGGAAGGCATCGTCACCTTCATAGACGGACGCAACATCTATATTCAGGACGCCACCGCCGGCATCGTGCTGTATCTCAACAACAACACGGTTCCCGCCGTACTCGTCCAAGGTGACTTGGTGAGCGCCTACGGTAAGAAGAGTGTGTTCCACGGCTTGGTGGAGCTGAGCGGCATCAACGGTGGTAACGAGTCAGAACTGATGATTATTAGTTCCGGCAATGAACTGCCTGTGGTTACCAAGACCATTGCTGAAGTGTTGGAGGACTATGAGGGAAGCAACATGCTGCAAGCTACCCGTATCTGCATTGAGCAGGCAACCGTCGAAAGCATCAACAACGACGACAATTCCCTCATCTCCCAGAACGGCAGCCAAATGAACATCTATCACATGCCCGTCGTTGAAGGGTTGGTGGTTGGTGATGTCATCACTTTCGTTGGTGTGGTCGGCTGCCACGACGCCGCCCAGATGCTCGTCAGTTCCGCCAGCGACATTGCCATTCAACAATCCACCACCATCATCCCCATTACCCTGAAGCCGGGTTGGACTTGGATTCCCTATGTCAAAGCGACCCCGATGAGCATTGAACAAGCCTTCTCGGGTGTTACCTTGATGGATGGCGACATCATCAAGAGCCAGAATGGTTTCTCGATCTATTCCTCGGAGAATGGCTGGTCGGGAAGCTGCCGGACTCTTGAGCCTGGCAAAGGTTATATGTTCATGAGCAACAGTACCGAAAACAGGATACTAATCTATCCGTAGGGTTTATCTTGTTTTCCTGTTTTAAAGCCAATTATTACCAATGAATAGGCTTTTTATGGCCATTGCGCTCTGTCTTGTCTGTATGGCAGGCAGAGCGCAATTTGGCATTCAGTTCGAGAATAGGGGATTCGAGGAGTGGGCCAACTTCGGCAATACCGCCAACACCATCGAGCCCCTTCATTGGCATTCCACCATGTCGGCGGACGGGTCTTTCACAGGTTTCTTGTCTCAACAGATGGAACCTTCCAGCATCACTCGGCCCGGCAGTACCGGAGCGAAAAGCGCTCGGATCTGGGCGAATTCCATCCTGGGAATTGTCGCTAACGGCAACATGACCAATGGCAGGATGCACGCAGGCAGCATGACGCCCAGTGGATCGAACAACTACGTTTATACGCAAAGGGCTGATAGCCGTTTCAATACTCCCATCTCCGTTGTGCCCGACTCGCTGACGGCCTGGGTGTGCTTTCGTTGTTCCAACCCCTATCAAACTGCCCAGCTGAGGTCGGCCATCCACGGCGATGCCGATCTCAAAGCCATGGCTAACAGTACTTTCGATCCCGACAACAAGGTGGTGGCTACAGCCACTGCCAACTTCACACGTACTTCCGAGGCGGGTGTGGACTATCAATGGAGAAGAATCTCTATGCCTTTCAACGCCAATGGTCCCTGTGACGACCCACGCTACATCCTCTTCTCCGTCACCACCAACAACGTGCCGGGGGAAGGAGCCATTTCCGACGAGCTCTTCCTTGACGATGTGTTGCTGGTGTATCGTCCTAGCATCGAAATTGATCCTATCGTCCAAGACCATTTACAGTTAGGGGAATCGTTCTCTATCACTTTCCGGCTCCAAGGCACCATGTCGCCCGAAAACCTCGGCGGAGCGCCGAACCAAGTCATTGCCCAACTCTCTTCATCCAATGGTAGCTTCAGCAATCCCACCGAACTGGGAAGAATCACCACCAATGTTTCCGGTAGCCTCAATGTTCAGATTCCCGGCTCGATGCTTCCTGGGGAACACTACCGCATTCGTTTGGTGACCACGAACTACCCGATGATCTCGCAAGACAACGGGACGGATCTTTCCATCCAGTCGAATGTGGAGATTGGTGAAACCCCGATGGAGAACGAGTTGGTTACCATGGAGATCTTCGACCTTACCGGAAGAAAAGTGGGCATGCTCAGCACCACCTCAGGCGTTCTTGACAGCTCGGTTTTACATTTGGTTCCGGGCCTTTATATTGCCAAGTATCAGAAGAACAGTCAACAAGTGGTTCAGAAGTTTTTGGTTCAGTAATAGCTTGATTCAAATTTCGCGAGTGAAGTGATAGTATGGAGGAACGGCCAACAGCTATCATGGAGGAACGGCCTGCAAGGCCAACAGCTATCAGCCCAGGGCAACGCCCTGGGAATGACGACGGATAATCAAATCGCCCTGAAAGGGCAAAAGCCTTCAAAATCCCAACAAGGCTTTTGCCCTTTCAGGGCGTTTTCCTAAATGTCCTTCTGAAACCCAGGGCGTTGCCCTGGGCTATTGGCTTGTTGCCCCTGTCGGGGCGCTCCTTGAGAACGCTTGAGTTACTTCTTACTTCTTTCTTCCCCGTATCCCACTCCCATGTTGTAGAGGATAAACGAGTAGATGTCAGCTTGTTCCTCCAGCACCTTGGCGACGGGTTTGCCACCGCCATGGCCGGCCTTGCTGTCGATACGGATGATCTTGGGTTCGGAACCCGTTTGGGCAGCTTGCAAGGTAGCGGCATATTTGAAGGAATGGGCAGGTACCACACGGTCGTCGTGGTCGGCGGTGGTCACCATGATGGCGGGATAATGCACATTCTCGCCGCTTTGGATGGTGTGGAGCGGGGAATAGGCATACAAGGCCTTGAACATGGCCTCGTTGTCCTCGCTGGTGCCGTAATCGCTGGCCCAGTTCCAGCCGATGGTGAACAGATGGTAACGCAGCATGTCCATCACACCCACTTGCGGGACGGCCACACGGAATAAGTCGGGACGTTGGTTCACCACGGCACCGACGAGCAGGCCGCCATTGGAACCGCCGTTCAAGGCCAAGAAGTCGGGACTGGTGTAGCCTTCCTTGATGAGGTACTCGGCGCAGGCGATGCAGTCGTCAAACACATTCTGTTTCTGCAACTTGGTTCCGGCGATATGCCATTCCTCGCCGTATTCGTTGCCGCCGCGGAGGTTCATCTGGGCATAGATGCCGCCATTCTCAAGGAAGGGGATGCGTGAGGTGCTGAAGCCTGGATTCAAAGTGATGTTGAACCCGCCGTAGCCATAAAGGAAGGTGGGGTTCTTGCCGTCTTTTTGCAGGGACTTCTTGTAAGTCAAGAACATAGGCACCTTGGTGCCGTCCTTGCTGGTGACAAACACCTGCTCCGTGGTGAAGTCGGCGGCGTTGAAGTCAACGGCGGGAGCGCGGAACACGGTGGATTGGTTCTGGTCGATGTCGTACTTGAAGATGGTGGTGGGATAGACGAACGAGGTGAAGGCGTAATACACTTCCGGCTCGTCGTAGCGGCAGCTGAAGCCCACTTCACCGTAGGTGGGCAGGGTGATCTCGTTGAGCATCTTGCCGTCCATGCTATAGACGTAGGCGTGGTTGGCGGCGTCCTTGTCGTAGGTGACAATCATCTTGCCGTTGGCGAGCTGAGCAGAGACCATCACGTTGTCCGATTCGGGGATCAAGTCCTTCCAGTTTTTCATTTGCGGCGTCTTGGCAGGCACACACACGACACGGCCTTTGGGGGCGTCGTAGTTGGTGAAGATGTAGAGGTTGCCGTTAATGACGTCGATAGGACTGTAGTAGTAGTCCATGTTGTCGGCGATTTGCACGAACTTGCCCTTGGGGTCCTGCATGTCGCGAATCCAGAGGGTGCTGCCGGCGCCTTGGCCGCTCTCAAAGAGGAACATGTAATGCTCATCCTCGGTGAGATCCACTTGGTGGAAATAGCGAGGCTGGGCAGGGTTGCTGTAGAACAGCTGATCCTGGTCCTGTGAGGTGCCGAGTTTGTGATAGTAAATCTTGTGATTCTCGTTCACGTTGCTGAACTCTTTGCCTTTGACGGGTTTGTCGTAGGCGGCATAGAAGAAACCGTCTTTGTACCAGGAGGCTCCGGTGAACTTGGCCCATTCGATATGGTCGGGGAGGAGCTGTTTGGTGGCGATGTCCATCACATAGATCTCCACCCAGTCGGAGCCGCTACGTTGAATAAGGTAGGCGTAGTACTTGCCGTCGTTGGACTGAGAGCCGCCGCCAAACGACACAGTGCCGTCGTCGGAGAGTTTGTTGGGGTCGAGCAGCACTTCTGGCTCGGCGTCAGGACCGTTTTGGAGGTACAATACGCTCTGGTTTTGCAGTCCGTCGTTTTTGCTGTACAGATAGCGTCCGAAACGCTTGTGAGGCATGCTGTAGCGCTCATAGTTCATCAAAGAGGTCAGGCGGTCCTTGATGGCGCCACGGAAGGGAATGTGGCTGAGGTAGTCGTTGGTGACAGCGCGTTGGGCCTCGACCCAGGCGTTGGTCTCGGCGGAGGTGTCGTTCTCCAGCCAGCGGTAGGGGTCGGCCACCTTGGTGCCAAAATAGTCGTCAACAACAGTTTCATCCCGTTGGGTTTCAGGATAGGAGGCCACTTGATACCGTGGCTCCGGCGCTTGCGTGCAAGCGGCTAAAGCGATTACGCTTCCCATAATAAGTACTTTTGCTTTCATAATAATGTATTTATTCTGTCTTCTGTCTTCTAACTTCTTACTTCTATCTTATCAATATAAGTGTCGTCCTCAACTCTTAGATTGTCAATGATAAACCTTTGACGTTCAGGGGTGTTGTTGCCCATGTAGTATTTTAGCAGCTCTTTGATGCCAAAGTCGTATTGGAGAATCACAGGCTCCAAACGCATGTTTGGTCCGATGAAGGCTCGGAACTCGTCGGGCGAAATCTCACCCAAACCTTTGAAACGGGTTATCTCGGCCTGTTTGCCGCATTTGAGGATGGAGCTGACGCGCTCCTCCTCGGTGTAGCAATAGTAGGTCTCTTTCTTGTTTCGCACCCTAAATAGGGGAGTTTGCAAGATATAGAGGTGGCCGTTGCGCACCACGTCGGGATAAAACTGAAGGAAGAAAGTGAGCATGAGCAGGCGGATGTGCATGCCATCGACATCGGCATCGGTGGCGATGACGATGTTGTTGTAACGCAGGTTCTCGATGTCCTCGTCGATGTTCAAGGCGGCTTGCAGCAAGTTGAACTCCTCGTTTTCGTAGCAGACCTTCTTGGTCATGCCAAGGCAGTTCAAGGGTTTGCCACGCAAGCTGAACACGGCCTGGGTTTGCACGTCGCGGCTCTTGGTGATGCTTCCCGATGCGGAGTCGCCCTCGGTGATAAAAAGGGTGCTCTCCAAGCGTTTCTCGTGATTGGTATTGAGGTGGATGCGGCAGTCGCGCAGTTTTTTGTTGTTTAAGCTCACCTTCTTCGCACTCTCGCGGGCTGCCTTCTTGATGCCGGCAATGTCCTTGCGTTCTTTTTCGTTGGCCATGATTTTCTGTTGCAAGGCGGCCACTGTGTCGGGGTTCTTGTGCAGGTAGTTGTCGAGATGCCGTTTCAGAATGTCGAAAACGTATGTCTTCAGGAAAGGACTGTCGTTGGTGCCATCGGGATTGTTGGGCGCGAGATGGGTGGAGCCTAGTTTTGTTTTCGTTTGTGCTTCAAACACAGGCTCTTGAATCCTCACACATAAAGCGCAGATTAAACCCTGTCGGATGTCAGAAGGCTCGTATTCTTTTTGGAAAAACTCGCGTACCACACGGGCATAACCCTCGCGGAAAGCCGATTGGTGGGTGCCGCCTTCGGTGGTGTGCTGACCGTTGACGAAGGAATAAAAGTAGTCGTTCGACTGGTTGTTGACATGGGTGAACGCCGCCTCGAAATCGCCATCCTTGATGTGGATGATGGGGTAGAGGCCTTCGCCCTCCATGTTGTTGTTCAGCAGATCCAGCAGCCCGTTCTTCGAATAATAACGCTTGTCGTTATATATCATGGTGAGGCCACGATTCAGATAAGCGTAGTTCCAAACCCTTTTCTCCACATATTCATCCACAAAATGGTAGTTGCCAAACAGGGCGGAGTCGGGGACGAACTCCACCAAAGTGCCTGAGGTCTCGGGGTTCTCGTAGGCGACGATGCCGGTGTCGCTCGTCAGCTTGCCTTGGGCAAACTCCACGGTGCGGGACTTGCCCTCGCGGATGGACTGTACCTTGAAGTAGGAGGAGAGCGCGTTCACCGCTTTGGTACCCACACCATTCAAGCCCACCGACTTCTGGAAGGTGCGACTGTCGTATTTGGCGCCGGTATTCAGCTGCGACACCGCTTCCACCAGTTTCCCTTGGGGGATGCCACGGCCATAGTCGCGGATGGTTACCTTCTTGGCCACCTTGTCGATAGTCAGTTCAATCCTTTTACCAAAACCTGAGGTAAACTCATCTATTGAGTTGTCAATCACCTCTTTAATCAACACATAAATACCATCGTCTTGGGAGGCGCCATCCCCCAATTTGCCAATGTACATACCTGGACGGCGACGGATGTGGTCCATGTCCTCCAGGTGGACAATTTTGTCGTCACCATAGTCCTCGGCAACTTTGGGAGGCAATTCAGGTTGGTTGAAAATATCTTGGCTTTCTTCGTACTCTTCCATGGGTTGCTATTTTTTTGCAAAGATAGCGAAAAATTCCTGTTTGAACCAAATCCAATCCTCTTTCGTTAGCAACAATTCTTTCGCCTTAACCCCTGTAAGCCGTCTGAAGGCAAACCATTGGTAAAGCATGATGGCGGTGTAAGTGCAGGTAAACGAGACGGCAGCTCCGCGGATGCCCATCATCGGGATAAGGATGAAGGTGCAGGGAACGGTCACAGCCAAGCCCGTCAATGCGGCAAAAAGGTTGTATTTGGGAACCCCCGTGCCGGAAAAATAATGCGAGAAGATCATCTGCGCTGAAAGGAAGAGCAGCCCGGGCGACATCAACAGAATGATTTCTTTCACTTGTCCAAACTCTTCTGAAAACAGCCATTCGAAGAAACTCACCGGCAGGCAAGCGATGGCCAGCAAGGCGAACAGTGTTAATATTACAGTGATTTTCAGGAATTTGATAGTCAGATTCACAATCTTCTTTTGGTCGGTGAGGTTGCTAAGCTTGGAAAACTGCACCATGGAGATGCTCAGTCCGAACACCTTCACGCCTTCGCCCACCTGGGAGGCGGCGCCATACACGCCCACGGCCTCTTTGGTGCAATGCTGCCGCAACAGGTAGATGCTCATGCGGCGGTTCAAAGTGCTCACTAAGGTGGAGAGTTGGATGACATACCCGTAACGAAGCATCTCCTTGGCTGTCAGAAGGATTGAATCGTGTCCTTCTTTGGTAAGCATGGAGATCATCAGGAAGAATCCCACCACAAAGGCGATGGTGTAGCCGCAAAGCAGCGAATACACAAAAGCCCGTGCGTCGCGGAGGCCAAATACAAAGATGAACAATGCCATCGAGGTCACTTGCACGAAGATTTGTAGCAGGAAGATCCAGTTGAAGGTGCCCACCTTCTCCTTGCCGAGAAACACGTTCAAGTTGAAGTTGTGAAAACCATACACCAGGGTTAGCAGGAGGGTGATGACTTCATAGCCTTTGGGCACAATGCGGTCGAACACGGCTGGGAAATACGATAATCCCCAGAACAGCAGCACATAGACCACCATCACCAAGGCAATCCACGAGTAGGATACCAGCATCAAGGTAGAGAGTTTCTTTCTTGGCGTGAAATACACCAGCCCGCTACCAGCCAGAAACTCGATGCCGATGAGCAAAAAGGTCACGTCGGTAAGCACGGTGAAGCCGATGCCCCATTCGGCGGAACCCAACACCTTGGTCCCCATCATCATTGTGATGAAGCCCACCAACAGGTTCAGCACCCTTGTGATACCCGTGCCCAATATCTTTTTAAACATTTTTATTCCTCTTGAGTTTCATTTGATGGGATAGCCCCGAAAAGGTGAAGATCCAGCGTTTTCCGTCGAATACCGTCATGGTGTCATTGCCATTCAAGGTGTGAAAGCCTTGCTTGAATTTACCACCTCTAAATGGTTGAATTTTATCGATTTGTTTCTCACTGTATTCGAGGTCGTTCATGCTGTCAACCTGGTTGAGACACACGGCGGTTCCATAGTAGCGGCAGCATTCCTGCGCGGGACGGAGCAGCTTGCCGTCGAGGGTGAAAAATGCCCCGGCCATACGGGCGTCGGCGCAATCCACTTTGACAGGATTCCCAAAAAAGGGCACGTAGTCGCCTTTCAGCTCGTTCGAGACATAGCGGTAGAGTTTTACCGACGGGTAGTCTTTTTGTGTGAAAAACAAATTCCATCGTCCATCGCGGTAACACAGGGTTGGGTCGATGGCGCGCACATGTTCCATCAGCACACCTTCTTGCTCCAGCACCATCTTTTTCTCATTGAACCGATAGAGGTTGAGGCGTTGCGAGTCGTTGCCCTCGGGCAAGCAATGCACTTCGCCTTCGTAGGAAAACACAAATGGATAGGAGAGGTGGTAGTCTTCTTCGAGGGCAACATGGAACTTCTTGAATTTCTGTGATTTCTTGGCCACTTCAATCCAGCCTTTGCCCTTCTTGTAGCTGTAGTGCTCAAAGAAGATATAGGTGTCCTTCTCGGTGGTGATGACGAAGGGGTCGGCGTAATAGTCGCGGCGGCGGCGTTTCTTGAACCAAATCACATCCCCTTCAAAGCTTTCTGGTTCCTCCATAAAACGTTTCAGCGGCACTTCCAGATAGCCCACGTTCCAATCCTCCTGGCGGAAAAGGTCGTGCCAATGGAAACGCCAGCGTCGGGTCAGGCATTTGATCCAGTAACCCAGCATCTTGAAGTTGGTGGGAGGTCGCCGGATGGGAGCTTTGGATTCTGACAACTGTTGTTTCAGCTCGCCGGTATGCTGTATCTGCCGGCACACTTGCAGCGGCATCTCGGTGCTGTCGAAGAGCAGTTGGTCGAGATGCGCCTTGTAAGCGTGCAAAATGGTGGGGTACCAGCGTTTGTTAAGGATGTAGCCCTTGTCGAGATCTTCGGTAAGGCGTTGCAAGATGACACCATTGCGTGGCACGTCCTCCATCCATTCCCAAAAGCCTGGAGGACCGCCCCGGTATTCCATTTCATCATCGTGATGGAACGACCAGACCCCGTATTTGGCAGCGTTCAAGATGTCCCCCTTAAGGATTCCGAATCCAAATCTTAATATGAAATCAAGTTCATGATTTTTAATGTTTTGAATATCATTATCTAAAATAATAGTTGAAATACCTTTTTGGGTAGGTTCACAGTCCAAAATAGGGATTTCTTCCAAGTTTTGTCCTTGGGTGGAGAGGGTGTCCCACAGGTCCACCATCTCTTTTGCTTGGGGTTTGAACTGGCGGTGGTTCCAGCGTTGGAACAGCAGACGGCGCACAGGCCATCCTTTCATCCGTTGGAAGAATCCTTTTTTTTCTTCCGTCGTCGCGTTGCGGATGACCAATGCGAGTATCATCCCGCCGTCCACAAGCTTTTCGATGGTTTGCACTTTCCAGCGTTCCATGACGAGGTCATCGACCATGATGCCGAACCGTAAAGGGGTCAATTGTTGTTCGCTCATAAAGAAATAACGCTTTTGCGGGTTCAAAATTACAATTTTTCCTAATTTTGGGCGTTTTTTTGCCATGAAACTATCAGTCGTCATCGTCAATTACAATGTAGAGCATTTTTTGGAGCAATGCTTGAACTCGGTCCGTAGGGCCATGCAGGGCATAGAAGGGGAAGTGTATGTGGTTGACAATGATTCCGTTGATGGCTCTTTGAGGATGCTCTCGGAGAAGTTTCCCGAGGTAAAAGTCATTGCCAACAAGGAAAACGTTGGGTTTAGCCGGGCCAACAACCAGGCCATGCGGGTCTCCACCGGTGAATACGTGTTGCTGCTCAATCCCGACACGGTGGTGGAGGATGACACTTTTCATAAGACTTTGGCTTTCATGGACGCCCATCCCGAGGCAGGAGGCCTCGGCGTGAAGATGGTGGATGGCAAGGGTAACTTCCTCCCTGAATCGAAACGAGGATTGCCTACCCCTGCCGCGGCGTTCTATAAGATGTTTGGTCTGGCCAAGCTGTTTCCTCATTCCAAACGGTTCGCGCATTATTACATGGGACACCTCCCCAACGACGAGACCAATGAATGCGAGATCCTTGCAGGCGCTTTCATGCTCATGCGCCGTGAGGCTTTGGACAAGGTGGGCTTGCTCGACGAGACTTTCTTCATGTATGGGGAAGACATTGACCTTTCGTACCGTATCACCCAGGGGGGCTACAAGAATTATTATTTCCCTGAGACCCGCATCATCCACTACAAGGGAGAGAGCACCAAAAAGACCAGCGTGAACTATGTGCTGGTGTTCTACAAGGCCATGGAGATTTTCGCCAAGAAGCATTTCGGGCAGAAACGCGCGTTTTGGTTCTCCTTTTTCATCAATATGGCCATCTATCTCAAGGCTTTCCTTGCCCTGCTTTCCCAGTTCTTTCACAAGATTGCCATTCCATTCCTCGATGCCGTGTTGGGCTACGGGGGAATCGCGGCCATCAGCTACTATTGGGGCAAGATGACGGTATATGAGGGGGTAGGGAGCTATCCTGTCACGCTTTTTGCCTTGGTGTTGCCCGCCTATATCTTGATTTGGCTGCTGAACACCTATTTTGCTGGGGGATACGACAAGCCTTTTAGCATCGGGAAAAGCGTGTTAGGCGTAGCCATTGGCAGTGTTTTTGTGCTGATGTTGTATGCCTTGCTGCCCGAGTCGCTTCGTTTCTCAAGAGCCTTGATTGTGTTTGGCACGCTGTGGCTCTCTTTGGAGATGACGATGACCCGGCTCATCGGTGTGGCGATGGGGAAGGAGTCGTTCCTCTCGAAGCGCAACGCCAAAAAACGTTTCATCCTCATTGGCAGTCCCGAGGAGGCCCACCGGGTGGAGGCGCTCATCCAAAGCACTTCCATCAAGCCCGACTTTATCGGGTTGGTCAGCACGGAGCCGAAAGGGGAGACCCCGGAAGGGTTCATCGGGAGGATCAACCAGGTGCCGGACATCATCACGATTTACAAAATCACGGAGGTCATCTTCTGCTCGAAGGATGTGCCGCACCAAGTCATCATCGACAAGATGGTGGAGTGGCACGCCTCCAATGTGGATTATAAGATTGCGCCCGAGGATAGTCTTTCCATTATCGGGAGCAACAGCATCAATACCCGTGGTGACCTCTATACCGTTGACATTAAGGCGATTGACACCGTGGCAAACCGTCGAAACAAACGGCTATTGGACGTGATTCTCTCGGTTTTCAGCCTTGTGTTCTGGTTGCCGTTGGCTTTGGTGGTGAAGAAGCCTGTGCGTTTCTTGAAAGACGCCCTTCTGGTGCTTTTGGGCCGTCGCACTTGGGTGGGGTATTGCAGTGCCGACGAGGTTCAGAAACTACCCAGGATTCGCCGTGGTGTCTATACGCCCGCCACTCCCATTGAAAAACTCGGCGCCGAGACCGACACCGAGTTTTACAATCATTTGAATCTGCTGTATGCCCGCGACTATACGGTTTGGAAAGATGCGGAGATCTTTTTCAAATCTATCACGGGGAAATAGTTGGAAGTTGGGAGTTGTGAGTTGGCAGTTATTTTACGGCGTGTTTGTAGCCTTGCACCTTGTTCCAGTCGCCGCGGGTGAAGTCGGGCATGGCGACGGGCATTCCTCCGTTGGCGATGGAGGCGGCGGTAAGCTCGCCGAGGCATGACCACTCAGCAGCGTCATACACATCTTGGTCGAGCGGCAAGCCGTTGTGCAGGCAATAAATCAGACGGTAGTCCATCACGAAGTCCATGCCGCCATGGCCGCCAACCTCTTTGGCTTTCTCTTCAATCTCCACCGCGATGGGATGCAAGTATTCCGTCAGGATCTTGTCGCGCACCTCGGCGGGTACGAAGGCGTGGGGATTCAGGTGCTGGCCCTCGGCAAGGAAGCCGGCAGGCAGTTTCTCTTCCAACAGGGTAAAGCCTTCCACAGGGTATTTGTTGGCGAAACCTTCAGTGCCGGTGAGCTGATAGAGTCGGTTGTAGGGACGGTAGGTATAGACGTCATGCTCGATGAGCAGGGTCTTGCCTTTCTCGGTGGAAATCATGGTGGTGGTCATGTCGCCATTGGCAAAGTCATCCACATTCATCATTTCTTTGGCGATTTTTTTGCCGTTGTAGGAGGGGGTGCTCATAGAGACGAGGGTCTTCATGCGGTCGCCGCGGTGGATGTTAAAGGCCTGGCAGAGAGGGCCTAAGCCGTGGGTGGGATACACGTCGCCCGAGTGATTTCGGTTGAACTCAAGGCGCCAGTTCTCGTAGTATTCGTGCCAGAAAGGCTCCAGGTTGTGGATGTAGGCGCCTTCGCCATGGATGAGCTCGCCCAGCATCCCTTGTTGAGCCAGGTTCAGGGCGGTCAGCTCAAAGAAGTCATAGCAGCAGTTTTCGAGCATCATGCAATGACGTTGGTTGCGCTCGGCCACGTCAACAAGTTGCCAGCATTCCTCGATGGAGGTGGCGGCGGGTACTTCCACGGCCACATGTTTGCCTTGTTCCATGGCATAAACCGCCATTGGCACATGGGTCTTCCAGTCGGTACAGATGTAAACGAGGTCGATGTCGTCGCGCTTGACGAGTTGTTTCCAGCCTTCACGTCCGGTATAGGCTGCGGCGCGGGGCAGTCCCTTGGCCTCCAAGATGCCAGTCTGGACCTTCTCCACGCGGTCAGGTTCGATGTCGCATAGGGCAACCACGCTCACCCCGTCGATGTAAGTCATGCGGTCCACAGCGTCCGGGCCGCGCATGCCCAAACCGATGAAACCAATGCGCACATTCTCGATGGGGTCCACCTTCAACTGCAACACGCTTTGTTGCCCTTCGGCGCGCTGAGGCTCGTCAAAGACAATCATGTTGTCCTTGATCACATAATTGCCATGACGGTCCTCTTTGGGGGCGCAAGCCATCATGAGGCTGGCCGTCACCAGTAAAAATAAGAAATGTCTAATCTTCATAAAATGATTGTTTTACGTTGAACTTTTCAGGATTTTCATTGCAAAAATAGAAAAGTTTGGTAACTTTGCCAAAAAAAGTAATGAGCAATCAACGTTTATTTTGCATCGCCGCGCATTTCGTGGATGCGGCCAACATTTCGGACATTCTTCCTTTAGGCAAGGGACTCATCAACGACACTTACAAGATCATGGTGAAAGGGGAGACGCAGCCCCGTTACGTGTTGCAGCATATTAATAACAAGGTGTTTACCGATGTGGAGATGCTGCAACATAACATCGAGATTGTCACCAACCATATCCGCAAGAAATATGAGGAGCGCGGGGTTCATGATATCAGCCGCAGGGTATTGCATTTCTTGAAAGCCGACACCGGAAAAACCTACGTGAAGGAAGGGGAGGAGTATTGGCGGGTGATGGATTTCATTGCCGACTCCTACACCTACGATGCTGTGACTCCGGCGTATGCTTACGATGCCGGCCGGTCGTTTGGCGACTTTGAGGCTTTGTTGGCTGACTTGACGGAGCCGATAGGAGAGATCATCCCTGACTTTCACAATATTGAATTTCGTTTGCGACAGTTGGACGAGGCCATCGCCACTGATGCGGTGGGTAGGATGAAAGACCCTGAAGTTCAGGGTTTTGTGAAAAGAATCAAGGAACATGCTGAGGACATGTGCT
Source organism: uncultured Bacteroidia bacterium (assembly GCA_902783365.1). Taxonomy (GTDB): domain Bacteria; phylum Bacteroidota; class Bacteroidia; order Bacteroidales; family F082; genus Limimorpha. The sequence continues at coordinate 14,889 of CACZQL010000036.1, read as the reverse complement.
TGGGTGAGCGTTTATATCGTGAGGGCAAATTGCCGAAACGTATCTGTCATTGCGACACCAAGGTGAACAACATGCTTTTCGATAAAGATGGCAATGTTTTGTGTATCATTGATTTAGATACGGTGATGCCCAGTTTTGTCTTTTCCGACTTTGGCGATTTTTTGCGTTCAGCGGCCAACACTGGTGCGGAAGATGATCCTGATTTAGACCATATCCATTTTAATAAGGAGATTTATGATGCGTTTCTGAAGGGTTATTTGGAGGGCACCCAGTCGTTCCTTTTACCCATTGAGCGTGAGTTATTGCCGTATGCCGCACAATTGTTCCCGTACATGCAGGCGGTGCGTTTTTTCACTGATTATATTAATGGTGACACCTATTATAAGATTCAGTATCCTGAGCACAACTTGGTGCGCACCCGTGCTCAGTGGAAGCTCTTTGAGGAAAGTGGAAAGTGAAAAGTGGAAAGTGGAAAGTGGAAAGTACCTTAATTGAAAAAACTTTCCACTTTCCACTTTCCGTTTTTTTGTTAGAACGGTAGGTCGTCGCCGTTGTTGGTGGCTCCGAAGTAGTCATCGGCGGGGTTGCTCATGGCCGGTGCCGGGCTGGTTGGAGGCGTTTGGTGGACGGCTTGTGGTTGCTGGTATTGTTGGGGTTGTTGAGGTTGTTGGGCAACTTGTGAGGGTGCATTGACGACGACGGGGTCGAAACGCCAGACGCGGACGTCGGTGTACCATTTGCCGTTGAATTCTCTTGATGAGATATCGATTTGGGCTTTGATCATTTGACCCGGTACCATGTTTTGGATTTCGTCGATTTGGTTGGTCCAGCAAGTGAGGCAGACGGTTCTCGGATATTGTTCGTCGGTTTCGATGATGAGGTCTTGTTTGCGCCAAGGACCTCTTGCGCTAGTTCCTTCGGTAAGACCGCCGAGTCTTACCACTTTTCCTATAATCTCCATAGTATGCTAAATTTGATTGATTGATTGAATTGATGATTTACGCTGCAAAGATAACAAAGTTTTTAATCCTTTGCACAATTATCGAAAAATATTTTACTTGAATTTTTTGTATAATTTCCTGCCCTTTTCAAATATAATCAATATTATGTTAAATTGAAGTAATAAAACTGAAAGTGGAAAGCGGAAAGTTAATCCCATTTTGGCAACTTTCCACTCTCCACTCTCAACTTTCCACTTTATTGGTCAAGCTCTTTTGCTTCTTGCATCATGTTCAGCTGGACGTAGATGGTTTTGAGCACGTGCTTCACATCGTCAGAAGGTTGTGCTTCATACACTTGCTTCATGTAAGGAAGTGCGAGGCGCATCTTTTCCTTGGCGGCTTCGCGCAGCGCATCCACTTGGTCGAGTTCGGCTTTGGAGAAACCGGTGATCTCGTTGGATTCGGCGTTGAGTTTGTTGGCCATACCGATGTACAGCACGCCGAGGTTGTAGATGGCGTCGTAGTACTCAGGATTCAGTTGGATGGCTGACTTGTAGTAGTTGGCAGCTTTCTCAGCGTCGTAGATGGGATGTGTGTCGTCGCCGAAGATGGTGCCAAGCACGAACAAGATGGACGGGTTGTTGGGATCCATGTCGTGGAGTCTCTGGAGGTCAGCGAGGGCTTCTTCGCCTCTACCTTCTTTCAGGAAGAAATTCACCTTTTCAAGCACCAGGCCAGCATCGCCGGGGAATTTGTCCATACCGCTTTGAATCATCTCAAGGGCTCTCTCGTTGTCGTTGAGGCTGAGGTAGCAGGCAGCGAGGTTCTTGTAGAGATCGACTTGGTTGTAGCCGAGGTTTTGGAGGTCTTTGTAGTTGGCGAGGGCTTCTTCATACATTTCGGCTCTTTGGTAAGCCAGGGCGGCATTGACCAGTGCGGAGGTGTCGGCGGCGGCACCGCTCAGCGAGATCTCGTAAGCTTTTCTGAAGCTGGTGGCGGCGGTGGGATACACCTTGTTGTTGAAGTTGTTCACGCCATCCTGGAAGTAGTTCACAGCGATGTGGGCGATTCTGGGATAGATTTCAGTGGCGTTGTCCTTGGCATAGTCGGCATCGGCCTTGATGCAGTTTTGGAGCGAAACGTAGGCTTTTTCCAGGCAATCCGGATATTTGGCAGCAAGGGCGGCATCCTGATGGATGTTCAGGTAGATGGTGCCGCGATACAGCCAGGCCTGGGCCTGGTCTTTCGGCTTCATTCCGAGGAAGGCCTCGTGGTTGACACACTTTTCGATGGACTCAGCGGCTTTCTCGAACTGACCGTTCTTGTTGTACATATAAGCGTTGGTACGGTCGGTCTTTTGGGCCATCATCACGTTGGCCGTGAGGATGACAGCCAATAAAATCACTAACTTTTTCATTTCTTTTCTTTTTATAGTTTTACAATTGATTTGTTTTCTACGATTTGTTGATTCAGACAGGGGTTAATATCAAATCTCGTTCCAAACTATTCCTCGGTGGGTTCTTCAGGAACATTGGTCTCATTATCAGTTACTTCCGTGTTTGTACCTTCCGTCTCATCGAGGAATTCCTCATCTTCGTCTTCCCTCTTCACCTTGGTGACGGCTGCGATTTCGTCGTTGCCTCTGAGGTCGATGAGTTTGACACCTTGGGTGGCGCGGCCCATGACGCGGAGGGTGTCGGCGCCGATACGGATGAGGATGCCAGACCTATTAATAATAATAAGGTCGTCGTCGTCGGTGACATCCTTGATGGCGATCAGGTCGCCGGTCTTTTCGGTGATGTTCAAGGTCTTGACGCCCTTGGTGCCACGGTTGGTGACGCGGTAGTCTTCGATGCCGCTACGTTTGCCGAAGCCTTTTTCGGAGACCACGAGCACGGTTTGCTCGGGGCTGTGGAGGCAGATCATGCCGATGACCTCATCGTGTTCGGAGGCCAGGGTGATGCCTTTCACGCCGGAAGCGTTGCGGCCCATCGGGCGGACGGTTTTCTCGTTGAAGCGGACGGCCTTGCCTGAGCGGAGTGCCATCAGCACCTCGTCCTCTCCGCTGGTCATGCAGGCGGTCAGCAGCTCGTCGTCCTCGCGGATGTTGATGGCGTTGATGCCGGCTTTGCGCGGACGTGAGTAGGCTTCCAGGGAAGTTTTCTTGATGATGCCTTTCTTGGTGCAGAGAATCACGTAGGTGTTGTTGATGAATTCCTCATCACGGAGGTCTTTGACATTCAGGCCGGTGATGATTTTGTTGTCTTTGTCGAGGTTCAGCAGGTTCTGGATGGCCCTACCCTTGCTGTTTTTGCCTTCTTCAGGAATCTCGAAAGCCCTGAGCCAGTAGCACTTGCCTTGTTCGGTGAAGAACAGCAGGTAGTTGTGGTTGGTGCAGGTGAAGATATGTTCGATGAAGTCGGTGTCGCGGGTGGACGAGCCTTTGGAGCCCTTGCCTCCCCTACTCTGTCGGCGGTATTCGCGCAGTGGGGTGCGTTTCACGTAGCCGAGGTGCGAGATGGTGACCACCACGGTGTCGTCGGCGATCATGTCCTCGATGCGGAATTCGCCTGCGGCGGGGACGATTTGGGTACGGCGGGCGTCGCCATATTTGCTCTTGATTTCGAGCAGTTCGTCCTTGATGATTTGGAACTGCATTTCCACATTTTGCAGGACCTCGTTGAAGTGGCGGATTTTTTCCTCAAGTTCCTCCAATTCGTCCATGATTTTTTTGATTTCGAGTCCGGCGAGTTGTCCCAGACGGTAGGCCACGATGGCGGAGGCTTGGGGGTCGTCGAAGTCGAATTTTTCCATGATGGCCTGTTTGGCTTCGGCGGAGCCGCCTTTGCAGGCGCGGATGGTGGCGATGATTTCATCGACGATGTCGATGGCGCGGGCGAGTCCTTCGAGGATGTGGGCGCGTTCTTCGGCTTTCTTGAGGTCGAACTTGGTACGGCGGAGCACCACCTCATGGCGGTGTTCGACGAAGTACTGGATGAGTTGTTTGAGGTTGAGTGTATAGGGGCGGCCTTTGACCAGGGCGACGTTGTTCACGTTGAAGGAGCTCTGGAGGGCGGTCATTTGGTACAGTTTGTTGAGGACGATTTCGGCGTTGGCGTCGCGTTTCAGTTCATAGACGATGCGGATGCCGTTGCGGTCCGACTCGTCGCGGATATCGGCGATGCCGTCGAGTTTCTTGTCATTGACCAGGTCGGCGGTTTTCTTGATCATGTCGGCTTTGTTGACCTGGTAAGGGATGGAGGTGGCGATGATGCGCTCATGGCCGCCGTGTTCCTCGATGCTGGTTTCGCCGCGGACCACGATGCGTCCCCTACCCGTCTCGAAGGCTTCGCGGACGCCTTCGTAGCCGTAAATCACGCCGGCGGTCGGGAAGTCGGGGGCTTTGATGTATTCCATCAGCTCGGGGATGGTGATCTCCGGGTTGTCGATGTAGGCGATGATGCCATCGACACATTCGCTCAGGTTGTGCGGGGCCATGTTGGTGGCCATACCCACGGCGATGCCGTTGGTGCCGTTGACGAGCAGGGCGGGTATTTGGGTGGGCAGAACGGTGGGTTCTTGCAGGGAGTCGTCGAAGTTGTTCTGGAAATCGACGGTGTCTTTCTCAAGGTCGTCGAGCATCTCCTCACCGATCTTCTTCAGTCGGGCCTCGGTGTAACGCATGGCCGCGGGGCTGTCGCCGTCAACGGAGCCGAAGTTGCCTTGACCGTCCACCAAAGGATAGCGCAGCGACCAGGACTGGGCCATACGCACCATGGCGTCATACACCGACGAGTCGCCGTGGGGGTGGTACTTACCAAGCACCTCACCGACGATTCTGGCCGATTTCTTGTAACCGCTGTGTGAGGTGACACCCATGCCCAACATTCCGTACAGCACGCGGCGGTGGACAGGCTTCAAACCATCCCTCACATCAGGCAAGGCACGCGAAATGATGACCGACATCGAATAGTCGATGTAAGCCGATTTCATCTGATTCTCGAGATTTACCTTAATTATTCTTTCACCGGATAAGTTTTCTTCTTCCATTTCAAGATTTAGTATTCAAGGATTTAAGGATTAAAAATTCAAAATAAGGGCCTTTTTAAAAGCAAGCGCAAATGTACGAAAAATCCCTTTACACCCCACGAAAAAAAACAATTCCGGCGAAAAATTGTCATTTTGACCCCAAAAACGGGCGAGGAGCGATTTTTGTTATTACCTTTGCACACTTTTTAATCAGTCAAACCTGTAACAAAACCATCTATGGATGCCAAATTTTCACCAAGGGTTCGTGACATTATGTCATACAGTCATAGTGAGGCACAACGTTTAGGGAACCCTTACATCGGATTGGAACATCTTTTTCTCGGAATGCTGAAAGACGGAGGCAGCTGCGCCATCCAGCTTTTGGTGAACCTCAATCTCAACATAGAGATCTTCAGGCAGAAGCTGGAGGCCTCCATCAGGGCGGTCAACCCCAGCAAGCCGTCGGGAGAAACCCTTCCCCTCACCAAACAGGCGGAGCGGGTGCTCAAATACACCTACATCATCGCCAAGGAGTTCCAAAGCGAGATGGTGCGTTCGGAGCACCTCATGCTGGCCATCCTTCACGAGAGGAACAACATCATCTCGCAGAACCTGGAGTTCGAGGGCATCACCTACGAGAACTTCAAAGAGGAGCTTATCCAATATAACATGGTGATGGGAAAAGACCTGCCGAAGAGCGCCGCGCCTCAAGATCCCCCTACCCCTTCCAACATCTTCAGCGACGATGATGACGACGACGTGGAGGACGAGGTGAGGCCCAAACAGGAAAAACCCAAGAAAACCAGCAATATCAAGAGCAAGACCCCGGTGCTCGACAGCTTCGGGCGCGACCTGACGAGGGCTGCCGAGGAGAACCGCCTCGACCCCATCGTGGGACGTGAAAACGAGTTGGAACGCATCGCCCAGATCCTCAGCCGCCGCAAGAAGAACAACCCGATTCTCATCGGTGAGCCTGGCGTGGGCAAGTCGGCCATCGCCGAGGGTCTCGCCATCCGCATCATCCAACATAAGGTGTCGCGCACCTTGTTCAACAAGCGTGTGGTGATGCTCGACCTCGGCAGCGTGGTGGCCGGCACCAAATACCGCGGCCAGTTTGAGGAACGTATCAAAGCCATACTCAACGAGTTGGAGAAGAATCCTGACATCATCCTCTTCATCGACGAGATTCATACCCTTGTGGGCGCGGGCAACGCCAACGGCTCGCTCGACGCCTCCAACATGTTCAAGCCCGCCCTTGCCCGCGGCGAACTGCAATGCATTGGCTCCACCACCCTCGACGAGTACCGCCAGTACATCGAGAAGGACGGCGCCCTGGAACGCCGTTTCCAGAAGGTGCTGGTCGATCCCACCTCACCGGAGGAGACCGTGGAGATTCTCAACAACATCAAGGAACGCTACGAGGAGCACCATCTGGTCACCTACACCCCCGAGGCCATCGAAGCCTGCGTGAAGATGACCAACCGCTACATGTCGGACCGCTGCCTCCCCGACAAGGCCATCGACGCCTTGGACGAGGCGGGTGCCCGTGTGCATATCCGTAACATCAACGTGCCCGACGAGATTACCCAACTTGAGCATGAGATCGAAGAGATCCGCAAACAGAAGAAGGCAGCCATCACCGAGCAGAAGTTCGAGGAGGCGGGTGCCTTGCGCGACAAGGAGGTACAGCTCACCGAGCAGCTCGACAAGGCCAAAAAAGACTGGGACCGCGACACCCTCACCCACCGCAAGCCTGTCACCGAACAGGATGTGGCCGAAGTGATTGCCATGATGACCGGCGTGCCGGTGCAACGCATCGCCCAAAACGAAGGCGCGCGCCTCATGTCGATGGAGAAAGAACTCGCCGGCTCGGTTGTCGGACAGGACGAAGCCATCAGCAAAATCACCAAGTCGATCCGCCGAAACCGCGCGGGACTGAAGGATCCCAACAAACCCATCGGGTCGTTTATCTTCCTCGGCCCCACCGGCGTGGGTAAGACCTACCTCGCCAAGGTGCTTGCCAAATACCTCTTCGACTCCGAGGAGGCGCTGATCAGGATTGACATGAGCGAGTACATGGAGAAGTTCGCCGTGTCGCGCCTCGTTGGTGCCCCTCCAGGCTATGTAGGCTACGAGGAAGGTGGCCAACTCACCGAGAAGGTACGCCGCAAGCCCTATTCCATCGTGCTGCTCGACGAGATTGAGAAAGCCCATCCCGATGTGTTCCACTTGTTGTTGCAAGTGCTCGACGACGGACAGCTGACCGACAGCCTGGGCCGCAAAGTCGATTTCAAAAACACCATCATCATCATGACCTCCAACATCGGAAGCCGCCAGCTGAAGGAGTTCGGACAAGGCGTGGGATTCGGCACCGAGGCCAAGCGTAACTCGGCCAACGAGTACTCGCACAGCGTCATCGAGAACGCCCTCAAGCGCACCTTCGCGCCGGAGTTCCTCAACCGTATCGACGACGTGATCATGTTCAACTCACTGAAGCGCGAGGACATCCACCGGATCATCGACATCGAGTTACGCAACGTGTTCAAGCGTGTGGAGGAGATGGGGTACCGGATGGAACTCACCGAGAAAGCCAAGGACTTCATCGCCGAGAAGGGCTGGGACGACCAGTTTGGCGCTCGTCCGCTGAAACGCGCCATTCAGAAATATGTGGAGGACGGCCTGGCCGAAGAGCTCATCCAGAACCCCTGCGGTCCAGGAAGCACCATCCTCATCGACCTCGACGAGACGAGCCAGGAGATCTCCATCCACATCTCCCCTTCCCAAACCAAAGAGATTGAGGCACCCGTAAACACTTGACCTGATGGAATATGACTTCAAGAAACATATTGACAACCCGTTGTTCAGGATGATTTCCCAGTCGTGCAAGGAACTGGGCGTGAGAGGCTATGTCATTGGCGGCTACGTCAGGGACATCCTGCTACGGAGGAAGTCGAACGACATCGACATCGTGACGGTGGGAAGCGGCATCGCCTTGGCCAAGAAGGTGGCCTCGCACCTGCCCGGCAACAAAGAGGTCAAGTACTACGGCGCGTTCGGCACCGCCATGATCAAGTACCGTGGTGTCGAGATCGAGTTTGTGGGAGCCCGGCGCGAGTCGTATGACCGCAACAGCCGAAAGCCGGTGGTGGAGGACGGAACCTTGGAAGACGACCAGAACCGCCGCGACTTCACCATCAACGCCATGGCCATCAGCATCAACGAAGACGACTTCGGAGCCTTTTTGGACCCCTTCGACGGGATGAGCGACTTGGAGGACCTGAACATACGCACTCCCCTCGACCCCGACATCACCTTCTCCGACGATCCGCTGCGCATGATGCGCGCCATCCGATTCGCCACCCAGCTTCACTTCTATATCGACCCCGACGCCTTCTACTCCATTGCGCGCAATGCCGAACGCATCAAAATCGTCTCCATGGAGCGCATCACCGACGAGCTGAACAAGATCATGATGTCGTCGCGCCCCTCCATGGGTTTCGTGTTGTTGGACGAATGCGGACTGCTGAAATACATCCTTCCCCAACTCACCCTGCTGAAAGGCGTGGAGGTGATTCACGGAAGGGGGCACAAGGACAATTTCTACCATACCATGCAGGTGCTAGACCAGGTGGCCGAGGTGAGCGACAACCTCTGGCTGCGTTGGGCCGCCCTGCTGCACGACATCGCCAAACCCCAGACCAAACGCTGGGAGGACGGCATCGGATGGACCTTCCATGGACATGAGTTCAAAGGCTCCAAGATGGTGCCGAAGATCTTCGGACAATTGAAGCTCCCTCTCAACGAGAAGATGAAATATGTGGAGAAGCTGGTGCTGCTCCACCTCCGCCCCATCGTGTTGGCCGAAGACATCGTCACCGACTCCGCCGTGAGGAGACTCCTCTTCGACGCCGGCGACGACATCGACGACCTGATGATTCTCTGCAATGCCGACATCACCTCCAAAAACGAGGAAAAGGTGAAACAATACCGCCATAACTTCGAGATTGTGAAGGAGAAGCTGAAAGAGATCGAGGCCAAGGACCACCTTCGCAACTGGCAGCCGCCCATCGACGGTACCTCCATCATGGAGACCTTCGGGCTTGCCGAAGGGCGCGAGGTGGGTGTCATCAAAAACGCTATCCGCGAGGCCATTCTCGACGGCGTGATTGGAAATAATTTTGAGGAAGCGTACGCTTTTATGAAACGACTCGGGGCTGAACAGGGACTTACCGTGGTGAAGGAAATCGAAGCCCCCGTAATCGCCAACAACCAGGGCCCGGTGCCGAGCAAGCTATGATGGAGGTCATGGACAACGTTACTCCGCGCCAAGGGACCTTGGTGGTGATTGCAGGACCTACCGCATCGGGCAAGACCTCCACCTCCATCGCCCTCGCCAAACGCTGGAACACAGAGATTCTTTCTGCCGACAGCCGCCAATTTTATAAGGAAATGCGTATCGGCACCGCCGTTCCATCACTTAAAGAATTACATGAAGTAAAGCATCATTTCATTCAGAATATTAGTATTTTAAATGACTATGATGTGGCTACCTATGAGCAAGAGGCACTACGCTTGTTAGAGCGTCTTTTCAAGCAACACGACAAAGTGATTCTCACGGGTGGTTCGGGCTTGTTTATTGATGCAGTGTGCCGAGGCATCGACGCCATGCCCGACATCGACATGGAGGTACGTCAGCGGGTGAGCCAACTCTATCGTGAGGGCGGGCTGACCGCCATGCAGCAGGAAGTGCAACGCCTGGATCCCGAGTATTGGAAAGAGGTGGATTGGAAGAATCCCCGGCGATTACAACGGGCCTTGGAGGTGTGCTACCAAACGGGTTGCACCTTCACCTCATTCCGAACCCAAAGCGCGGCTCATCGCGACTTCAACATCGTGAAGTATGCCCTGCTTTGGGACCGCCAGGAGTTGTATAACCGCATCAACCTTCGGGTGGAACAGATGTTGTCGGAAGGCTTGGTCGATGAGGCACGGAGGCTCCTTCCCTATCGGCGCCGCAATGCCTTGAACACGGTAGGCTATAAAGAACTGTTCGACTATTTTGATGGCAAATGCAGCCTGATGGAGGCCATCGAACAAATCAAGCTGAACACGAGACATTACGCCAAACGTCAGATGACATGGCTTCGCAGAGATCCTGAATATCAATGGATCACGATGGAAGAGGCTTTGGAGTTGCCATAAGCTTGTATCTATAGGGGTGATTTCAACACTGTTTCCAATCGCAGGGAATGACCCTCCATCACGTTGCGCAGCAAATCCTGGAAATGCCAGGCCACGGACCCCACGAAACCTACAGGCAGCGAGTGGCATGGCTCATAGCGGAGAATGAACGCCTCCACGAACGCGTCGAAACAGGTGGATACCAGTTGTTGGATGAATGGGTGGCTTTGATGGAGGCCCGCAAAACGGGTGAATCCCGCAAGATATTTGGAAGCTTCGGGTTGGTGATACACCCGGTTGATGAATCCGGGAAGGTTCAATGAGTACTCCTGCTGGAACGAAGTGCGGAGATCTTCCGGCATGAAGCCATAGAAATAGGAACGGGCCAATTGGCGTCCGATATAACAACCGCTTCCCTCATCCCCCACGAGATAGCCCAGCGAGACGGCCTGGTTGATGATGGCGTGACCGTCGTAAAGGCAGGAGTTGGCTCCGGTGCCAAGGATGCAGGCAATGCCAGGTTGATTACCGAACAAGGCGCGAGCGGCTCCCATGATGTCGGTATCCACTTCGATGCGGGCTTGTGGAAAACGGTGGCGCAACACCCTTTCGATCTTTTTTCTGTTGGCTTCGGCGCCACAGCCTGTGCCGTAATATTCAACTGTTTCTACTCCATCGGGAATATCCGGCAGTCCCGAAACCATGTTTTCCAACAAGGAGAGTTCGGCGTAGTTGGGGTTGAACCCCGGGGTTTCACAGCGCAGGGTTTCCTGCCCTTGGACTTGAAGCACCCAGGTGATCTTTGTGGAACCGGCATCGGCAATGAGACGCATCATGAAACATGACAAATTAAAGACGCAAAATTAGCATTTTTTCTTTTTTATAAGATAAAATTGTACTTTTGCAAACCAAACAACACACAAAACAGAGATACAATGAGAAAATGGCGTATTGAAGACTCCGAGGACCTTTACAATGTGAAAGGCTGGGGCGGCACTTATTTTTCCATTAACGAGAAGGGCCACATGATGGTGACACCCAAAGAGGGTTGCGCTTCGGTGGATCTTCCGGAGCTTGTTGACGAGCTGGCGCTCAGGGATGTTTCCGCGCCCATGCTGGTGCGTTTCCCTGACATTCTCGACGACCGCATCAACAAGATTGACTCTTGTTTCAAAGAGGCGGCCAAGGAATATGAGTTCCACGGCCAGAACTTCGTGGTGATGCCCATCAAGGTGAACCAGATGCGTCCCGTGGTTGAGGAGATTGTGAGTCATGGCAAGAAATGCAACATCGGCCTTGAGGCCGGCTCCAAGCCTGAGCTTCACGCCATCATCGCCCTCGGCACGGACTCCGACTCGCTGATTGTGTGCAATGGCTACAAAGACGAGGAGTTCATTGAGCTGGCCTTGCTCGCTCAGAAGATGGGCCGCAAGATCATCATCGTCATCGAGAAGCTCAATGAGTTGAAGGCCACCGCCAAGATTGCCCGCCGGCTCAAGGTGACCCCTAACCTGGGCGTGCGCATCAAGCTGGCCAGCTCCGGTGCCGGCAAATGGGAAGAGTCAGGCGGCGACGGCAGCAAGTTCGGCCTCACCTCTTCCGAGTTGCTTGAGGCCCTCGACTTCCTTGAGGAGCATGACATGAAAGACTGCCTGAAACTCGTCCACTACCATATTGGAAGCCAAGTCAGCAAGATCAAGAAAATCAACGTGGCCTTGCGTGAGGCGGCCCAGTTCTATGTGCAGCTTCACAAAATGGGCTACAACATCGAGTTTGTCGATATGGGCGGCGGTCTCGGTGTTGATTACGATGGTACCAGCTCCAGCAGCGCATCCTCCGTCAACTACAGCATCCAGGAGTACGCCAACAACGCGATATACACCATCGTTGATGCCTGCGACAAAAACGACCTCCCCCACCCCAACGTCATCTGCGAGTCGGGGCGTGCCCTTACCGCCCATCACTCCGTGCTCATCTTCGAGGTGTTGGAGAAGACCTCGTTGCCCGAATGGGACGACAATGAGGAGCCTGAGGAAGAAGACCATGAGCTGATCAAGGAGCTTTACGAGTCGTGGGACGAGCTCACCAAGAATTCCTCTTTGGAGATTTGGCACGATGCCCAGGAGATTCGCGAAGAAGCTCTCAACCTGTTCAGCTTGGGCTTGCTCGACCTCAAGTCGCGCGCCAAGGTGGAACGTCTGTTCTGGAGCATCGCCCGTGAGGTGAATCACATTGCCAACAGCCTGAAGCGTGTTCCCGAGGACTTTACCTCATTGCCCAAGTTGCTCGCCGACAAGTATTTCTGCAATTTCTCCCTGTTCCAGTCGCTGCCCGACCTCTGGGCCATCGACCAGCTCTTCCCCATCATTCCCATCCAGCGTTTGGATGAGAACCCCACGCATCTCGCCACCTTGCAGGACATCACCTGCGACAGCGACGGCAAGATCACCAACTTTGTGGCCAAGTCCACCCAGCATACCATCCCGCTGCACTCTTTCACCGACAAGGAGCATTATTATATAGGTGTGTTTTTGGTGGGTGCCTATCAGGAGATCTTGGGCGACCTCCACAACCTCTTCGGCGACACCAACGCAGTGCACGTCTCGGTGGATGAAAAAGGTTATTACATCGACCAAGTCATTGACGGTGAGACCATCGCCGATGTGTTGGAGTATGTGCAGTACAGTCCCAAGAAGCTGGTCCGCACGGTGGAGACCTGGGTGACGAAGTGCGTCAAGGAGGGCCGCATCACCGTGGAGGAAGGCAAGGAATTCCTCTCCAATTACCGGTCAGGATTGTATGGATACACGTATTTGGAGGGGTAAGAAGGAAGAAGTAAGAAGTAAGAAGCAAGAAGAATGGGCGCTAGATATTAGAATCTGGCGCCCATTCGTTTCTGCGCCCGGAGGGCGCAAGATGATTAGAATTGGAATAACCCATACGTCTCCGCGCCCGGAGGGCGCAAGATGGTTAGAAAAATTAATTGGAGGGGTTTGAATCGAAATTTCCCACCACGGGGGCAATCGTCTGCTCGGAATCGTTGGCAACCGTTTGAGGTTCAATACCACATGCCTTCAGAATTTTGCCTTTCACCTCGTTGTTCTGCATCCATCCCGTGAAGAGCTCGGCCCCCGGGCCGTAGGCATAAATCATGACGGGGAGGCAGGTGTGGCTGCCCGTGGAATAATTGAACGACACGTTGGAATAATGGCCTTTCGGGTCGATCATGGTGAGGCCGCCCGTCTCATGGTCGGCGGTCACCACCACGAGGGTGTTGCCATCCGCCTTGGCGAAGTCGAGGGCCACCTGCACGGCGTTGCTGAAATCCACCGTCTCGTCCACCATGTACACCGAGTCGTGGGCATGGCAGGCGAAGTCGATTTGTGAGCCTTCCACCATCAGGAAGAAACCGTCTTTGTCTTGCGACAAGGTTTTCAGGGCAGTCTTCACGCCTTCGGGAAGGAAGTTGCCGCGCTCCGAGGCGATGGGCATGTGTCCATCAGCAGCCAGTACCGCATATTTCGTGCAAGCGGTGTCGATGTCGGCGAGGGTGTCATACACTTTCCATCCCAACTCGTTTTCCATGCGCTGGATGAGGTCGAGGCTGTCTTTGCGCTGATTGAAGTGTTTGCGACCACCGCCAATCATCACGTTGAGTTTGTCCGACTCGGCCATCTGCATGGCGATATCCTCGTACATGGAGCGTTTGGGCACTTTGGCGAAGAAGTCGGCGGGAGTGGCGTGGCCAGCATAGCAGGTCACCACGATGCCGGTGGCTTTGCCTTCGTCGGCCAGGACGTCCAGGATGGTTGGCATCGGAAGGGTATCCACATCCATGCCCACCATGCCGTTCTTGGTTTTCTTGTCGCAGGCCAGCGCGGTGCCGCCTGCCGCCGAGTCGGTGATGTCGTTGCTGGCGGACCGGGTATCGACCACCCCAATATAGGGGAATTGACTGAATGCCAGTTCTTCACCGGTGGCGAGCATGGTGCCAAAAACCTGAGGCAAGGCCATTCCGTCGCCAATCATATAGATTACATTGACCGCTTTCGGACGCTCTGCAACCTTCTCTTTGGTCCCACAACTCGACAAAAGGAGACCAAAAATAATAAATAAAAATAAATAATTTTTTTTCATACTATAAAAATTTAACTTACCTTTCACCTTTCACCTTTCACCTCTCACCTTCATCGCCGCTTCCACGATATCGGGTGTATCGAGGTGATAGGCTTTCAGGAGTTCGTCGGGGGTGCCGCTTTGGCCGAACACGTCGTTGACGGCGACCATCTCCATGCGGCAGGGGTCGTTGAGGGCCAGCACTTGGGCGATGCTGTCGCCGAGACCTCCGTTGCGCTGGTGTTCTTCGGCGGTGACCACGTGGCGGGTCTTGGCTACGGAACGAAGCACGGCTTCCACATCGAGGGGTTTAATGGTGTGGATGTTGATGACTTCGGCGTTGATTCCTTTTTCAAGGAGGATTTCCGCTGCTTCGAGGGCTTTCCACACGAGGTGTCCGCAGGCGAAGATGGAGACATCGCTACCTTCGCGCAGCAGTTGGGCTTTCCCGATGACGAATTTCTCGTCGGCTGGGGTGAAGTTCGGCACTTTGGGGCGACCGAAGCGGAGATACACAGGGCCGTCGTATTCCGCTGCCGCGATGGTGGCGTTTTTGGTTTGGTTGTAGTCGCAAGGCACGATGACGGTCATGTTGGGCAGCATCTTCATCAGGCCGATATCT